>JBBSQZ010000117.1:0-10269 GCA_038243565.1 Rhodothermales bacterium | reverse complement strand
TCGAGATCGGCCTCGAGCTTCATCTGGTTGGTGCCCTCGAGCGTGACGTAGAGCCGGCCGCCGAGCGGCAGCACGTCGCTGCCCGAGTCGCAGGCGGCGGTGGCGAGGACGAGCGCGGCGAGGAGCGCCGGGCGGACGAATTGGGGCATGGTCGGACGGGAAGCCGGTCGGGTTCGCGCAACGTCGGGCCGGGCGGGCCGGGCGTCAAGGCAGTTTCGCGCGAACAGTCGGTGCGCGCGCGCCGCGATCTTGTCGCCTCTCGCCCTGCTCGATCTGTGGACCGCCTCCCCCACCCCATCGTCGTCGTCGCGCACGACATCCGCTCGGCGCACAACGTCGGCTCCGTCTTCCGCACGTCGGACGCGGCCGGCCTCGCGCACGTCTACCTCACCGGCATCACGCCCGGCCCGGAGCACCGCGGCGTCGCCAAGACGGCGCTCGGCGCGCAGGACGCCGTCCCGTGGTCGGAGGAGGCGGACGTTGACGCGCTCCTCGCACGCCTGCGCGCGGCGGGCTACACCGTCGCGGCGCTCGAGCGGACGTCCGGGGCCATCCCACCCGAGGCGGTCCCGATGGACGCGTTCCCGCTCGCGCTCGTGCTCGGCAACGAGCTGGACGGCGTCCCAGAACGGCTCCTCGCATCCGCCGACCTCGTCGTCGGGCTGCCGCAGTGGGGCGTGAAGGCGTCGCTGAACGTGTCCGTCGCGTTCGGCATCGCAGCGTACGGGCTCGTCGCACGCGCCAGGAGCGCCTCGTAACGGCGCCTCGAAACGTCGATCCGGGTGTTCACTCGACCTTCTAGACAACAACGGAACCCTCAATACCTTGTCCGGTAAGAAACAATAAGCACGCCAGATGGCACGCTTCACTTCTCTACTCTATTCATAAAACTCCTCTTCCAGATGACTATTCTCTCTGCTACCACCCTCACCGGAACCAACGTCCTCAACCCCGCCGGCGAGTCGCTCGGCGAGATCAAGGACCTGATGATCGACACCGGTTCGGCTCGCGTCCAGTACGCCGTGCTCGACTTCGGCGGCTTCCTCGGCATCGGCGACAAGCTCTTCGCCGTCCCGCTCGAAGCCTTCACGGTCGACACCAAGAACGAGCGCCTCGTGCTCGATGTGGACAAGAAGCGCCTCAAGACGGCGCCCGGCTTCCCGAAGGACAACTGGCCGAACACGGCCGACGATACCTACCTCGAGACGGTGTACGACTTCTACGGCCAGCGCGACGCCTTCCAGCGCAGCCGCATGACGCGCCCCGAGGTCGCCAACTGATCCGGCACGGCCTCGAAGCACCGCCTTCAGGCTCCGCCCGCCCGACACGCGTCGGGCGGGCGTTTTTGTGCGCTACGGATTCGCCCGCTCCGTCTCGAGGCGCGCGGCGAGGCGCTGGCGCGCCGCCTCGGCATAGCGCGCGCAGGCCGTCGCGTCGACGAGCGTGCCGGCCGCGATGCGCTGGAAGAGGTCGGACGCCCCGGGGTGCGGCGTGATGAGCACGTCACACGGCAGCGCCTCGACGGCGGCGAAGCTGTGCGCGAAGTCCGACAGGATCGTCGGGTAGCGCGTGCTGGCGCTGAAGCGGTAGCCGTCCTCCGAGACGGGCGTGAGGCTGTCGGCGTAGACCATGTTGAGGCAGCGGCCGCCCTCGCAGGCGGTCCACGTCCACGTCGTGCCGCCGGCGGTGTGGCCGGGCGTGAAGTGGGCCGTCAGCGCGAGCGGCCCGACGCGAACCGTCTCGCCGTCGTCGAGGCGTCGGACGTTGCGGACGGGCGCCATCGGGATCGGGAGCAGCTCGGCGACCTGCGGGTCGTCCGGGCCGGGGTGGCCGGCTTCGAGGACCGCGGCACTGGCCGGGCTCGCGGCGACGGCCGCGCCGGACGCCTGCTGGAGCGCCGCGAGGCCGGCCGCGTGGTCGAAGTGCGCGTGCGTGTTCAGGATCAGCCTGACGTCCGCCATCCGGAAGCCGAGCGCCACGACGTTCGCCGCGATGAGCGGCGCGGACTCCTGGAGCGCGCCGTCGATGAGGATATGGCCCTCGGGCGACGTGATGAGGACGGAGCCGAGCCCATTCGTCCCGACGTAGTACGTCGAGCCGTAGAGGTGGACCGGCGCGTGGGGCACGTTCCACGCGGCACAGTTCGAGCACGGCGTGACGCCGGCCGGTGCGGTGGGCCGAGCCTCGGGCACCGCCGCCTGGCGGGCGGGCGAGCAGGCGCCGAGGAGAAGCAGGGCAGACAGAAGTGGCTTCATCGAGCGGGCGGTGGTTCAGGCGAGAAACCTACGCCTCGGGCCGCAGGAACCGCTCGGCGTGCTCGACGACCTCGTGCTGGTCGTCCTCGCGCAGCACGAGCGTCTCCTGCCGGAAGCGGACGGCGAAGCCGCCCTCGGCCGGCAGGAACGAGACGCCCTCGAACGTCTCGCGGTCGCCGACGTGCACGAGCGTCCCGCGGGCGTCGCGGAAAGGCCGGACGACGACGTACGTCTCGCCCGGCTCGAGGTCGGTGATCCTCATGCCCCGTGCTGGCCTTTCACCGGCGCCTCGGGCTCGACATCGGGCACGTCCGCCGGCGGCGCGGGCGCGTCCATCGCCGTGGCGATGTCCGAGCCGAGCAGCGCGTCCGGGATGCCGAACGCGTCGACCAGCTCGACGGCGACGGGCCGCAGGCGCGCGAGCAGCGCGTTGACCTGGGTCCGGATGGCCTTGGCGACGGGCGGGTCGAAGAGGTTCTGCTCGAGGAACCACGCGCGGTCCGCCTCGACGCGCGAGAGCGCGTAGAGCGCGCACTGGAGCGAGAGCACGGTCCGGACCTGGCCTTCGGGCGTGCGCTCGACGGCCGCCTGGAACGCCTCGAGCACGAGGCGCTCGCCGTGCGCGTTCGCCAGCGTGAGCAGGTGGTCCTGGACGTCGACGAAGGCGTCGAACGAGTCCTCGCCGCGGTCGATGCGGCCCTTGAGGCGGGCGGCGGCCGAGACGAGGAGCTGGCGCTCGCGGCGCTCGAGGAGCGCGCGGTGCCAGTCCGGGTCGAGGAGGTGGCTCTCGTCCGTGTTGCGCCGCGCGACCGGGTTGACCTCGCCGAGCGCCGCGTCGGCGCGGTCGCGGAGGAAGCGGACGATGCCGGCGACGTTGAGGTCCGAGAACTCCTGGCGGTACGCCGAGAGCAGGCCCTTCGCGACCTGGAGCATCAGGACCGTGTTGTCGCCCTCGAACGTCGTGAAGATGTCGGCGTCGGCCTTGCGGTGCGCGATGCGGGACGTCCAGCGGTAGCCCTCACCGCCGGTCGCCTCGCGGGCCTCCTGCAAGGAGCGCGTGCTGTGCCACGACGCGAGCGACTTCAGGGCGGCGGCGTGCGCCTCGATCTCGCGCGTGTCGCTGCCCGGCGGGAGCGCCGCGAAGCGCTCCGTGAGGTCGTGCAGGGCGAACGTGAGGCCGGTGCTCGTGGCGACGAGCGGCAGCAGGCGGCGCTGGTGCGAGAGGTAGTCCAGCAGCGGCACCTCGGGCGCGCCGGCCGGGCCGAACTGCCGGCGCCGCGCGCCGTAGCGGACGGCGATGGTCAGGCCCGCCTTCGCCGCGCTGTTGGACGCGTTGCCGACGGCGATGCGCCCGCCGACGAGCGTCCCGAGCATCACGAAGAAGCGCTTGCCCTCGCTCGCGATCGGGCTCGTGTACGTGCCGTCCTCGCTCACCTGCGCGAAGCGGTTCAGGAGGTTCGTGCGAGGGATGCGGACCTGGTCGAACCAGATGCGGCCGTTGTCGACGCCGTTGAGGCCCATCTTGTAGCCCGAGTCCTCGATCCGGATGCCCGGCAGGATCTCGCCCGCCTCGTCGCGGAGCGGCACCAGGAAGGCGTGGACGCCGTAGCCGTCGCCGTCGATGGTGAGCTGCGCGAAGACGGTCGCCATGCGGGCGTGCGCGGCCGCGTTGCCGATCCACTCCTTGTGGTCGCGCGGCTCGGGCGTATTGATGATCCAGGCGTCGCCGTCGAGCGTCGCCGTCGTGTTGAGGTCGCGGACGTTGGAGCCGTGGGCGCGCTCGGACATCGCGAAGGCACCGGGCAGGTCGAGGCTCGCGATCCGGGGCAGGAGCTCGGCCTTCTGCGCCTCGCCGCCGAGCTGCGCGACGGACCCGCCCCACAGGCCGAACTGCACGCCGTACTTCACGACGAGGCTGAGGTCGTGGAACGCGATCGTCTCGAAGGAGGCGATGAAGTCGCCGATGCTGCCGGCGCCTCCGTAGGCGGTCGGGAAGGCGAGCCCGCCGAGGCCTTCGTCTGCGAGGCGCTGGAGCCACCGGAGGACGAGCTCGCGGTACTCCTCCTTGCTGATCGACGGCTCGGGATAGGCGAAGAACGGGTCCTGCAGCAGGGCACGGATCCGGTTGCGCACGTCGGCGCGGTCGCCGTCGAGGACGGCCTGCAAGGCAGCGACGTCGAAGGCCGGCGGCACGTCGGGCGGGAGCGCGGGCGGGCCGGGGTCCGGCGCGGCGTCGCCCATCTCGCGGATCTCCTCGGCCCCGTCGACGCCCAGCGCCGCCTCGATCTCGGCGAGCGCGGCCCGCACGTCAGGGCCACCGCCGTCGCCCGTCGCGGAGAGCGTGGCGAGGGCGGAGCCGAGCGCGGCGAGCGAGCCGCGCGCCTCGTCCGGCACGCGGCGGAGCGTCGTGCGGAGGGTTTTCGCCCAGCCGTGGAGCGTCTCGGCGTCGGGTGGCGCGGCCGGGTCGAGGTACGTCGCGAGGCGCGCGCGCTCGTCGTCCGAGAGCCACGGCTGCGCGTCGAGCGTCTGCCGGATGGCGTCGACCTCGGCCGCGTCGAGGCGGCCGTCGGCCCAGGCGACGTAGAGGAACGGCAGGACGGCGGCGAGGCCGGGCGGGACGTCGGCGAGGGCGTCGGGGCGGTCGGGCATGGGATCGGAGTCGGGTTGAAGCGGGAATACGGGGCCGTTGGGGAAAGGTGCCGCAGTGCGGCATGATTTCTCCGTGCCCCGGCTGCGGCCTCAGCAGCCTCCCTAGATTGACGGCCATCATCCCGATCGTCCCCGATCGTCCCCGAATGAACCGCACGTCCGTCGCCGCCGCCTCTGCCCTCCTGGTCGCCCTGTTCGCCGTGGTGACGGCGCTGTTCGCCGTCTTCCGGCCGGAGGTCGGGACGGAGGCGGCGCGCGGGGTGGAGATCCAGCGCGACGTGGAGCGCCAGACGCAGGCGCTGCTCGTCCACATGGTGCTCTACCAGCGCTACGCCGAGAAGGCGCACGACGCGGCGGAGGCGGACAACTGGCCGCTCGCGACCTTTTACGCGGGCGAGATCCAGCAGAACACGGAGCGCCTCATCAACGGCGGCATCACGAACGAGGGCATCGACATCAGCGAGATCGCGGCCGAGGTGGCGCTGCCGCGGGCGCAGCGCCTGCGCGCCGCGGCGCGCTCGGGCGACCGCGCCCGCTTCGACTCGACGTACGCGCTCATGCTCGACGGCTGCAACGCGTGCCACAAGCGCTCGGGCCACCGCTTCGTCCAGATCCAGACACCGGCCGGCCCGGGCGCGTACCCGTCGCAGTCGTTCGCGCCCATTTCGGGCCTGAGGCCGGAGTAGATCTCAAACCACCCACCCCCTCAGTGCTGCGACCAGGCGCTATTGACGGATCTGACTTGCGCTGACGTCTCCCGGCACGCTCCCCTCGTGGCGAGGAGGGGCCAGGGGTGGTCGACCGGGACGAGCACAAACCTGTCAATACGAGGTGACCACAGCACTCGGTGCTGCGACCAGGCGCTGTTGCGCGGTCTGATACCAAATCCGGTTGCGGCGCCTCGGATCTGGCGTAGCCTCGTATCTGGCGTAGGGACATGGCGTGCCAAGTCCAGGGCCGAGCAGCGCCGACATGGCACGCCATGTCCCTACGGCCTTGTGATCGTGCAGCCGGATTTGGTATGATACTACGCCCGGATGCGCCGCATTGGTTGTCCCGGCGAGCGACGCGCACCGAAGGTCGGCGTGCCCATCTCTCACTGCAGCGCGCTGAACGACGAGACTGCTTCGCTGCGCTCGCAATGACACACCTTGGGTTGCGCAAGTCCTGTGGCAGACACCCCGGTAAGGAGTGGCCGCAGCACCGAGGCGCTCACACGGAGCGCCTCGGCGAAGGGCCTATGCCTCCGGCGCCGGGGCGCCGCCGCCGTCGCCCGATACGGGCGCCTCGAGGTCCACGCTAGCGCCCGCCTCGGCGGCGCCCTTGTCCACGGCGTACAGGATGGCCTTGTCCGGCGCGTGGCCTGGAAGCGTGGCCTTGCGCGTGGCCGTCGGGCGCGGCGCGGGCGTGGCGCCGCCGTCGCCGGAGGCCGCGTGGGCGGCGGCGATCTCGTCGAAGAGAGACAGGGCCTGGGCCGTCACCTGGTCCATGTTGTAGTACCGGTACGTCGCGAGGCGGCCCACGAAGTGCACGTCCGGCTCGGCGTCCGCGAGCATCTGGTACCTGCGGTACAGCGCCGCATTCTCCGGTCGCGGGATCGGGTAGTACGGGTCGCCCTCGGCCTGCGGGTACTCGTACACGACGGCCGTGCGCGGGTGCGTCTGCCCGGTGAGGTACTTGAACTCGGTGCAGCGCGTGTAGGCGTGCTCGTTCGGGAAGTTGACCACCGGCGCCGGCTGGAACGTCTCGACCGCGTGCGTCTCGTGCTTGAACTGGAGCGAGCGGTACGGCAGCTTGCCGTAGCGGAAGCCGAAGTACTCGTCGACCGGCCCGGTGTAGATCAGCGTGGTGTACGGGATGACGTCCCTGATCTGCTCGAAGTCCGCGTTGAGCATCACCTGGATGTTGGGATGGTCCAGCATCCGCTCGAACATCCGCGTGTAGCCGTGCAGCGGCATCGCCTGGAACGTGTCCGTGAAGTAGCGGTCGTCGCGGTTGGTCCGTGTCGGCACCCGCGACGTGACGCTCGCGTCGAGCTCGCTCGGGTCGAGGCCCCACTGCTTGCGCGTGTAGTTGCGGAAAAATTTCTTGTACAGCTCGGTCCCGACGGCGCTCACAACGACGTCTTCGCTCGTCCGGATCGGCGTGCGCGGCTCAGCGACGGAGGCGAAGAATTTCTCGACTTCGAACGAGGTCAGCTTCAGCCCGTACAGCGTGTTGATCGTGTCGAGGTTGATCGGGATCGGCACGAGCTGCCCGTCCACGCTCGCGAGGACGCGGTGCTCGTACGGCCGCCACGCGGTGAAGCGCGAGAGGTAGTCGAAGACGCGACGGGCGTTGGTGTGGAAGATGTGCGGGCCGTAGCGGTGGACGAGCAGGCCGTCGTCGTTGTAGTGATCGTAGGCGTTGCCGGCGATGTGCGAGCGCTTGTCGATGATGAGCACGCGCTGGCCGAGCTCGGTCGCGAGGCGCTCGGCGAGGACCGCCCCGGCGAAGCCTGCGCCGACGATGAGGGTATCGAACACGAGAGGAGATGGGATGAGAGAGTCCGAAGGTGTGCACGACGTGTGACACACCGTCGTCTTTCCAGAAGGGCAATCGGGGACGGCCCGACGCGCTCAAACTTCACTGAGTTGCGACCTGTTCGCGAGCCTCCTCGATGAGCGTTTCCATGGCCGCCGCCGTGCGGTCCCACGAGGTCGCCGCGAGGACGCCGCGCATGGCGTCGACGCGGGCGTTGCGCTGGCCGTCCGTCTCGTCGAGGGCCGCGGCGCAGGCGGCGACGAACTCGGCGGGCGTGCTCGCCAGCCCGACGATGCCGCCGTAAGGCTCGGCGACGTCCGTGATCGGTGTCGAGACGATGGGCGTCTCGGCGGCCATGTACTCGAGCGTCTTGGTCGGCGAAATGAACTCGGTGGACCTGTTGCGGGCGAACGGGAGGAGGGCGACGTCCCAGCCGCCGAGGTAGGCGGGCAGATCCGCGTAGTCGCGGCCGCCGAGCCAGTGCAGGTTCGGCGCCTGCGGCAGGCTGCCCGCGTCGATCTTGACGACCGGCCCGATCATCACGATCTGCCAGTCCGGCCGCGTCTGTGCGACGGCGCCGACGAGGGCCGTGTCCAGGCGCTCGTCGATGACGCCGAAGAAGCCGAGGCGCGGGTGCGGGATGCCGGCCTGGTCGGCAGGATCCGCAGCCGTCAGTGCCTGCGCGAAGTGCGCGGCGTCCACGGACGACGTGAACTGGTGGGCGTTTGCGTGGCGGTCCCTCTTGGCACGGTAGAGGCTCGGGCCGCCGGTGAACACGACGTCGGCGCGGTCGAGGAGCGCCTGCTCCTGCGCGAGGAGCTCGGGCGGGGCGAAGTCGAACGCCGAGAGCTCGTCCATCACGTCGAACACGACGACGCCGGTCTCGGGGAGCGCCTCGAGCAGCGGGAGCGCGAGCGGCGTGTAGAACCACACGTCGACCTCGCCCGCCTCGGCGCCGAGCGCTTGGACGACGGGCACCACCGCGGCGGTCTGGCCGGACGTGAAGCCGCCCTCGCGCAGCCCGGTGTGGACGCGCACGACGGTCACGCCGGGCGCCGCGTCGATGCGCTCGGCAAAGGCGTCTTTGCCGGCTTCGACCTCAGCGTCGAACACGGGCTCTTCGACGAACAGGACAGGCCGCTTCGCCGCGAGGCGCGAGAGGAGGTGCTGCGGCCGCTGGGTGACGAAATCCCACCGAAGGTGGGAGAAAACGACGAGTGGAGACATCAACGAGGAAAGAGAAGGGCCGGCCGCGCGCCGGCCTGGATACGAAACCGGGGACTTCCGGACGCGGATCCTGAGGAAAGTCCTGAGTGCCCTGACCAGTCGCTACTGACGGATCCGATTTGCTCGGGCGTCTCGCGGACGCTCCCCTCCTGACCGCGCAGCGAAGGCGCAGCCCACAGGAGGGGCCGAAGGTGGTCGCAGCACTGAGGTGCTACGCGTCCCGCGCCTCCTCGTCGAGGCGCTCGAACCACTCGTCCGGCATCTCGACGTCCGCCGCGGCGACGTTCTCCTCGAGGTGCCGGGCGCTCGACGTGCCGGGGATCGGGAGCACGACGGGCGAGCGCTTGAGCAGCCACGCCAGCGCGACCTGCGACGCCGTCGCCGAGAGCGCCTCGGTCGCGTCCGTGAGCGTCTCGGAGTCCGCGAGCTTGCCCGCGTCGAGCGGGAACCACGGGATGAAGCCGATGCCCTCGCGGGTGCAGTAGTCGAGGACGTCCTCAGATTTGCGCGTGCCGAGGTTGTACTCGTTCTGGACCGTCGCGATGGGCAGGACCTTCCGCGCCGCCTCGATCTCGTCCACGGACACCTCGCTCAGGCCAACGTGGCGGACCTTCCCGGCGTCCTGCATCTCCTTGAGGACGCCGAACTGCTCGTCGGCGGGGACGGCCGGGTCGATGCGGTGGAGCTGGTAGAGCGGGATCTGGTCCAACTTCAAGCGCCGGAGCGACATCTCGACGCACTGCCGGAGGTAGTCCGGCCGGCCGCAGGGCTTCCACTGGTCCGGGCCGGTGCGGAGCAATCCGCCCTTCGTCGCCACGACGAGATCGTCCGGGTACGGGGTGAGCGCCTCGGCGATGAGGTCCTCGGAGACGAACGGGCCGTAGCTGTCGGCCGTGTCGATGAGCGTCACGCCGAGCTCGACGGCGCAGTTCAGCACACGGATCGCCTCGTCGTGGTCGGCCGGCGGGCCCCAGATGCCGGTGCCGGTGATGCGCATCGCGCCGAAGCCGAGGCGGTGGACGGGCAGGTCACCGCCGATCTGGAAGGTGCCGGCGGCCGTGGTCGTGCTGGCCATGAGGGGAGCGGGAGAATGGACGCGGCGTACGCGCGCCCGCGCTCACCCTTCCCGCTCCGCCGCGAGTTGACGGCGCACGCGCGCGATCTCGGCCGGCGCCAGCGCGAGGCGCGGGCCGTACCACGAGAACGCCTCTCCGTCGACGAGCGCGATGGCGGCGCCGGGGACGATCTGCCGGACTTCCGCGAGGTGCTTCTCGGCGAACGGGAACGGCTCGGACGAGAGCAGGACGGCCTCCGGGCGCGCCTCGGCGAGTTCCTCTGCCGTGACGGCCGGGTAGCGCGTGCGGTCGCCGAAGACGTTGTCGAGCCCGCCGCGCGCCATCACGTCGTGGACGATCGTGTCCGCGCCGACGGTCATCCACGGGTCGCGCCAGATGAGGTACGCCGCGCGGACCGGCGCAGGCCGATCGAGCGCGTCGAAGGCGCCGGCGACCTCAGCCGCGAGGCGCTCGCCTTCTTTCTCCCGGCCCGTCACACGGCCGAGGTCGCGGAGCGCGTCGAGCGTGTCGGCGACGGTCGCGATGTCCGAGAGCCACAC
>JBBSQZ010000116.1:0-10318 GCA_038243565.1 Rhodothermales bacterium | reverse complement strand
GGACGGCCAAAGTGCTTGTGGCCGTACAGCACTCGGCTGCGGGCGAAGTAGAACTGTCGGACGGCGCTCGGCCGCGCCGCCGCGGCGGCCGGGTGCACGACCCGCGCCGTCGCGGGGACCACCGTCGCCCAGCCGGCCTGCCGGGCGCGCAGCGAGAAGTAGAGCTCCTCGAAGAAGACGAAGAACCGCTCGTCGAAGCCGCCGAGCGCCTCGAATGCCGCGCGGAGGACGAAGAAGAAGGCACCCATGACCTGGTCCACGGCGCGCGTCTCGGCGTGGTCCCACTCGGCGAGGAAGTGCGGCCGGACGACGCCGAGCCGGTCGAGCCCGGCCGCACGCGCGGCCGCGGCTACGGGCGTCGGGAAGCGCGAGCACGACGCGTGGACGTGCCCCGCGCGGTCGGCGAGCTGGACGCCGCAGATGCCGACGCGCGCGTTGGCCGGGTCGCGCAGGAAGGCGACGGGCGTGGCGAGCGCGCCCGCCGCCGCCTCGATGTCGGTGTTGAGGAACAGCACGAACTCGGCCTCCCCGAGCGCGGCGCCCTGGTTGCAGGCGGCCCCGAAGCCGCAGTTCTCGCCGTTGCGCAGGACCGTCACCGGGGCGCCGGCGAGTGCCTCGGGAAGTCCGTCCGCCGAGCCGTCCGCCGAGGCGTTGTCGACGATGACGACGGAGCGCACGAGGTCGGCGTCCGGGATGCCCGCGAGCGTGCGGAGGCACGCGCGGAGATCGTCGTCCGAGTTCCAGTTGACGAGCACGACGTCGATAGCCCGTGCAGAGCGCTCGGGTGCAGTCATCGCCGGAGCAGGTCGCGGGCGGCCATTCGAAGCCCGCCGCCGTAGGTGTGGTAGTGGCCGCGTGAGAGGCGGCGCAGGACCGCACCGAGGCGCCGCGGGTAGGCCGGGGGCGCAGCCCGCAGCGTGTGGAAGTCGGCCATCCCGCCGAGCACGCGGTCGGCGTCGGGCGTGAGCGCGCCGGCGGCGGCGAGCCGCGCGCGTGCCTGCCGGGCCATCTCGCTGAGCCGGCCGGCGGTCTCGGCCGTGAGCGCCTCGAGCTCGGCGTCGCCGCAGACGAGCCGGGCCACGCGCCGCCCGAGCCGGCGGTCGACGCGCGCCGGCGCGCCGAGCACGTTGCGGCCGTGCTGCCGGTACAGCACGAGCGGCTCCTCGACCAGCGCCACACGGCCGTGGAGCATCGCGACGAGCGCCAGCCAGGCATCGTGCCAGTGCGGCAGGTCGATCGGGAGCGCGAGCGGCACGAGCGCGGCCCGGAAGCACGCCGTCGCGCCGGTGACGAACGTCCCGCCGAGCAGCGGCGACTGCGCGACGCCGCCGTGGA
Source organism: Rhodothermales bacterium (assembly GCA_038243565.1). GTDB lineage: Bacteria > Bacteroidota > Rhodothermia > Rhodothermales > Rubricoccaceae > DASVSE01. The sequence goes on along the minus strand of JBBSQZ010000116.1, from coordinate 8,983 downwards.
AGCGCCGCCGGACGGCGGGGCTCAGCCAGACCGACTCCCACACTGTCCGCCCGAGCGGCTCCAGCGCCTCGTCGACGAGGAGGGCGTCGGAGAAGGCGAGCAGGACGCGCGGGTCATCGCCGAGGGCCTCCTCGAGGCGGGCGAGCTTGTGCGGCAGCCACACGTCGTCCTGGTCCGAGAGCGCGATGAGGTCGCCCGTGCAGGCGGCGATGGCCGCCTCGAAGTTCTTGACGTACCCGACGTTCTCGGCGCTCTCGAGCAGGCGCACCGGGAACGGCGCCTGCTCCGCGAACGCGCGCACGAGGGCGACGGTGCCGTCGGCCGAGCCGTCGTCGCGGACGACGAGCTCGTCGGGCAGCCGCGTCTGCGCCGCGATGCTGTCGAGCTGCGCCTGAAGGAAGGACGCCCCGTTGTAGGTGCAGAGCGCGACGGACAGGCGGGACATGGGGGGCGGGCAGACGGGCAGCAAGAAACGCCCGGCGCCGGGGTGCAGGGCGCCGGTCCGTGCTCCTCACCGAGATTTCCCGCCTCACGGGCGGCCTGCCCGGTCCCGCGACGGCGCCTGCAGCGGCGTGGGCCCTGCGGGCGGTGCGGCGCTGCGCCCGGCACCGTTGGCGACGACGACGGCGGACTCGTACTCCGCGACGTGCCCGGCCGCGTCGGCGATGCGCACGCCGAGGCGATGCGGCCCGTCGGCCACGGCGCGCGTGTCCCACGCGAACGCGTAGCCGGCGCGCGCGCCGAGCGCGCTCCACTCGACGCCCAGCTCGGGGCTCGGAAGCGCCGTCTGCGCCGCCCCGAGCGGCGCGCCATCGAGCAGGACCTCCACGCGCTCGACGCCCGTGTCGTCCATGGCGATGCCGCGAATGGCGACGGTTCCGGCGACGGTGTCCCCCTCGCGTGGCGTATGCCCGAACCCGAACGGCGGGAACAGGTCTCCGGGCGGCTCGGCCGCGTGGAGCGCGGCGATCGCGTCGCGGGCCGCGCCGACGGCGCCGGCGAAGACGTAGTAGTCGCCCTCGCGGACCTCGCCCGGCTCGAGGCCGAGGGCCGCCGTGAGGTGGAAGTAGTTGGTCCCGATCCGGCGGCCGCCCACGCTCTGGTCGAGGCGGAAACCGACGCTGTGGCCGTAAGCACCCGGCACATAGACCGTCACGCCTTCGCCCGTCGCGTCGACGTGGCTACCCCACGTCTCGGTCTGGTCGCGGCCCTGCCACGGCGGCGTCTCAAGCGGCGAAACGGCATCAATGACAGCCGTCAGGGCGCCCGTCCATGGCGCCGGCCCGCCGTAGTAGACGTAGCGGTCGAAGCCGAGGAGCGGGTAGACGGCCGGCAGTTCCTGGACCGTGCTCGCGTGCCGGTCGCGGCCGAGATGCGTGACGACGTAATGGACCCGGAAACCCGCAGGGTGCTCCTGCACCGACGACATGAACAGGTCCAGCTGGACGTCCGACGGGACGCCGCGGCTGCGCCCGCCGCCCTTGTCGTCGGGGAACCACTCGAGCGGCTGCACGCGCACGTGGACGCCTCCGGCCTGCCGGTCGACGATGGCCGCCGGGCTGCCGTGGCCGTGGCGGTCGCCGCCCTGGACCGGGTTCCACCCCCAGGAGCCGCTGCACCCGGCGCAGAGGTCGTACCGGCCGCCGCCCTCGTACAGCGCGATCTGGATCTCGCGGCCAGGATCGTCCGCGTTGACCGTGTTGACGCCGTCCACACTCACTTCGGTGATCGCCCCGCCCCAGGCCAGGTTCAGGCCCATGCGGTAGTGGTGCCCGTCCGCCTGCCGGTCGAGGTAGACCATGTGGCCCGAGACAGTCGTGCTCATCCCGGCCGACCGCTCCGCCAGGGCATCGTCCGTCAGTGTGCGGCGGTCGGCCGCCGCGCCCGAGTCGCACGCCGCCGCTCCGACGCTGAGCAGGACGGCCAGGCAGACGGCGGCGCGGGGGGAAACGGCCATGGGGAGCAGTAGGTCGTGGGCGTCCACGAGGATACGCGCCAGCCGTTTCCCACGCGTCCGCACCGCCCGCCTCACGCACCGCGCCGCAACCGGACGAGCCGCCCGACGAGCGGGAGCCGGTCGAGGTGGCCGCCCGTCTGCCGCCAGAGGCCGGCGGCGGCGGCCGCGGCCGTCCCAACGGCGAGCGCGAGGCCTGCCGCCCACACGGCCGGCACCGGGCTCGCACAGGCCCACGCGACGGCGCCGCAGGCGGCCGTGTACCCGGCCACGAGCGCGGCGAGGCGGCCCAGCCCGGGCACGGTCTTGCGGACGAGCAGGCTCACGAGGACGTAGTAGCCCGCATAGCAGGCGACGTAGGCCCACCCCGCGGCCACCAGCCCGGCGGCCGGCACCACGAACGCGATGGCCGCCGTATAGGCGCCGACGAACGCGGCCTCGGCCGCGAAGTACCGCGCCTGGTGCCGCGACGCCATCAGGCTGAACGCGAGCGCCCACGACGCCACCTTCAGCACGTCGCCGACGAGCTGCGGCCGGAGCATCGAGAGCATCGGCACGAACCGGGCGTCGTAGAGCACGTGCACCACGAGCGGCGCCGCCACGAGCGCCACCAGGACGACGGGCACGACGAGGTGCACCACGAGCCGGGCCTGGTCTGCGACGGCCCGCCCCATCGCCGCCGGGTCCGTGCTCAGCGCCGAGATGCGCGGGTAGTACTCGGCGCCGAGCGCGCCGAGCAGGAAGGTGAGGTACAGCCCGGCGATGCTCCACGAGGCGTGGAAGAGGCCGGCCGCCTCGGTCCCCAGCGACCGCGCGACGAGCACGCGCGTCCCGAAGTTCATCCCCGTCCCGAGCAGCGCGCTCGCCATGAACGCGACGCCGACGCCGAGCAGCGACGCCAGCGGCGCGCGCCACTGGCGGAGCCCGACGCGCAGCGGCTCCAGCCCGGTCCGCCCCGCCCACACCGACCCGGCGAGCGTCACGAGCGGGGCCGTCAGCAGGGCAGCGACGATGGCCGCGTGGGCGCTCGCGCGGACGGCCACGAGCGTCGTGACCGTCGCCGCGACGGCGCTGACCGCGCTGATCGCGGCGAGCGCACGCAGGCGCCCGAGGCCGTTGATGAGCGCCATGTGGCCGACCGACGCCACCGACGCCCACACGCCGACGGCCAGCCACGGCACGTACGGCGCGCCGCCCGGGCCGAGCGCGCCCTGCAGCGGGAGCGCCAGCACGAGGAGGCCGCCGAGCACGCCGGCCACGTGCGACGCCCACACGAGCACGCTCGCGGAGCGCGCCAGCAGCGCCAGGCCGCCCTCGCGCGCGAGGGCGATGCTCCGGATGCCGCTCTGGCTCATGCCCAGCCCGGCGACCGTCACGACGAGCGCGAGGAACGTGCCGAGCTGCCCCAGAAGCCCGATGCCCTCGGGGCCGAGCACGACGGCGATCCCCTTCTGGCGGACGATGCTCGCCACGATGACTACAGCCGAGCTCGCGCTGAGCAGCGCCGTGGCCGCGAGCGAGGCGCGGGCCTGGGCCGAGGTGCCCGGCCGCCCCGCGGCGACGGGCACGACGGCCTCGACCAGCTGCCCGGCCGGGACCTGCGTGTCGGGCGTGCCGCCGTCGGCGGCGTAGGGTGCGGAGGCGGGGTCACGCATCCGCACCCCGGCCGTGGCGCTGGCTGTTCAGGTCGGGGAGCGGGCCGACCGGCGGGCGGCCGACCTGCCAGCGGTGCACCGCCCACGCGGCGCGCCGGCGCGCGGCGAGCCACAGACGGCGCGGATGCGCGCGCGGGAGCCCCCCGATCTCTAGCCCCTCGACGTTCTGCCGCATCAGGACGCCTGCGATCCCACGTGCGCCGGGCGCCACCTTGTCCAGCACGTGCTGGATCTGTGTCGGCATGACGTCCTCGATCGTCCAGATGGTCTGCCCGTCGTGCAGCCGGTAGGCCGAGGTCGGCGCCGGGTCGAAGCGCAGACGCCCCGTTAGCGCGAGGCGCATGTACTGGTCGAAGTCCTCGACGACGAGGGCCTCGTCGAGTCGCCCGACGGCGCCCGGCCCGGCGAACGCCTCTCGGCGCAGCGAGAGCACGCCCCCGGGCACGCACCACCGCCGGAAGAGCGTCGCGGCGAGGGCGCGGTTGGTCGCGAGCGCCTCGAGGCTGCCGCCGTAGAGGTCGCGGATGCCGCTCTCATGGAGGCGCCGTCCCGCGTCGTCCACGACGACGCAGTCGGTGAAGAGGGCGAGCGCGGCCGGTGCCGCGGCGAGCGCGGCCATCCGGTGGCGGACGGCACCGGGCAGCAGCAGATCGTCCGAGGCGATGGGCATCGCGACGTCGCCGAGGGCGGTGTCGAGGAGGCGGTTGAGGGTCCGCGTGATGCCGGCGTTGGGCTGCGACCACACGCGCGCGCGCTCAAAGCGGCCGGCCCGGGCGGCGAGGAATGCCTCGGCGGCGGCCGCCGTGCCGTCGTGCGAGCCGTCGTCGAGCACGAGCACCTCGAGCCGCGGGTAGTCCTGCGAGGCGATGCTCGCGAGCGTCGCCTCGATAAAGCGTGCGTGGTTGTACGCCGGGATGAGGATGCTGACGAGGGGCTCAGGCACGGCAGGCGTTGCGGACGGCCTCGGCGACGCGCGCGGCGGCGTCCAGGCTCAGGTGCGGGCCGATGGGTAGGCTCAGGACCTCGCGGTGGATCGCCTCGGCGATGGGGAAGCTCCCCAGCCCCAGCCCGGCATAGGCCGGCTGGCGGTGCGGCGGGACCGGGTAGTGGATGAGCGTCTGCACGCCGGACTCGGCGAGGCGCTCGGCGAGCCCGTCGCGGTCGGCGTGACGCACGACGAAGAGGTGCCACGCAGGCCCGGCCCACTCGGGCACGTGCGGCAGCGTCAGCCCGGCGACGCCGGCGAGGCGGTCGAGGTAGAGCGCCGCGATCTCGGCGCGGCGCGCGTTCCACGTGTCGAGGTGCGGCAGCTTCACCCCGAGGAAGGCGGCCTGGAGTGGGTCCAGCCGCGAGTTGAAGCCGACGACCTCGTTGTGGTATTTCTTCTGCGAGCCGTAGTTGCGCAGCGCGCGCAGGCGCTCCGCAAGATCGCCGTCGTCGGTCGTGATGGCCCCCGCGTCGCCGTAGGCGCCGAGGTTCTTGCCGGGATAGAAGCTGAAGGCCGTCGCGTCGGCGAGCGCGCCCGTGCGCTGGCCGCGGTAGCGCGCGCCGTGCGCCTGCGCCGCGTCCGCGACGACCCTCAGGCCGTGCCGCCGCGCGACGTCGCAGACCGCGTCCATGTCGGCCGGCTGCCCGTAGAGGTGGACCGGCATGACGGCGCGCGTCCGCTCGGTGATCGCCTCCTCGAGGCGCGCCGGGTCGAGGTTGTACGTCGCCGGGTCGGGCTCGACCGGGACGGGCGTCGCGCCGGTGTGCGTCACCGCGAGCCACGTCGCGATGTACGTGTTCGACGGCACGATCACCTCGTCGCCCGGCCCGACGCCCCACGCGCGCAGGACGAGGTGGAGCGCCTCGAGCCCGTTGCCGACGCCGATGCCGTGCGTCGCGCCGCAGTAGTCGGCGAACGCGCGCTCGAACGCCTCGACCTCTCCCCCGCCGATGTACCATCCCGATTCCATCACGCGCCTGTAGGCGGCGTCAAGATCGGGCCGGAGTTCGTCATAGGTCGCTCGCAGATCGAGAAACGGGACGGTCTGGGTCTGAGTGGTCATGAAGGCCGGGCGGCAGCGAGGAAGGCGTCGTAGTCGCGGATGTAGTCGGCCTCGTCGTAGACGTCCGACGCCATCACGAGGCACACCGAGCCGGGGTCGAAGTTGACCTCGGACGCCCAGATCATCGGCGGGACGTGGAGCCCCTGCCACGGGCGGTTGAGGTGGACCAACCTCTGCTCGTGCCCGTCGTCGACCGCCACGTCGAAGCTGCCCGAGAGGCAGACGAGGAACTGGTGGAGCGCGCGGTGCGCGTGCGCCCCGCGGTCCGTACCGGTCGGGACGTCGTAGAGGTAGAACACCCGGCGGATCTCGAACGGGACGTGCTGTCCGCCCTCGATGAAGGTCAGGTTGCCGCGCGGGTCCGTGATCTTCGGAAGCTCGACGAGCTGAACGCGCTCGAGCAGGCTCTGCGAGGTGGCCATCGCTCAGGCGTTCCGGACGAACCGGGCCGGGACGCCCATCACGAGCGTCCCGGCCTCGACATCCTTCGTGACGACGGACCCGGCCCCGACAACGGCGCCGCGCCCGACCGTGACGCCGGTCAGCAGCATCGCCCCGGCGCCGATGGAAGCGCCGGCCCGGAGCGTCGGCCCGACGATGAGCGCCTCGTCATAGCCGGCCTTGCCGATCGCCCGGTCGTTGACTGTCCCAACCATCGTGCTCACAAACACGTCGTCCTCGATGGTCATGTTGCCCGTGAGGTGCGTGAGGTCCATCACCTTCACCCGGTCGCCAATCTGCGTGTTGTAATTCACCGTGACGTAGCGGCTGAGCAGGCACCGCGACCCGATGCGGCACTTCTCGCGGACCGACGCGCCGTCGCCGAGCAGCGTGTTCTCGCCGATCTCGACGTCGTAGAAGATCACGCAGTGCGGGCTGACCGAGGAGTTGGCCCCGATAACGACGCGGCGCTCGAACTCGGGCTGCCGCGCTGTCGCGCCAGCCCCCTTCGGCTCCTTGCCGATGACCGCGCCCGGAAACACCTCGACGCCGTCGCCGAGCACGACGCCGGCGCCGATGACGGCGTGCGGGTGGATCACGACGCCGCGCCCGAGACGTGCGCCCGCGCGGACGACCGCGAACTCGTGGATCTGGACCCCCTCACCGAGATCGTCCGTCTGTACGACAGCGAGCGGGCTGATGGTCGTCATGACGTGGGGAAGGGAGAGTTGAGGGCCGCGAACGCCGGCGCGCCGACGTCCTTGGCGGAGAGGATCGGGTCGGAGACGGGCCAGTCGATGGCGAGGTCCGGGTCGTCCCAGCGGATGCTACCCTCTGATGCCGGCGCGTACACGCCGGACACCTTGTACGAGAACAGCGCCGTCTCGCTCGTCACGACAAAGCCATGTGCGAAGCCCTCGGGGACGAACATCTGGCGCATGTTCTCGGCCGAGAGCTCAGCGCCGAACCACTGCCCGTACGTCAGTGAGCTAGCACGCAGGTCCACGGCGACGTCGAACACCGACCCGTCGAGGCACGAGACGAGCTTGGCCTGGGCGTGCGGCGGCGCCTGGAAGTGGAGCCCGCGCAGCGTGCCCCGCCCCGAGCGCGAGACGTTGTCCTGCACGAAGCGCGCGCCGATGCCGGCCTCGGCGTAGCGCGCGGCCTGGTACGTCTCGCAGAAGAAGCCGCGGGCGTCGCCGAAGACGCGCGGCTCGACGAGGAGGACGCCCGCGAGCGGGGTTTCGATGACGGTCATGGCGAAAGCAGCATGGGCCTAGTTAACGCGTGCCCGCGGGGGGCGTCAAACCAAATCGCCGCGACGGTGCCGTGGCATCTGCGCGAGGCGGCGGTAGTGCCCGGCGAGGGCGTCGACGTGGGCGGACCACCGGTAGTGCGCCAGCGCCGTTGCTCGGGCGGCTGCCGCCATCCGCGTGACCTCGGCCGCGGGGCAGTCGAAGAAGGCGTCGAGCGCGGCGCCGAGCGCCTCGGGGTCGGCCGGGGCGAGCGTGCCCGCCGAGCCGTCGACGAGCGTGTCGCGCGCCATAGCCTCCTCAGTCGCGTCGCGCGTCGCGACGAGCAGCGGCACGCCCATCGCGAGCGTCTCGAGCGGCGCGAGCCCGAGGTTCGGCCCGTGGCACGTCTCGAGGTAGACGTCGAAGGCCGGGACAGCCTCGCGGACGTCGGCGCGGTGCCCGAGGAAACGGACGTCGGCGGTCAGGCCGTGCGCGGCGACGAACGCCTCCATCTCGGCGCGCATCTCGCCGTCGCCGACGACGACGAAGCAGGCCGGCCGGCGCGCGCGAAGCGCGGCGAAGGCGCGCAGCGCGAGCATCGGGTCTTTGATCGGGCGGAGGCTCGTGCAGATGCCGACCGCCGGGACGCCGTCCGGGATGGCGAGCGCGGCCCGCGCCGCCGCTCGGCCGGCCGGCGTGAAGTGGTCCACGTCGACGCCGAGGCGGCACAGGACGGTCCGCTCGGGCCGCGTCCCGAACGCCTGCATGATGTCGTTGCGGAGGAAGGTGCCCAGCGCGACGACGGCGTCCAGGCGCGGCAGCAGCAGCCGGCTCGCGGCGCGGTCGGCGCGCCCGGCGACGCCCGAGACGTGCATCTGCGTGTGGACGACGGCCGCCCCGCCGCGGCGCGCCGCGGCCCAGCCCGCGATCATCGTCGTCGGGAGCAGCGTCTGCACCACGCCGATGCCGCCCTGCTGCACGGCGCGCTCGAGCACCCCGACCGACGCCCAGAGGCTCCGCACCTGCACGGCCTTGCTGCGGTGCCAGCGCCACGGCAGCGCGAGGCGGCGCACGCCCGGCCCGACCTCCCCCGCGAGCGTCTCGCCGCTCGCGGCGGCGGCGGCCTTGCCCGAGGCGAGCGTCACCGGCATCCCGCGCGCGGCGAGTGCGTTGGCGAGGCGCACCGCATAGGACTCGGCACCGTTTGGCTCGAGCGAGTCGATGACGACGAGGACGTGCGGGTCGGGCATCACCGGGCGAGGCGCGCGAGGTGGCGCACGTCCAGCCACACGACCGCCAACACGGCCATCACGGCCTGCGCCGCGACGAGCGCGCCGGCCGTGCCCATCGCGCCCGCGCGCGGCGTGAACACGAGCAGGAGAGCGACGGTGACGACTGCCTGGACGAACGAGAACACCATGCCGTCGCGCTGCTGGCCAATGGCCGTGAAGAGGTACCCCGCGGGAACGGAGGCGAAGATCGGCACGAGACCGAGCGCGAGCAGGCGAAGAACGGGTATGGCTCCCGCCGGGAGGTCGCCGAAGCCGGCCCGCACGCTGGGCTCGCCCGCGCGCAGCGCGACGGCGGCGCATGCGCCGCCGGCGGCCAGCACCGCCGTCGTCGCGAAGAGGATCCGCCGCAGCCGGT
>JBBSQZ010000115.1:0-10334 GCA_038243565.1 Rhodothermales bacterium | reverse complement strand
TTCGGCTTCATGCGCTTCACGCCGGGGCCCGGGCTGGGCGGCCACTGCATCCCGATCGACCCGCTCTACCTCTCGTGGCGGATGAAGGCGCTGAGCTACACGGCCCGCTTCATCGAGCTCGCGAGTGAGATCAACACGGACATGCCGCGGTGGTGGGTGCAGCGCGTGCAGGACGCGCTCAACGACGTCGGCAAGCCGGTCAAGGGCTCGACCGTGCTCGTGCTCGGCGTCGCCTACAAGAAGGACATCCAGGACATGCGCGAGAGCCCGTCGCTGGACATCATGCGGCTGCTCGAAGACAAGGGCGCGCGCGTCTCCTACCACGACCCGCACGTGCCGGTCTTCCACGCGGACGGCGTCGAGCACACGTCCGTCTCGGACCTCGGCGCGGCGCTCGCCGCGGTCGACTGCGTCGTCGTCGCGACGGACCACTCGTCGTACGACTGGGCCGAGGTCGTCGAGAAGGCGGCCGTCCTCGTCGACACGCGCCACGCGACGGCGGGTGTCGGCGTACCGGCGTAACGCCGGGAATCGCTCTCGGCGAGATCTCGGCGGGAGACGCCCCGACGGGGCGTCTACGGTTCCGCATCGTCCGTTGCTTTTGCTCTGCCCCTCATGGTCACCTTCGCGCTCACCGGTCTTGCCGGGTACATCGCTCCCCGCCACCTCCAGGCCATCCGCGACACCGGCAACCGCCTCGTCGCGGCCGTGGACCCGCACGACTCGGTCGGGCTCATCGACCAGTACTTCCCCGAGGCGGCGTTCTTCACTGAGGTCGAGCGCTTCGACCGCCACCTCGAGAAGCTCCGCCGCGGGCCCGAGGACGAGCGCGTGCGCTACGTCTCGGTCTGCGCGCCGAACCACCTCCACGACGCCCACATCCGCCTCGCGCTGCGGACGGGCGCGGACGCGATCTGCGAGAAACCGCTCGTGCTCAACCCGTGGAACCTGGACCAGCTCGCCGAGATCGAGGCCGAGTCCGGGCAGCGCGTCTGGACGATCCTGCAGCTGCGCGTCCACCCGGCGCTCGTCGCGCTCAAGGCGCGCCTCGACGCCGAGCCCGGCCGTCGCCACAGCGTCCGCCTGACGTACGTCACGACGCGCGGCACGTGGTACCGCTACTCGTGGAAGGGCGACGCGAAGAAGTCGGGCGGCGTCGCGACGAACATCGGGGTCCACTTTTTCGACATGCTCCAGTGGCTCTTCGGCGAGGCCGAGGGCGTGGCCGTCCACGTCAACGACCCCGAGCGGGCGGCGGGCACGCTCACGCTGCCCCGCGCCGACGTGCAGTGGTTCATGTCGCTCGACGCCGCCGACCTGCCTGAGCACGTCCGCGGCGTGCAGCCGACGTACCGCTCGATCACCGTCGACGGCGAGGAGATCGAGTTCTCGGGCGGCTTCCGCGACCTCCACACGCTCGTCTACGAGCGGACCCTGGCGGGCGAGGGCTTCGGCATCGAGGACGCGCGGCCGTCGATCGCGCTCGTCCACGACATCCGCCACGCGGCGCCCGTCGCGGCCGGCGCCGACGCGCACCCGTTCGTCCGCTCGGCGGCGAGGAGCGCCGCGGCGCTCGCAGCATGAGCGCCCCGGGCCGGATCACCGAGCTGCCGGGCGTCCGCATCCACGAGAGCGCCTACGTCGATGCCGGCGCCGAGATCGGGGAGGGGACGGCCGTCTGGCACTTCGCGCACATCCAGAGCGGCGCGCGCATCGGCCGCGGCTGCTCGTTCGGGCAGAACGTGAACGTCGGCGCCGGCGTCGTTGTGGGGGACCGCGTCAAGGTCCAGAACAACGTCTCGATCTACACCGGCACGACGCTCGAGGACGAGGTCTTCCTCGGCCCGTCGTGCGTGCTGACGAACGTCACGAACCCGCGCAGCCAGGTGGCGCGGCGCTCGCTCTACGAGCCGACGCTGCTGCGCCGCGGCGCGACCGTCGGCGCCAACGCGACGGTCGTGTGCGGCGTGACGCTCGGGCGCTACTGCTTCGTCGCGGCGGGCGCCGTCGTGACCAGAGACGTGCCGGACTACGGGCTCGTCGTCGGGACGCCCGCGCGCCGCGCCGGCTGGATGTCGCGCCACGGCCACCGCCTGACGTTCGTGGACGGCGAGGCGACGTGCCCGGAGTCCGGCCTCCGCTACACGCTCGACAACAGCACCGTCCGCTGCCTGGACCTCGACGAGGACGCGCCGCTGCCCGAGGCGCTCGCGGTGGGAACGACGACTTACGACAGCTACAAGAAGGGCATGGGGGATGAGGCATGAGGGATGGGAAAGAAGCCCGTTCTCTGATGCCGATTCTGCCCATGCCTTATGCCCCATGCCCCATCCCACCATTCCCATCCTCGACCTCGCTCCGCAGCACGACGCGCTCTGGCCCGAGCTGAGCGCCGCGTTCGAGCGCGTCGGGCGCTCGGGCGTGTTCATCGGCGGCGAGGAGGTCAAGGCGTTCGAGGCCGAGGTGGCCGCGTTTCTCGGAGCGCGCCACGCCGTCGGGCTCAACTCGGGCACGGACGCGCTCGTGATCGCGCTCCGCGCGCTCGGGATCGGCGTGGGCGATGAGGTGATTACGAGCCCGTTCTCGTTCTTCGCCACGGCCGAGGCGATCTCGCACGTCGGCGCGACGCCCGTCTTCGCGGACGTCGACGCCGCGACGTTCATGCTGGACCCGGACGCCGCCGAGGCGGCGGTGACCGAGCGGACACGGGCGATCCTCCCGGTCCACCTCTACGGCGGCGTCGCTCAGCTGTCGCGCCTCGCGGCCGTCGCCGAGCGCGCCGGCGCCGCGATCGTCGAGGACTGCGCGCAGTCGTTCGGGGCGGTCTACGCGGGCGACTGCGCCGGCTGCCACGGCGACCGGTGCGACCCGGCCACGCGCGACGCGTTCGCCGGGCGGCAGACGGGGACGATCGGTGCGATGGGCTGCTACTCGTTCTTCCCGTCCAAGAACCTCGGCGCCTTCGGCGACGCAGGCCTCCTCGCGACCGACGACGGCGCGCTCGCGACCGAGGCGCGCAAGCTCCGCGCCCACGGCGGCCTCAAGAAGTACCACAACGAGGCCGTCGGCTACAACTCGCGCCTCGACGCGCTCCAGGCGGCCCTGCTGCGCGTGAAGCTGCCGCACGTCGACGAGGCGAATGCCGGCCGCCGCGCGGCCGCCGAGCGCTACAGCGCCCTGCTCGCTGGCATCGACGGGGTCGTCGCGCCCGAGGTCACGCCCGGGCACGTCTTCCACCAGTACACGGTCCGCGTGCTGAACGGGCGCCGCGACGCCGTGCACGACGCGCTCGCCGCGGCCGGCATCCAGACGATGGTCTATTATCCGGTCCCGATCCACCGCCTGCCCGTTTACGCCTCGGCCGGCTACCCGGCGTTCCCCGTCGCCGAGCGCCTCGCGGGCGAGGTGCTGAGCCTGCCCATCGGCCCGATGATCTCGGCAGACGATCAGGCGCGCGTCGTGGACGAGTTAGAAAAGGCAGTTTGAAGTATGGAGTTTGAAGAGGTCGCAACAGGGCGCCGAATCAGAACATTCTCTTCAAACTTCAGTCTCTCCAAACTGCATTCCCTTCAAACTGCATTTCCTCATGCCCACGCTTCTCGTTACCGGCGGTGCCGGATTCATCGGCTCGGCCCTCGTCCGACACCTCATCGCCGACACGGACTACCGCGTCGTCAACGTGGACGCGCTGACGTATGCGGGCAACCTCGACTCGGTCGCCGAGGCGGCGGAGAGCGAGCGGTACACGTTCGAGAACGTCGACATCTGCGACGCCGACGCCGTCGGCCGGCTGTTCGAGACGGTCCGGCCGGACGGCGTGATCCACCTCGCGGCCGAGAGCCACGTCGACCGCTCCATCGACGGGCCGGCGGCCTTCGTCCAGACCAACGTCGTCGGGACGTTCACGCTGCTCGAGGCGGCACGGCGCCATGCCGCGCAGCACGAGGCGCCGGTCCGCTTCCTCCACGTCTCGACGGACGAGGTCTACGGCACGCTCGGCGACACCGGCCTGTTCACCGAGGAGACGCCCGTCGCGCCCAACTCGCCGTACTCGGCGACGAAGGCGGCGAGCGACCACCTCGCGCGGGCCTACCACCACACGTACGGCCTCGACGTCGTCACGACGAACTGCTCGAATAACTACGGGCCGTTCCAGTTTCCCGAGAAGCTGCTGCCCGTCGTGATCCTGAAGGCCGTCGCCGGCGCGCCGATCCCGGTCTACGGGACGGGCCAGAACGTCCGCGACTGGCTCTACGTCGACGACCACGTGCGCGCGCTCGTGGCAGCGTTCGAGCGCGGCGTCGCGGGCGAGACGTACAACGTCGGCGGGCACAACGAGTGGGCCAACCTCGACGTCGTCCGCGCCGTGTGCACCTTGCTGGACGAGATGCGCCCTGCCGGCGCGCCGCACGCCGACCTCGTGACGTTCGTCACGGACCGCCCCGGCCACGACGCGCGCTACGCCATCGACGCGTCCAAGATCGGCCGCGACCTCGGCTGGACGCCCCGTGAGACGTTCGAGACAGGCCTCCGCAAGACCGTCCAGTGGTACCTCGACACCCCCGAGTGGACCGAGCGCGTGCTCTCGGGCGCGTACCGGATGGAGCGCCTCGGGGCAGGCTGACGCCGGCCGCGTATCTTGGCGGACACCCGACGCCGCGCGATGGCCGACCGATCCTCCGACTGGTTCCGACAGGCCGAGCGCGACCTCGCACACGCCGAAGCCATCGCGGTGGCGGGCGTCCACGAGTGGGCCTGCTTTGCGGCGGAGAAGGCCGTCAAGGCGCTCCACCTCGCGCGCGGACAGGAGGCGTGGGGGCACGTCGTCGCCCGGCTCCTCCAGGAGCTTCCCGAGCCGCCGCCGCCGCTCCTCATCGAGCGCGGCCGCGTGCTCGACAACTTCTACATCCCGGCGCGCTACCCGGACAGCCACCCCGACGGCTCGCCGTTCGAGCACTTCGGGCCGCTCCAGAGCGCCGCCGCCCTCGACCATGCCCGTCAGATCGTTGACTACGTCCGTGATGCGCTGGCCTGAGGCCGCGGCCGTCCGACGGGCGGCCGAGGCGTGGGCGTGTGCCGTCGGGCAGGAGCCCGGCGTGGTCGCGGTCGGCCTGTTCGGGTCGCTCGCGCGCGGCGGATGGGGTGTCGGCAGCGACGCGGACCTCGTGGTCGTCGTCGAGGCGTCCGACGCCCCGTTTCTGTCCCGCGCCCTCGCGTTCCCCGCCGACGCGCTGCCTGTCCCGGCCGACGTGCTCGTCTACACCGCCGCTGAGTGGGCCGGGCCGGCGCTCGCTGCGGCGCGCCGCGACGTGCAGTGGCTCTCGGGCGCGTACCGGATGGAGCGCCTCGGGGCGGGCTGACGCCTCCGGCCCATAGAGGATGCATAGAGGATCCATAAAGGATCACCCGGCCGCGGCACGCCGGTCCGACTGTGAACCTTCGGCGGCGTCTGGAGGCGTGCCCGGTGTCCGCCTATACTTGCCGACCAGCGCTGCGGCGCCTTCCCCAGACAGACCCGTCGCTATGAAAGGCATCCTCCTCGCCGGCGGCTCCGGCACCCGGCTGTACCCCGTCACGCAGGCCGTGAGCAAGCAGCTGCTGCCGGTCTACGACAAGCCGATGGTGTACTACCCGCTCACGACGCTGATGCTCGCCGGCATCCGCGACGTGCTGCTCATCTCGACGCCGCAGGACCTGCCGCGCTTCCGCGACCTCCTCGGCGACGGGTCGCAGTGGGGGATGCGCCTGTCCTACGCCGAGCAGCCGTCGCCCGACGGGCTGGCGCAGGCGTTCGTCATCGGCCGCGACTTCGTCGGGCAGGACCGCGTCGCGCTCGTCCTCGGCGACAACATCTTCTACGGCGCGGGCCTCGAGACGATGCTCCACCGCGCCGCCGCGCGGACCGAGGGCGCGACCGTCTTCGGCTACCACGTCGCCGACCCCGAGCGCTACGGCGTCGTGTCCTTCGACGACGCCGGCCGTGCCGTGACCATCGAGGAGAAGCCTGAGGCGCCGAAGAGCAACTACGCCGTCACGGGCCTCTACTTCTACGACAACCGCGTGCTGGACATCGCCGCGACGCTCGAGCCGTCGGCGCGCGGCGAGTACGAGATCACGGACGTCAACCGGGTCTACCTCGACGCCGGCGCGCTCGAGGTCGAGCGGATGGGGCGCGGCTTCGCGTGGCTGGACACGGGCACGACGGAGAGCCTGCTGCAGGCCGGCAACTTCGTGCAGACGATCGAGCAGCGGCAGGGCCAGAAGATCGCGTGCCCCGAGGAGGTCGCCTTCGAGCAGGGCTGGATCGCGCCCGAGGCGCTCGCCGAGCTGGCGCACGTGTACCGCAAGAACGAGTACGGCGCCTACCTCCGGCGTCTCCTGGATGCTGACGCTCGCCCCGTTCCGGCATGACCCCCGACGCGATCCGCTCCGCCCTCGCCGGATTTCCCGGCGTCCGCCTCGCGATCCTCTACGGGTCGCTCGCGCGCGGCGCGGCGCGGCCCGAGAGCGACCTCGACCTCGCCGTGATGGGTGACCTGCCGCTCACGCCCGACGACACGCTGGCGCTCGTCCGCGCCCTCGGCGAGGCGTCGGGCCGGCCCGTGGACCTCGTGGACCTGCGCGCGGCGGGAGGCGGCATCCTCCACGAGATCCTCCGGACCGGCACGCGCGTGCTCGAGCGCGACCCGGCGCTCTACCCGACCCTCCTCGCGCGCCACCTCGTCGACGACGCGGACTTCGGCCCGCTCCACGACCGCATCCTCGCCGACCGGCGGCACGCATGGACCGGCGCGTAATCTCCGAGAAGCTCGAGTCGCTGCGCCGCTGCGTGGCGCGCGTCGAGGCGAAGCGGCCCGAGACGGTCGGGGCGCTGCGTGGCAGCCCCGACCTCCAGGACATCGTCGCGCTCAACCTGATGCGCGCCGTGCAGACCTGCGTCGACCTCGCGGCGCACCTCGTGGCCGACCTCGACGTGCCCGCGCCTGAGACCATGGCCGGGACGTTCGACGCGCTCCACGCCGCGGGTGTGATCGACGCGGGCGTCGCGGCCCGGATGCGCGCGGCCGTCGGGTTCCGGAACGTCGCCGTTCACACGTACTCGGCCATCAACTGGGCCGTCGTCTTCGCCATCGCCCACACGCACCTCGACGATTTCCGCGCGTTCGCGCGGGCCGTCGTCGCACATACCGGGACGGACGCCCTCTAATGGAACCGCTCTCAGTTGCCCTAGGACACTCGGCGCCCGCGGCGCTCGCCGCCGTGGCCGAGCGCCTCGGCCTGCGCCTCGTCGTCCGCTACGGGTCCCGCGCCGACGGGGCCGTGCCGCCGCCGGGCGAGGAGAGCGACCTCGACCTGGCCGTCCTCGCGTCCCCGGAGCACCGCATCTGGCCGCACGAGGCCGCTGACGCGCTCGCCGACGTTTTCCCGGACCTCAGCCTCGACGTGGCGATCCTCAACTCGGCCGACCCGCTCTTCCTCGCCGAGATCTTCCGCCGCTGCGACCTCCTCTACGGCGACCCGCTCCTCTTCGCCGAGTGGCAGGCCTACGCCTACCGCTCGTTCCACGACTCGGCCGACCTCCGCGAGACGGAGCGTGCCCTCTCGCGCCGCAAACTGGACCTCCTCCTCGATGCTGCGCCCTGAGTTCGTCCGCCGCAAGCTCCAGCTCGTCACCGACGACCTCGGGCACCTCGCGAGCTTCCGCCAGATCTCGCACGAGGCGCTCGTCGCGGACCCGCTGGCGCTCGCGACGGTCGAGCGGCTCATCGAGCGCATCGTGATGCGGGCCGTCGACGTCAACCAGCACCTCGTCGTCGCCCTCGCGACGGGGCTGGAGCCGCAGACGACGCGCCTGACGTACCGCGACTCGTTCGTCCGCCTCTCCGGGCTCGGCGTTCTGGACGGGGAGTTTGCCATGGACATCGCCCGCAGCGCCGGCCTCCGGAACGTCCTCGTCCATGATTACAACGACGCCGACCGTGCGCTCGTCCACGCCGCCATCGAACTGTGCCTCGCACAGTACCCGCGCTACGTCCACGACGTGACCGCGTTCGTGGACCGCCTCGACCCGACCTCAGAATGACTGTCATCGAAACCCCCCTCGCGGGCGTGTTCCTCATTGAGCCGCGCGTCTTCAACGGCGCTCGCGGCTTCTTCTGCGAGACGGACCAGGCCGACCGCTACGCCGCGGCCGGCAACTTCGTGCAGACGATCGAGCAGCGGCAGGGCCAGAAGATCGCGTGTCCCGAGGAGGTCGCCTTGGAGCAGGGATGGATCGCGCCCGAGGAGCTCGTGGACGCCTACCACAAGAACGAGTACGGCGCCTACGTCCGGCGCCTGCTGGACGCCGACGCCCGTCCCATCCCGGCCTGACGGGAGCCCGGCCGGATTCGACGCCGGCATCGACGCCTTGCCAGGACGCACGCTCTACCTTGGCGCCATATCCCTGGCGTTGCCCCCATGCTCGACGGCAAGAAGATCTTCATCACCGGCGGCGCCGGTTTCATCGGCTCGACGCTCATCGGGCGCCTCGTCGAGCACAACGAGATCGTCGCCTTCGACAACCTCACCAGGAACTCGCTCAAGGACCGCGGCTTCCGGGACCACAAGAACCTGACGCTCGTCCTGGGTGACGTGCTGGACTTCGACGCCGTCCAGGCCGCCATGAAGGGCGCCGACGTCGTCGTCCACGCCGCGGCCATCGCCGGCATCGACACCGTCTCGGTCAAGCCCGTGACGACGATGCGCGTCAACATGGTCGGCTCGGCCAACGTCCTCGAGGCGGCAGCGCACCTCGACCACTGCGACCGCGTCGTGTGCTTCTCGACGTCCGAGGTCTTCGGCACGCACGGCTTCCACTCGGCCGAGATCGACAAGACGTCGGTCGGCGCCGTCGGCGAGGCGCGCTGGACGTACGCCGTCTCGAAGCTCGCCGAGGAGCACCTCGCGCACGCCTACTTCTCCGAGCAGGGCCTCCCGACGACGTCGGTGCGGCCGTTCAACGTCTATGGGCCGGGCCAGGTCGGCGAAGGCGCGATGCGCGCCTTCATCGAGCGCGCCATCGCCGGGCTCCCGATCCAGATCCACGGCGACGGCTCGCAGATCCGCGCGTGGTGCTTCGTCGACGACATGGTTGAGGGCACGATGCTGGCGCTCGAGCGGCCCGAGGCCGTCGGCGAGTCGTTCAACATCGGCAACGCCCGCGCCGTCGTGACGATCTACGGCCTCGCCAACACCGTCGTGCGCGTGCTCGGCTCGTCGTCCGAGATCTCGTTCGTCCGCAAGGACTACGCCGACGTCGAGCTCCGCGTGCCGGCGGTCGACAAGGCGCGCGACCTGCTCGGCTTCGAGGCCAAGGTGGACCTCGAGGAGGGCATCGCGCGGACGGCCGCCTCCTACCAGTCCGCCGTCCCGGCCTGAGCCGATGCCTGACGCCCCCATCCGCATCACCGTCCCGAGCCTCGACGAGACCGACTTCGCCGCCGTCCGCGCCGTGCTCGAGTCGGGCTTCCTCGTGCAGGGGGCGCAGGTCGAGGCGTTCGAGGCCGCCGTCGCCGAGGCCGCCGGCACGCGCCACGCCGTCGCCGTCACCAACTGCACGGCAGCGCTCCAGATGGCGCTGATGGCGCTCGACGTGCGCTCGGGCGACCTCGTCGTGACGACGGCCTACTCGTGGCTCTCGACGGCCAACGTCGCCGAGCTCTGCGGGGCGCGGCCCGTCTTCGTCGACGTCGCCCCGGACACGTTCAACCTGTGCCCGGACGCGCTCGAAGCCGCGCTCGAGCGCCTCTTCGCGACGGCCGAGACGGCTCGCCGCGTCCGCGCCGTCCTGCCGGTCCACACGTTCGGGCAGATGGCGGACCTGGCGCGGATCATGGAGATCGCCGGGCGCTACGGGTTGCCGGTCGTCGAGGACGCCGCGTGCGCGCTCGGCGCGGCGCGCGACGGCCGACCGGCGGGGTCGGTCGGGGCGATGGGCTGCTTCAGCTTCCACCCGCGCAAGGCCGTCACGACGGGCGAGGGTGGCGCGATCACGACCGACGACGACGCCACGGCCGGCTACCTCCGCGCGCTCCGCAACCACGGCCAGCAACGGGGTGCAGATGGTCAGGTCCGCTTCGTCCTCGCCGGCTTCAACACCCGACTGACCGAGATGCAGGGCGCGCTCGGCGTGACGCAGATGGCGAAGCTCGGCCGCATCGTCGCCGCGCGCCGCGCCGGCGCCGCGCGCTACGACGCGCTCTTCGCCGGGACGCCCGTTCAGGCGCCCGTCGTGCCCGCCGGCTCCGAGCCGGTCTACCAGTCGTACGTCGTCCTGCTGCCCGAGGGCGCGG
>JBBSQZ010000114.1:0-10338 GCA_038243565.1 Rhodothermales bacterium | reverse complement strand
CGGCGATGAGCTCTCGCGACGCCTCGCCCATCCGGGCGCGCTCGGGATCTGGCATCGCCGCGACGTGGCCGAGCAGCGCGGTGAGGTGCGCCTCGTCGGCGGGGGCAAAGGTGAAGCCGTTAGCGCCGTCGCGGACGAGGTCGGGCGCGCAGCCCGCGCCGGTCGAGACGAGGACGGGCAGGCCGGCGGCCATCGCCTCGTTCACGACGAGGCCCCACTGGTCGGCCGTGGCCGGGTGAACGAAGGCCCCGGCGGCGGCGTAGTACGCCGGCAGCGCGTCGATCTGCTGGAAGCCGGCGAAGGTGACGTCGGGCAGCGCAGCCTCGCGGACGGCCGCCTCGAGCGCCTGCCGCCCGGGCCCGTCGCCGAGCAGCACGAGCCGCCACGGGCGGGCGCCGGCGGCCTGCCGGTAGCGGCCGTACGCCGCGACGAGCGCCCGGACGTTCTTGCGCGCGACGAGGCGGTTGGAGGCCAGGAAGAAGGGCCGGGCGTCGCCGAGGCCCGGCAGGTCCGGCCGCGGCGGCCCCTGCCGCGCGAAGAAGGCATTGTCGACGACGTCGAGCGGCGCGAACGTGGCCGCGGCCGGGATGCCGAGCGCCTGCGCGTAGGCCGCCTGCGGCGTCCCGGCGACGATGGCGGCGTCGAACTGGCGGACGATCTGCCGTTTGAGCGCCTCGCGCCAGCCAGCGCGCGCGCCGTCCTCGGCGCGGCTGTCGAACATCATCACGGCGGCCCGGCGGCGGCGGCGGCACCACGCGAGCGCAGCGCGGGCGTCGGGCGTCGAGTAGCTCGTGACGGCGACGGCGTCGGGCGCGATCTCGCCGAGCGCGGCGGTGACGGCGCGGTGCATCGCCGGCGGTGGGACGTCCTCGAAGGCCGTTCCGGGGAAGAGCGTGACCCGGCGGTAGGGCGTCGGCGCCGTCTCGGCGCGCCAGGCGTAGAGGTCCGTGCCGGCCGTCTCGAGCGCGACGAGCGTGCGGTCCTGCGCCGCGAGGCGCGCGTGGAGGGCCGCGAGGCGCGCGAGGTGGTACGGCCCGAGACGGGGCCAGTGGACGCAGAGCGTCTGCGGGGCGGCGTGCGCGGTCATGCGAGGGCGCGGAGACGCGCCGCGACGGTGCCCGTCGCGACGTCCCAAGTGAGGCGCTGCTCGTCGTGGCGCCGCGCGCTCAGCGCGAGTGCGGCGTAGCGCGCCGGGCCTCCGACGAGCCGCGCGAGCGCGTCCGCGACGACGGCCGGGTCGGGGCGAGCGTCGAAGGCGAGGCCGCTCACGCCGTCCGCGCCAGCGTCCGGCGCGCCGCCGACGCGCGTCGTCAGGCTCGGGATGCCGTAGGCCGCGGCCTCGCAGAAGACGCAGCCGAAGGCCTCGGCGCGGACCGGCATCACGAGCGCGTGCGCCCGGATGAGGAGCCGCTCGAAGGCCGCGCGCTCGGTGGGCGCGCGCAGGAAGGCGGTGCCGGCGAGGCGCGCGCGCGCTTTCCGGGCCGCGGCGGTCGTCCGCGGCGGCGCGCACGGCGGCAGGACCGTCAGGCGCTCGGCGTGGCCCTCGAGCGCGCGCGGGATGCCGGACCCCGCCTGCGGCGAGCGCGCGTCGAACTGGGGGATCAGGGCGAGGTGCACGGGTCAGCGGTAGGTGAGCGCGTACCACGTCCAGAGCGCGCGCGCAGCGTGCCCCCGCCGCCGGTAGTCCGCGGCCTGCGCCGGCCTCAGGCGCGCGAGCGCCGCGAACGCGGCGTCGCGCACGGCGAACCCCGCCGCCCCGCCGGCGCGGTTGGCCCACAGAACATACGCCGGGTAGTGGCGGCGCAGGAAGGCGACGCCGCTGCGCGCGTTGATGAGCTGCTGCTCGGTGTAGCGGTCCAGGCCGGCCTGCCCGCCGAGGTGCGTGATCTCGGCCTCGCGGACGTAGTACGACGCGTAGCCGGCGTCGCGGAGCTGCCAGCACAGCTCGAACTCCTCGGCGTACATGAAGTAGCGCTCGTCCCACCCGCCGACGCGGTCGAAGGCCTCGCGCGCGATCGCGAGCGCGCACCCGATCACGACGTCGACGCGGGCCGTCTGCGCCGGGAGCGGCGCGGCGGGCCGGACCGGGACGTAGAAGCGCAGCAGCGACCACAGCGTGTCGAAGCGGGCGACCGACGCCTGGTCCGTGCCGTCGGCGTTGCGCACGCGCGGCCCGACGGCGCCCGCCCCGGGCGTCGTGTCGATGAAGCGGACGAGCGTCTCGACGGAGGCGCCGTGCGAGACGGTGTCCGGGTTGAGGAAGTAGAGGACGCGCCCGCGCGCGAGCCGGGCGCCGACGTTGTTGGCCGCCGAGAAGCCGGCGTTGCCGTTCTGCGCGACGACGCGGACGCGGTCGTCGCCGCGGAAGGCGTCCGTGAGGAGCGCGGCGCTCCGGTCCGGCGAGGCGTTGTCGACGACGAGGATCTCGTGCGCGAGCGCGCCGGCGGCGTCGAGGGCGCTCGCCACGGCCGCCCGCGTCAGCTCGAATGTGTTGTAGCTGACGATGATGGTCGAGCAGTCGAGGGTCATGAGGCAGGCGCGCGGCGGAGCAGGGACGGGTCGATGAGCCCGAGAGGCCATGCGGCGGCCGCGGCGGCGGCGACGGACGCCAGGATGGACACGACGACGGGCCAGCCAAGCGTCGCGCCGAGCGCGGCGGGGAGCGTCGCGGCGGCCGCGATGGGAACCGCCCGGAGGCCCTCGCCGAACGGGAGCTCGCCCGTGGCGCGGCGGTAGATCAGGCTCAGACCGATGCAGACCGTCGTCTCGCTCGCGAGCGTCGCCACGGCTGCCCCGACGAGGCCGTACGGCGGGATGAGGGTCACGTTCAGGATCACGTTGACGACCGCCCCGCCGAGGACGGCCCACATGTAGGGCTTCTGGAGGTCCCACGCCATCAGCGGCGTCCCGACGGTCATGTTGACGTAGACCACCCCGACGTTGACGAGCAGAACGGCCATCGCGGGGGCGGCGGCCGTGTAGGCGCTGCCGAAGGCGAAGGCGAGCGCATCGTGGGCGAGCCACGGCCCGGCGACGGCCATGCAGAGGCCGATCGGGAGCAGGATGCGGGCCGCCGCGCGCCCCGTGGCGCGCATCCGGTCGGCGTCGCCGACGGCGGCGGCCAGCGTCGGGAAGTAGACGCCGTAGGCGATGGAGCCGAAGACCTGGGCGAGCACGATCAGCCGCACCGCCGCGCTGTAGAGCCCGACCGAGGCCGTCGAGTAGAGAAACTCGAGCATCACCTGGTCCAGCCGGAGGTAGATCTCGATCAGGAAGGCCGAGGCCGCCAGCGGCAGCGCCGGCCGCAGCAGCGCCATCCACGCGGCGCGGCTGGCCCGCAACCGCAACCGCCCGAACGTGCGGTGGTACGCGACCCACAGCCACGCGTTTCCGATGAGCGGCACGCCGGCCGTCAGCGCGGCCGCGAGCACCACCTGGTTGTGGCCGCGGACGAGCAGCAGCACGGCGGCGGCGTTGAGCACAGCCGTGGCAGCGTCGCGGGCGGCGAGGGCCCCGAGGCGCTCGGCCGCCTGGAACACCCACCCCAGCCGCGTCGCGAGGGCCACGAGCGAGAGACTCTGCACGAGCAGCGCCGCGTGGACGCTCGCCGGCCGCGGCAGGGCCAGCACCACTGCCGCGTAGACGACCAGCGCAGCGCCGCACAGCAGCAGCCGCAGCGCCATCAGCGAGCCGGCCAGTTCGGGCACGCGCTCCGGCGCGCGCGCCGCCTCGCGCACCACGACGGCATCGAAGCCGAGCTGGACCACGACGGCGAAGTAGGCGAGCAGCGCCGTGCCGAAGCCGAGCACGCCGAACCCGTCGGGCGCGAGCGTCCGCGCAATGTGCGCCCACGCGATGAAGTTCAGCGCCAGCGTGATTCCCTGCGAGCCCGTCAGCGCGAGTGCGTTGCGCGCGATTCGGCGGGCCGCCGTCATGGGTTGGCCGCGGGCGCGTGCACGTCCAGCCGTGCGCGCTGCGCGACCCCCTGGCTCAGCGCCCACACGGCGAGGATGACCATCTCCTGGTCCGCGTTCTCGAACGGCGGCGACGAGTTGGCGACCAGCAGGAACGCCACGAGCGTCCCCGCCGCCGCGCCGCCGACGCCGCGGCTGAGCGCGGAGAGGCGGCCGTCCCGTGCCGACGCGACGCCGGCGCGGATTGCGGACAGCCACACCCACAGCACGAGACCGAGGCCCCACGCGCCGATCTTGAGCCAGAGGCCGAGGTAGCCGTTGTGAACGTAGGCCCAGCGCAACGTCTTCTGAAAGATCAGGCTGAAGTAGCTGTACTCCACTCCCCAGCCATGCCCGAGGATCGGGCTCTGCTTGATCATGGCCCACGCCGCCGCGCTCTCGGTAAAGCGGTTGATGAGCGAGATGTCCGCCGAGCCGGCGCCCGAGATCGTCAGCAGGCGCTTGGCGATGCCGGTGGCAATGAGGACGGCGTACGGCCCGGCCACGAGAAGCGCCACGAGCACGAACGCTCCGGCACCGGTAGCCGCCAGTGTCACCATCCGCCGCCGGTCCGCGCCCCGCAGGACGAGCCCGAACACGACCAGCCCCAGCACGGCGGCCACCCAGAACCCGCGGGACTTGGTGAGGATCAGGCCGCCGATGAGCACGCCGAACAGCCCCACCAGCCCGACGCGCCCAGGCCACCGGCCGCGGTAGGCGAACAGCACGGCCGCGCAGAGCAGGATCGCTGCGCAGAGCGCCATCTCGCCGAATGCGACGCGGACATCGATGATCTGCCACAGCTCCTTCGCCGACGAGAGTGCACGCGAGGTGGCATACGCGTTCTGGGCCGCCGCCGATACGCCGAGCGCGAGCAGGCTCCCGACCACGACCCGAATGCCGTGCCGCTCACGCACGCACGCGTCCTTGATGGGGAAGTACAGAAACAGGGGCGCCTGCGCCTGAACGTTCTCCACGATGTGCAGGGGCGAGTTCTGGAGCAGCAGGCCTAGAAGCGTTCCACCGAACACGCCGAAGACGAGCAGCAGCGCCATGGCCACGTCGCCTCCCGAGACGACGATGCGGCGGCCCGAAGCCCACGCCCGGCCGTACCACAGCACGGCGTACAGCGCCAGATATCCGCCGAAGATCAGCTTGCCGGCCGGGTAGTCGTTGGCGATACCGGACAGCGCGAGCGACAGCAGGATGGCTGCGCTGACGCTCGCGAGCGGGCTCCGCAGCACCAGCACGAGGCCGACCCCGAGCACGACGGCGAGTGGGACGGCCAGCGTCGCCGCCGGCGACACAGCGGCGATGCCGAACGTCGCCACGAGGCAGGCCGCGGCTGTGGCCGATAGCGCCGCCGTTCCCCACGTTCGAATCCGACGCTCGGCGGCCTCCACGCGATAGGTCTCGGTCGTCGTCAAGGTGCGCATCCCTCAGGCGGGCGTGCGGCCCGCGCGTCCGCGGCGCCCGAGCGCCGCCTCGGCACGCACCATTCGGGCGGCGGCCCGCGGGGCACCCAGGCGCAGGAGGGCCAGGCCCGCCACGAGCGCTACCGAGAGCACGAGCACCGAGAGCGTAATGCCGAGCACGATCACGGACCGCTTCGGGTCCGACTTCTTGACGGGCACGACGGCGTGGTCTATGACCTGCACGGCGGAGGTGGTCTGGCGCTCGCTGAACATGGCCTGCTCGTACATCGGGCGGACGAACTCGATGATCTGGGCCTGGATGAGCTGCTCTTGCTGGAGGCGGGCGTACTGCCGCCCGGCTCGCGGCAGCTCGGAGAGCGGGACCGGCAGCAGCGCGCTCCCGCCGGTCGTCAGCTGGCTCAGCTGGCCCCGGGCGGCCGCCAGCGCCGCTCGGGCGGCCGCTACATCCGGGTTCTCGCCCGAGTCGCCGTAGAGCGCCACCTGCGACTGGTAGTACACGTCGGCCTGGGCGACGGCACCCGAGGCAGCGGTGACGGCCGTCATCAGGGCTTGCCCCTGTACCTCCGGCTCGGTGATGCCCGAGCGCTCTTGGAACACCTGTATTTCGGCCCGTACCGAGTCCAGCGCTGCCTCAGCCTCGCCGAGCCTCTGTTCAACGAACACGCGCCGCTCGCGCGCCGATTCGCTCGAGAGCCGCGTGTTCTCGGTGTTGAGCTCGTCGACGAGGAAGTTGGCCATCGCCGTCGCGAGGCGCGGGCTGCGGTCTCGCACCCCGATGCTCATGTGGTTGTACTCGAGGCTCACCTCGAACGACGTGTTCTTGTGGAACCGCGTTATGGCCGCCTCGAGCGGCGCAGGCTTGTCGGCGGTCTCGTAGACGTCGACGAGGCCGAAGCGCTGGACGGCACGCTCGGCGACGGTCCGGCTCGTGAGGATGGCGAGGTAGCGCGTGTAGTCGCCGCCGCCGCCACCGCCGAGCAGGCCCGACGCGCCCGGTGCGACGCTCTCGATGAGCGACGACATGGACGAGCCGCCGCTCTCGGGCAGCATCACCCGCGCCTCGGACGTGTAGTAGTTGGGCAGCCACAGCGCGAACGCGACGGCGGCGCCGGCCGCGACGACCGTGAACGCGGCGATCCACCAGCGCCGCCGCCATACCGCCGCCGCCATCGTCCACAGCGCGTCCGTGCCGGCCTCGTCCGGCTCGAGGGCGGGCGCGAGGTCCGGCTCGGCGGCAAACGCCGGGCCGTCGCCGCTGGCGGTCCGTTCAGTCTGGATGAGCATGCGCGAGGCCAGTCGGGTCAGTTCCGGGTGAGCGTAGAGTACGCGATGAGCAGCGACGCGACGGTCCCGACAAGCGACAGCGCGGTCGTGAAGAGCTGGTAGCGGGCGGCGCGGCGGTCACGGGCGTCCTCGCGGACGTCCTGCCGCTCCTGGAGCGCGAGCTGCGCGAACTCGGCCGTCTCGGGCGCGGGCAGGCTGTTGACGAACACGGCGTCGCCGGGCTGCACGACCGTCTGGTCCCCGGGGACGAGCTGCTCCGTCTCCGCATCGACGACGTAGACCGTCGACGCCCCCGGGCCGGCCCCGCCGACCCGGGCGATGTACGCCGCAGCCGTCGTGCCGGGTGCGTACGGGACGTAGCCGCCGCGCAGCACGCGGCCATAGACGCGGACGAGGCCGTTGTCGAAGGGCACCGTGAGCACGTCGCCGCCGCGCAGGGTGATGGTCTGCGCGCCGGAGACGGCCGCGGCAGGGTCCAGCGCGACGCGCGGCGCGCGCTGTGTCTGGCGCGCGTAGAACTGCCGCCCGAAGAGGCCGCCGAGCAGGTCCGACTCCACCGAGACGTTGCCCGAGACGTCGGTGCCGGGCGTGGCCTCGCCCTCGACGGAGGCCGTGGTCGCGGTGGCGCGTGGCCGGCGCTCGAGGCGCAGCCCGCGCAGCAGCGCGTCGTCGCGCAGGCCGCCGGCCATCGCGACGAGCTCCTGGACGGTCGTCTCGCCCGACGTGATGGGGTAGAGGCCGGGGAAGCGGACGGCCCCGGCGACCTCCACGCGGTCTGCCTCGGGCTCTGCCGAGATGGCGTAGATCTGGTCGCGCGGGCGCACGTCGAGGCTGCGGGCCTCGCTGTACGTGACCTCGCGGACGTCGGCGGCGCCGGCCCCCGGACGCACGCGGCGCACGCGCGCGACGCGCGCTGAGGCGTCCGCACCGCTCGTCACGAGCAGCAAGTCGTGGGCGGTGTCGCCGGGGCGGACGTCGTAGGTTCCCGGCCGGTCCACGGCCCCGCCGACGACGACGCCCTCGACGAGCGGATCGAAGACGGGCACCGTCACCGCGTCGCCGTCCTGGAGATACGGGTTCGACGAGAGGTCGCCGGACACGAGGTAGCGCATGAGGTCTACCGTCTCGTCGACACCGGAGCGGTGCGCGACGGCGATGCTGCGAAGAGCTGGCCAGCGCGTCCCAGTCTGGTCGATCAATTCGTCGTAGCGCGCGAGCCCGGCGAGCTCGGCGCTCGACGCCGCCACGATGGCGTCCTCGACGCGCGCGATCGCGGGCATGAGGTGGCGCCCGGGCAGCGGCACGCGCCCCGAGACGAACACGTAGAACTCGCGCGGCGCGCTCAGCGTGACGTCCGCCGTGACGTTCTGGTAGCGCTGCCGCAGCGCGCCCTGGACGTCGGCGCGCACGCGCGCGAGCGTCCGCCCGGCGGCGACGAAGGTGCCGGCCTCAGGGACCACGAGGCGGCCATCAGCCGAGACTGTCGCCGTGACCTGCCGCGGCACGGACCCACCGATGGCGACCGTGAACACGTCGCCCGGCCCGACGAGGTACGCGTCGGCGTCGAGCGCGCCCTCGAGCGCGAGCCGCCCGCTGCCGACCTCGGGCGAGCGGGGCGCGACGACCGCCGGCGGGATGAGGCTCCCGTTCTGGGGCATGCGCGACATGCCGGGTACCTGGGCCGCCGCCGGGCCGGAGGCCACGCCGAGCGCCAGGACGAGCGCGCAGGCGGCGGACGCGGCAGTCCCGCGGACAGAAACACCCATGGTGGGGGATGGGGGGATGAGCGGCGTGCGACGGCCAAAGGTACGTTCCGCCTTTCCGGGCCGCCAAGCCGCGCGCCTGTGCCCTACCCTAGCTTCGCCGACTCTTCCCGCGCCGTGACGCCCCTCTCCGCCGACGCCCCGGCCAAGCTCAACCTCGGCCTGCGCGTGCTCCGGAAGCGCCCGGACGGCTTCCACGACCTCGAAACGGCCTTCCTGCCGCTCGCCTGGGCGGACCGCCTCGAGGCACGCCACGCCGACGCGCTCTCGCTTGCGTGCTCGGACCCGGCGCTCCCGACGGACGGAGGCAACCTCGTCCTCCGGGCCGCACACGCGCTCGCCGGCTGGGCTGGCATCGCGCCGCGCGCCGCGCTCCTCCTCGAGAAGCGCCTGCCCTACGGTGCCGGGCTAGGCGGCGGATCGTCGGACGCCGCCGCTGCCCTCCGTCTGCTCGCCCGCCTCTGGCGCCTCGACGTGCCCGAGCCTGACCTCCACGCGCTCGCGGCCGGCCTCGGCTCGGACGTCCCGTTCTTCCTCGTCGCCGCGCCGGCCCTCGCGACGGGCCGCGGCGAGCGTCTCGAGCGCCTCCTCCGCGACGACGGCACGCCGTGGCGCTGCCCCTTCTCGCTCACCGTCGCCGTGCCGGCCGTCCACATGTCCACAGCCGAGGCGTATGGCCTCGTCGTGCCGGACGACCGCCCGCGGCCGGACCTCCGCGCCGCGATCCTCTCGGACGACCTCGCGCGCTGGCACCGCGAGATCGCCAACGCCTTCGAGGTGCCGGTCGCCGCGCGGCACGCGCCCATCGCCGAGGCGCTCGTCGCGCTCCGAGACGCCGGCGCGGGCTACGCCGCGATGTCGGGCTCGGGCAGCGCCGTCTTCGGCGCCTTCTCGGACGCCCGCTCGGCGGCCGCGGCCGCCGAGCGCCTCGCCGCGGCGGGCTGCCGAACGTGGACCGAGGCGCCGGCCTGATCGGCTCAGTAGGGCATGAGGCAGCGGGCATGAGGCATGGGGAAAGACGCTGACCTGCCAGAATCAGGATTCCCATGCCTCGTGCCCCATGCCCTCTGTCAGCCGACGTCCTTCTGCTCGAGCGCGTCGTCGAGGTCGAGCGCCGCGGCGATCAGGGCGTCCTTCATCGCCGCGAGCGTCTCGTGCTGCCCGACGTAGCGCTCGACGGCGTCCTTCAGCGACGTGTCCGTGCGGACCGTCGTGCGCTGGCGCCGCACGACCGGCGCCACGTCGCGCTCGATCGCCGCCACCGTATCCGCGAGAGCGAGCGCCTCGCGGACCGCGCCCACGTCGACGTGCTGGTTCTCGTCGGCCGTGTAGCGGACGCGCACGACGGCGTCGGTCACATCGACCCTGGCGATGGCGGCGAGGACGGCCGCCGTTGGCTCCGGCGTTCCCGTCGCGTCCACCTCGATCGGGAGGAAGCGCCGCGCGGGCGTGTCGACGAACGTGTAGCGCGTGGTCTTGCCGGCGCCTTCGGCTCCGCCCAGCTCGATGTCCACGAGCACGAAGCCCTTGCGGTCGTCGTGCTCCTTGAACGAGATGCGCTCGATGGACGACGAGTAGACGACCGGCGGGCCGTCGCCGCGGGCGACCGCCTCGGCGTTGCGGTCCTGGTAGCGGTGGATGTGGCCGAGCGCGACGTAGTCGAAGGCCGGCCGGCCGTCCGGGCCGAGGGGCGTGAGCTGGGCGGCGGTGAACGTCGGCTCGTGGGCGATGAGCGAGGCGCGCTCCGAGCCGCCGAGGTCCGACCCTTGGACGGTGAGGTGCGCCGCGACGACGGCCGGCATCGCCGGGTCGATCTCGCGGGCGCAGTCCTGGACGAAGCCGGTGTAGAAGTCCTCGATGAACGCCCGGACCTCGTGCGGCGTCTTGCCGCGGTGCTCGTCG
>JBBSQZ010000113.1:0-10356 GCA_038243565.1 Rhodothermales bacterium | reverse complement strand
GTAGCTGTTGCCCGTCGAGCCGCAGGCCTCTTTGAGGAGCCCGCCGACGTACGCGTCCACCCCGAGCGCCTCGGCGTGGATCGGGACGGACGCCGTCGCGTGGTAGCCGTCGATGCAGACGTGGGCGCCGTGGCGGTGCGCGCGCTCGGCGATGGTGCGGAGGGCGTCGTCCGGCAGGACCTCGCCCGTCGCGAAGCCGACGTGGGAGACGAACACCCACGCCGTATGGTCCGTTATTGAATCCAAAATAGAATCGACGTCCACGAACCCGTCCAACCCGCCCGGCACCTCGGCCGGCCGGAGGTCGCGCAGGCCCTCCCAGCGCTTCACGGCGTGGCGCACGGACGGAAACTCGGCGTCGGTCAGCACCACGTCCGTCCGCCCGCCGGCGAAGGGCGCGTCGCACGAGAGCAGGCACGAGACGCTCCAGTGGACGTTCGGCTGCAGGATGCACGTCCCGCGCGGCGCCCCGAGGAGCGGCGAGAGGTAGGCGTCGCCCAAGTCTTCGGGCAGTGCCCACCACGACGTGTCGTGCCCCAGCGCCCAGCGGTCCGGCACGCGGTTCCACGCGTCGACGCCGCGCTCGGCCCAGTCCTCGCAGAAGCCCGCCATGAGGGCCGGGACGGTCGTCGGCATCAGCCCGTGCGTGAACGCGCGCAGCTCGACGCCGGGCGGGACGGAAAAGTGGCGGCGGAGGTCGAGCATCGGGGCGGGGGAGGGGCGGCTGGGGTTAGAGTCTACGGGCGGTTTGTGCGCGGTTTTCCATCCAGTCCCGACTTCCCATGCCCCGGCTGCCACAAAGCAGCGCCCCCGCCGCGGAGCGCGACGGGGGCGAGCAGACGGGTCTGCGAGCGGAGCGGGACGGTTACGCCTCGATGGCGTCGACGTGGACGAACTTGCGCCCGCCAGTCGAGACCGCGAAGCGGACGCGGCCCGAGGCCTTCGCGAAGAGCGTGTCGTCGTTGCCGCGGCCGACGTTCACACCGGGGTGGAACTTGGTGCCGCGCTGGCGGACGATGATCGAGCCGGCCGGGATCGCCGTGCCGCCGTAGGCCTTCACGCCGAGCATGTTGGGGTTCGAGTCGCGGCCGTTCCGGGACGAGCCGACGCCTTTCTTGTGTGCCATTGGAGGGGGGGGCTAGAGCGAGCGCGCGGCTCAGTTGGTGGAGAGGCCCGTGATCTTGACCTGCGTGTACGGCTGGCGGTGCCCGTTGCGGACCTTGTAGCCCTTGCGGCGCTTCTTCTTGAACACGATGATCGTGTCGCCCTTGACGTGCCGGAGGACCTCGGCCGTCACCGAGGCACCGTCGACCGTCGGCGCGCCGACCTGGACGCCGGCGTCGCCGGAGACGAGCAGCACGCGGCCGAGCGTCACCGAGTCGCCCACGGCGTCCTGCGTGCGGGGGATGTAGAGCTTGGCGTCCTGCTGGACCTTGAACTGCTTTCCGGCGATCTCGACGATGGCGTACATACGGGTGCGGGCTTGAGGACCCTCGGAACAGCCGCGCTGCGACGCAGGCAGCGGCCACGCCGGGGGGCGCATGAGAGGCGGACGGTGCGTCCGCGGGAGCCGGGAAAACTACGGCCGGCCCGTGCCTGGGGCGCCGCGGCGCGTCCAAGAACGTGGGAAGAGGACGGATGGCAACGCTTCGAACAGCGCGCCTCGAATAGCGCGCCGCCGCGGAGCGCCGCCGCGGCGATTCTACCCGCCGCGGTGCGGAAGCGTAACGCTGTGGCGGCTTGATTTTCGAGCGTGCCCGCAGGTCGATACCCGCGTGCAGGGCATGAGATCTGCGTTCTGGGTGTGCTGGGGGCGCCTCGGCGTTCCCGACTGCCTCGTCAAAGCGCGTCGGCTCAGGAGAAAGAGGACGTTGGCACCGGGGTTGCGTGGGCGGTCGGCACTCCCCGCAGCCGAGCCCGAATGACCCCGACTCTACAGGACGCCGTCGAACGCTACGCCGCCGCCCCGACGCCCGAGCACGGCCGCGCCGTCGCCATCGCCGCCCTGCCGTTCGTCCGCTCGCTCACGCGCCGCATCACGCTGCCGGACCACCCGCTCGCGACGTACCGCGACCTCGAGAACGCGGGCATGCTCGGCATGCTGCAGGCGCTCCAGAGCTACGACCCCGGCCGCGGCACGCCCTTCGCCTCGTTCTCCTACGGCCGCATCCGCGGCGCGCTCGTGGACTTCCTGCGGACGATCGACTGCCTCTCGCGGGACCGCCGCCGGCGCGTCGCCGAGGCCGCCCGCACGGCCGAGGTGCTCCAGCAGGAGCTCGGCGCCGAGCCGCGCACGCAGCAGATCGCCGACCGCCTCGGCGTCTCCGCCCGCGAGATCGACCGCCTCCGCGGCGACGCCCAGCAGCGCTTCGCGCTCTCGATCTACGACTCCGAGTCCGACCACCGCCCGGCCCCGCTCGACGTCCTCTGCTGCCCCGACGCCGAGGCCGCCGACGCCCGCGCCGAGCACGGCTCGCTCGTCGCCCACCTCGACGTGCTCCTCGAGCGCCTCCCGGCCCGCGAGCGCTCCATCGTCGCCGACTACTTCTACGACGGCCGCACGCTGCGCGAGATCGCCGAGGGCCTCGGCCTCACCGAGGCGCGCATCTCGCAGATCCTCTCCAAGACCCTCCGCACGCTGCGCACCCAGTTCGACGACGAGCCAGCGCTCGCCGCCTAGACCCCCAAACCACATCGCGCGGCACCGCCTCGAGGAGGCCCGCCGCGCCACCGGTCCCCGGAGGGGGAGAGAGAGGCCGCCGGGGTCCGAGCATCGCGCTCGGGCCCCGGCGGTTTTGTCGGGGGACGGGGAATGGGGGACTCGCCCACGCTACTGGCTCACACTCCTCCAGTCGCCAGTCCCTATTCCCCGGTCCCCGAATTTGCTGGCACGACGCTGCCGTCCATCGCGACGGTCATGCCCGGGCCGGGCGGCGTCGTCGGCATCGAGTGGATGTCGGGCGTGCCGGACCAGCCGTTGGGGACGTAGTGCGTGTGGCTTCCGTGCGAGATCGCGACGTAGCCCAGCGGGCTCTTGACGCCCGTGTCGGACGCGCCGAGGCCGAGCACGTCGCGCAGCACGAACGCTGCGAGCAGGCCGACGGCGAGGAGCAGGAGGAGGCGGAACGGGCGTTTCATCGCAGTGGATGGCAGAATGCGGCAGTCTAGCGCGAACCCGGCGCGGCGCGCGCGGATTCGACGTGAGCACAACGCGCCGCGCGCCCGCTCCCATGTCTGACGCTCTACCGATCCGCGCCGTCCTCGTCGTCGGCGTCTCGGGCTCCGGCAAGACGACCGTCGGCCAGGCACTCGCCGAGCGCCTCGGCGCTCCCTGGACGTTTGCCGATGCAGACGATTTCCACAGTCCCGAGGCGCTCGAGAAGATGGGCCGCGGCGTGGCGCTGACCGACGCCGACCGCGCGCCGTGGCTCGAGCGACTCGCCGGGCTCTTCGCGGAGCGCCTCGACCTGGGCCCGCCGACGGTCCTCGCCTGCTCCGCCCTCCGCGCCGCCTACCGGGACACGCTCACCCGGGGCGACGCCCGCATCGGGACCGTCTGGCTGGACGCGCCGCGCGCGCTCCTCGCCGATCGCCTCGCAGCGCGCCTGGACGCGCACGGCGAGAATCCGGTCGGGCCGAGCCTGCTCCCGAGCCAGATCGCGACGTTCGAGCCGCCCGCGGAGGCGCTCCGCCTCGACGCGACGCAGCCGGTCGAGGCGCTCGTCCAGCAGACCGCGGCCTTCGTGGAGAGCAACCGCTGACGGCGCGGACGTGCCCGGTCAGGAGGCGGATTCCCCGGCGTCCCGGTACGCCAGCAGGCGGAGGGCGTTGAAGACGACGACGAGCGTCGAGCCCTCGTGCAGCGCCACGGCGGGGCCGATGTGCAGGCCCCACAGCGTCGCCGGGACGAGGAAGGCGACCATGCCGAGGCTGATCCACAGGTTCTGGCGGATGATGCCGCGCGTGCGCCGGCTCAGGCCGACGGCGAACGGCAGCTGCGTGAGGTCGTCGCCCATCAGCGCCACGTCCGCGGTCTCGAGCGCCACGTCCGAGCCGGCCGCGCCCATCGCGATGCCGACCGTCGCCGAGGCCATCGCCGGGGCGTCGTTGACGCCGTCGCCGACCATCGCGACGCGGCCCTCGGCGGCGAGCGCCTTGATCGCCGCCACCTTGTCGTCCGGTAGGAGATCGCCGCGCGCCTCGTCGAGGCCGACGGCGCGCGCGACGGCGTCCGCGACGCGCTGGTTGTCGCCCGAGATCATGACCATGCGCTGGACGCCGAGCGCGCGCAGCCGCGCGATCGTGTCGCGCGCGGCGGCGCGGGGCGCGTCCATCAGCCCGACGACGCCGAGGAAGTGGGCGCCGCGCTGGACGACGAACGTCGTCCGA
This sequence comes from Rhodothermales bacterium, assembly GCA_038243565.1. GTDB lineage: Bacteria > Bacteroidota > Rhodothermia > Rhodothermales > Rubricoccaceae > DASVSE01. The sequence continues at coordinate 5,967 of JBBSQZ010000113.1, read as the reverse complement.
CCGTCCGCCTCGAGGCGCTCGACCTCGGCTTTGAGCGCCGCGGGCAGGCCGCCCTCGAACATGGCGCTCTTGCCGACGCCGACGGCCTCGCCGCCGAGCGTCGCGCGGACGCCGAAGCCGGTGACGCTCTGCAGGTCGTGCGCCTCGACACGCTGGGCGCCCTTCTCGTCGCCGTAGGCCACGACGGCGCGGGCGAGCGGGTGGTCCGACAGGCGCTCGACGGCCACGGCCGCCTCGAGCAGCTCGGCCTCCGTGGCGCCGTCCGTCGGGACGACGTCCACGACGCGCGGCGCGCCCTCCGTCAGCGTGCCCGTCTTGTCGAAGGCGACGACGGTGACGGCGCCGAGCGCCTCGAGCGGGCCGCCGCCCTTGACGAGCACGCCCGAGCGGCCGGCTCGCGCCACGCCCGACAGGACGGCCGAGGGCGTGGCGATCGCGAGCGCGCACGGGCTCGCGGCGACGAGCACGGCCATCGCGCGGTAGAACGACACGTGGAAGGGCTCCGTCACCCAGACGCCGAGCGCCTTCAGGGCCGGAGGCCCGACGAGGAGCGCCACGACGAGCGCGAGCACGGCCGGCACGAACACGCGCTCGAAGCGGTCCGTGAAGCGCTGCGTCGGGCTCTGCTCCGTCTCCGCCTCGGCGACCATCTGGACGACGCGCGCGAGCGTCGACTCGCCCGACGTGTGCGTCACGACGACCTCGAGCGCGCCCGTCCCGTTGAGCGTCCCGGCAAAGACGCGGCTCTCGGGTCCGACAGCGTCCGGCGCGTTGAGCGCGGCGCTGGCATCCTCGACCGGCTTCTTGTCGACGGGCACGCTCTCGCCCGTCACGGGCGCCTGGTTGACGGCGCTCGTGCCCTTCGCTACGAAGCCGTCGGCCGGCAGGCGCGCGTTGGTTTTGACGATCACGGTGTCGCCCACGCGGAGTTCGCCGACGGGGATCTCCTGCTCCGCGCCGTCGCGGCGGACGATGGCGGTCTCGGGGGCGAGCTCGGAGAGCGCCTCGATCGCGCGCCGCGCGCGGCCCATCGCGTAGCCCTCGAGGCCGTGGCCGATCGAGAACAGCGCGAGCAACAAGGCCGCCTCGAACCACTCGCCGAGCGCCGCGGCGCCGGCCGCGGCGACGATCATCAGGAAGTCGATCTCGAAGCGCCCGGCGCGGATCGAGCCGACGGCCTCGGTGACCGTGAACCAGCCGCCGAAGAAGATCGCGGCGAGGTACAGGCCGAACGGGACGCTCTCGGGGAGGCCCGTGAACGCGCCGAGCGTCCAGCCGAGGGCGACGCAGAGGCCCGAGAGGCCAGCGAAGATGATTTCAGTCTTCTCGCCGAAGATGCCGCCGTGTGAGTGGCCGCCGTGCCCGCCGGGGCCGTGGCCGGCGTGGTCGTCGTGCTCGCCCGGACCGTGATCGTGTCCATCGTGATCGTCGTGCGTCACCTCGGCGACCTCGTCCGGCTCGGCGACCTCGTCCGGCTCGGTGCCAACGACCGTCACGCCCAGCCCGTCGAGCGCCTCGCGGAGGCGCGCCTCGGTCGTCGCGTCGCGGTCGAACTCGATGCGGAGCGGGCCGCGCGCGTTGGCCGTCGCCTCGGCGACGCCCGGCAGCGCGGCGAGGCGCGTGGTGACGGTCCGCGCGCGGCTCTGGTAGCCGAGGCCGCGGACCTCCCACAGCACGTGCCCGAAGCGGCCGGTGATCTGCGCGCCGGCCTGCTCGGCCTTGCGCCGCAGCGTCGGCAGCGCGACGACGGCGGGGTCGTAGTGGAGGCAGAGCTGCGCCGGCTGGCCGTCCGCCGCCTCGACGACGTGGGCGCGCGAGACGCCGGGCGTCGCCGCGAGGGCGTCGACGAGACGCACGGCGCAGGCATCGCGCGCGTCCGGGATCTCGGGCAGCAGGATGGGCAGGTCGAGGCGGAGCGGGTCGGGCATGGAGTCAGGGCGTGGATGAGCGCGGGACGGGTGCGCGGCCGGTGGCGAGATACGCGGCGCCGAACAGCGCCGTCTCGACGTAAACGTGGGTCGCGTGAGCCTCGACCGCTCGCCACGGCTGGATGGCCTCGTACGCCCGCGTGACGCCGAACGGCCGGTTGAGGAGCTCGCCGAGGCGCACGGCCCACTCGGGCCATCCGGCGGGCCGGCGGAGCCCGCCGACGGCGACACGTCCGCCCGGCGCGAGCGCGGCGACGGCGCGCGCGATCACGGCGTCGACCTCGGGAACCATCTCGAGCCCGAACGTCGAGACGACGCCGTGGAGCGGCTCGGGGAAGGCGACCGACCGGACGTCGGCCTGGACGAGCGTGACGGTCGTCCACCCGTTGGCGTCGATGCGCCGCTGCGCTCGCGCGAGCATTCCCGGCGAGAGGTCCACGCCGACGACGTGGCCCGCCGGGCCAACGGCGCAGACGAGGTGCGGGAGGTTGGCGCCGGTTCCGCAGGCGAGGTCCACGGCGGTGTCGCCCGGACGAAGGCCGAGCGCGGCGACGGCGCGGCGGTGGAAGCGGCCGGCGCCGACGAGGGCGTAGACGCCGGCGACGGCGTCGTAGACCGGCGCGAGGCGGTCGTAGAGGTCGCGAACGGCGTCCGGACCGAGGACGCCGGGCGGACGCGCGTCGGGACGCCGGGCGCGGCGCCAGAGGAGCGCGCCGGCGGCTGCGGTGGCGAGCAGAAGGAACGCGGTGCGCTTCAATGGATCAGTGGTCGTGCTCGGCGAGCTCGCCGCGCTGCCGGGCGGAGCGCAGGTAGAAGACGCCGGCCGTCGCGATCCGGTCTCCTGCCGTGAGGCCGGCGCGGACTTCGATGTCCACGCCCGTCGCCTGCCCGATCTCCACCGCAACGCGGCGGAACGCGCCGGGCTCGCCGTCGACGGCCGTGTAGACGAACGTGCCGCCGTCCGCCCGCTCGATGGCCGCCTCGGGCACGACGAGCGCGGGGCGCGCGCCTGCCGTCTCGAAGGCGACCGTCGCGAACGCCTCGGGCCGCATCCGCCCCGAGACCATCTCGACGCGGACCGGGACGGTCCGGCTCTCCGCGTTCACCGTCGGCGAGACGGCGACGATGCGGGCGGCGTAGCGCGCGCTGTCCGCGGCGACGACCGTCGCGAGCCCGCCGACGCGCAGCCCCTCAGCTTGCGCCGGCGACACCTGCGCCTCGACGGTTCCCGAGCCCTGGGCGGCGATCTCGAACATGTCGCGGCTCGGCTCGACGTAGTCGCCGATCTGGGCCGCGCGGGCCGTGACGGTCCCGCCGATGGGCGAGCGGACGGTGAAGCGCGCCGCGCCGCCGCGGCCCGACGGGGCGCCGAGGCCGAGCGTGGCAAGCTTGGTCCGCGCCGCGGCCTGGACCGCGAGCGCCGCCTGCCGCGTCGCGACGGCGGCCGTCCGTGCAGCGCGGGCCGTGCGCGCGTCCTCGCGCGCCTGCTCGACCTCCGAGCGCGGCGTGAGGTTCTCGGCCGCGAGCGCCTCTTCCCGAGTGAGTGCCGCCTGCGCGCGCTCGATCTGCGCCTCGGCCGTCGCGATGCCCGCGCCCGCCCGGGTGACGTCAGCCGACGCCGTGAGGTAGTCGCCCTGCAGGTCCGCGACGTCCATGCTCTCGACCTCGGCGAGCGGGCCGCCGCGGCGCACGCCCGAGCCCTCGCCGGCGTACAGCCGCACGACGCGGCCGGCGACGAGCGGCCCGACGTGCGCCGACCCGGTGAGGCTGGCGACGACGCGCGCCGGTGCCGAGAAGGTCTGCGCGAGCGGCCGCGCCTGGACGGCCTCGACGGTGACGCCGGCGCTCTCGAGCGCCTCGGCCGTCAGCGTGACCTCGTCGCCGCCGTGCTCGCCGTCGGCGTGCTCGGCCTCGGCGTGGTCGTCGTGCACCTCGGCCGGTGCGTCGCCGCAGGCGGCGAGCGGGAGGAGAAAGAGGAGCGCGAAGGCGACGTGCCGCGGCGCGAAACGGGAAGTCATCGGAATATGGGAATCGATGGGGTCAGAACGATGTGCCGGGGTGGTCGAACCGGAGCCCGCCCGTAGAGACGCGCCGGCGGCGCGTCTCGGGACAGCCGCGGCGCTCATAGGTCCGCGGCGCCGGTGACGATGGCGAGCTCGGCGGCGACGCGCGCGACGCGCGCCGCGGCCTCGGCGACGGCCGCCTGCGTCTCGACGAGGGCGGACTGGGCCGTGAGCACGTCGAGGTAGCCGGCCTCGCCGAGCGCGCGCAGGCGCAGCGCGATCCGGTACGCCTCGCGCGCCTGCGGCAGGAGCGTCCCGGCGACGACGGCCTGCTCGGAGCGCGCCGCGCCGAGCGCGGCGACGAGGCCGCGGACGTCCGCCCGAACCGAGCGGCGGACGGCCTCGAGGCGCGCCTCGGCGACCGACACCGCGGCGACGGCGGCGCGCTCGGGCGCCGGGTTGGCGCGGCGCGACAGCGGCAGCGCCACGCGGATGCCGCCGCCGACGTAGCCGATGCCGTCGCCGACGGTCTGGTGCGCGATCTCGGCCGAGACGACCGGCCGCCGCTCGAAGTCGACGAGCGACCGGCCCGACTCCGCCGCCTCGACCGCCGCCTGCGCCGCGGCGAGCTCGGGGCTGAGCGCGAGCGCGAGCGCCTCGGCAGACGCCGGATCGACATCGAGCGCTGGGACGAGCAGCGTGTCGGCCGAGGCGCCGCCGGGGAGGCCGAGCAGGACGCCGAGGGCGGACTCGGCCTGCGCGAGCGCGCCGGCCGCCTGCACGCGCCGCCGCGTCGCAGTGCCGACGGCGACGCGGGCTTGCAGCGTCTCGAGCGCGCCCGTCTCGCCCAACTCCTGCCGCCGCGCCGCGGCGCGGGCGAACGTCTCGGCCGTGGCGAGGGCCGAGTCGGCGAGAGCGAGGAGGCGCCGGGCCGCGGCGGCGTCGACGAAGGCGACGGTCGCCTGCCGGAGAATGGTGCGCCTCGCGACCAGAATCTCCGCCTCGGCCTGTCGAACGGCGGCGCTGCCCGAGGCGCGGCGCGCGTCCGTGAGGCCCCGCGGGACGAACGTCCGCCCGACGCCGACGCTCGTCTCGATGCCGCTTGGCCGGTCGCCCGTCACGCCCGCGTTGTCGACCGAGGCGAAGACCTCGAGCGCGGGCCGGATGCCCGCGGCGTCGCGCAGCGCGGATTGCTGCTGCACGCCCGCGAGCCCGACCCGCACGTCCGGCGCCGCGCCCAGCGCGAGGGTGCGGGCGGCGTCGAGCGAGAGCGGGGCCGTCTGCGCCGCGGCGGGCATGGCGGCGAGGAACAGGAGCGCCGCGGCGATGGCGGCGCGCGCCGGCACCGACGCGCTCCCATCGCCCGTCGCCTCATCGTGCGCCTCGGCCGGCGCCGCAGCGCGCGGGCCGCCGAACCAGAGGTAGACGATCGGCAGCACGACGAGCGTCAGCAGCGTGCTCGTCACGATCCCGCCGATGACGACCGTCGCGAGCGGGCGCTGCACCTCGGCGCCCGCCCCGTGGGCGAGCAGCATCGGCACGAAGCCGAGCGCCGCGAGCGTCGCCGTCGTGATGACCGGCCGCAGGCGCTCGTCGGCCCCGGCGAGGACGGCCGCGCGGCGCCCGAGGCCCTGCGCCTCGAACGACCGGAAGGCGGCGACCATCACGATCCCGTTCAGGACCGCGATGCCGAAGAGCGCGATGAAGCCGACGCCCGCCGAGATCGAGAACGGCAGCCCGCCGAGCACCAGCGCCGCCACGCCGCCGATGACGGCCATCGGGACGCACAGGAAGATGATCGCGCCGAGGCGCGCCGAGCCGAACGTCTGGAACAGGAGCCCGAAGATGAGCAGCAGCGACAGCGGCACGACGAGCGCGAGGCGCGTGCTCGCCGCCTCGAGGTTCTCGAACTGCCCGCCGTACGCGACGCGCACGCCGGGCGGAAGCTGGACTTCCGCGTCGATCCGCCGCTGGACGTCCGCGACGTAGCCCGCGACGTCGCGGCCGCGAACGTTGGCCTGGACCGTCACGAGGCG
>JBBSQZ010000112.1:0-10418 GCA_038243565.1 Rhodothermales bacterium | reverse complement strand
CTGACGTTTCCGAGAATGGCGGTCAGCACGGCCTCGACGAGAGGAAGTGCGGGCATGGGCCGTGGTCTGTTGGTGGTACACCAGACCTACGGCCTATGCCTTTTTCTTGCAAGGGTCGCTCAAAACTGCCCGGACCATTGACGAAAGGAAGCCCGCCTTTTCCGCCCTCTGCCTTCCGCCCTCTTGCATTTCCCCATCCCTTGCCTCATCCCTCATGGCCCTTCAGCCTCAGCCGAGGCGCGCGAGGGCGGTCTTTGCGCGCTGCTCGAGGCTCGTCCGGAAGTCGTACTCGCCCGGCGCGGCGAGGGCGTCGCGGTAGGCAGCCCGCGCCGCGTCGGCGTCGCCCGCGGCCTCGTGGACCTCGCCGATGTGGTACAGCGACCACGGGCCCCACCGTGCGAGCGGATCGCCGGGGCGCGCGGCGGCGATCTGGAAGTGGCGGATCGCCTCGGCGTCGTTCTTCTGCGCCTGGAAGGCGCGGCCGGTGCGGTAGGCCGCCTCGGCGCGGACGGCGTCCGGCAGGCTGGCGTCCGTGAGCACCGGCTGGAGGACGCGGATGGCGGCATCGAGGCGGTTGCTGTCGTAGGCGTTGCGCCCGAGCAGGAGCGCCCGCTGCGCCGGCGTCATCGGGGCCGCGCGGCGCGCCTCGGCGTCGCGGACGGCCGCCTTGTCGGTGTCGTAGTCGCGCGCGGCGCGGACGCGGGCGTAGTAGGCCTCGGCCGTGCGGCGGTCGCCGGTCATCTCGGCGGCGAGGCCGGCGTGGAGCGTCGTCTGGGCGAGGAGGGCGCTGCCGCGGAAGGTCCGCGCATAGCGGTCGAGGTACGGCAGCGCCTCGGCGAAGCGGTCCTGCCGGAAGAGCACCATGCCGAGGTCCGAATCGACGAACGGGAACGGCGCGGCGCCGGGCCGTGCGAGCGCCGTCTGGGCGCGGCGCAGGTCCGCCTCGGCCTCCACCGCGCGGCGATCGGTGAGCAGGTAGAATGCGCGGAGGTAGGCGAGGACGGGGCTGCCGGGGCGCGCGGCGGCGGCTTCGCCGAGGCGGTCCAGCCCGCCCGCGCGGCGCTCGTTGAACGTCGCGTCGACGATGGCGAAGGCGGCGACGGCCTCGGCGGCCATCGCGCCGCCGCCGTTGGCCGCGCGCTGAAGCTTGTCGATGCCGCCGGCGACGGTGCCGGCGAAGCCGAGGAGGCGCCCGAGCCAGCGGTACTTGGACGGGATCGCGCCGGCGGCAGCTTCACAGATGCCCTGCCCGAACAGCGCGTCGGGCATCGTCTCGGGGAGGCCACGGAAGCGTCCGCAGGCGTCGCGGAAGGCGACGCCGGCGCGCGCGTAGCGCTCCTCGTGGGCGAGCATCAGCGCGCGGTGCAGCACGGCCGTCGCACGAATGAGGTTGCCCTCGGGGGTCTGCGGCAGCTGCCCGGCGACCTCGCCGAGCGAGTCGTTGAGCGCGTAGAAGCGGTCCGGGAACGGGTCGCGCTCCATCGCCAGCGCCTCCCACAGCGCGACCGACTCGAGGCCGAGGGCACCCGCGGCGCTCGTCGGCGCCGTCCGGCCGAGGTCTGCGAAGGCGGCCCGGGCAGCGTCGAGGCGAAAGGCGAGCAGCTCGGCGCGGCCGTCCGCCCACAGCGCGGCGCCGGCGTCGGTGTCGAGGGCGAGCGCGCGGCGCGCGGCGGGCGTGACGGGCTCGGGCGCGACCTGCGCGGTGGCCAGCGCGGGCGCGAGCAGGACGAGGGCAAAGGCGAAACGGCGGATCATCCGAGAAGCGACGAGAGAGCGAGAGCGGTGAGGGCGCCGACGCCCGTGCAGGCGCCGTTGACGAGGTCGTTGGTGACGAACGGGAAACCCATCGCGAGCACGCCGTCCGCCGCGCGCTCGGTGAGCGTGCCGTCGGGCCGGCGGTAGCGGGCCTGCACGGTCGCGCCGAGCGCGGTATCGACGAACGCGCCGGCGACGCCGCCCAGTACGACGGCCAGCACGGGCGCCCCGAACGGCCACGCCGCGCCGCCGACGAGGAGGGCTCCGGCGACCGCGCCGAGCGTCCCGGCGAGCGAGACGCCGCCGGACTCGCCCGGCGCCACGCGGCGCCCGAGCCCGAGCCGCCGCGTCGGGCCGCGGAAGAACGTCCCGATCTCGGTCGCCCACGTGTCGGCCGCCGCCGCGGCGAAGGCGCCGAGGAAGCCGACGTAGAGCGCGCCGGCGTGGTCGGGCCAGAAGACGGTCGCGGCGAGCAGCGCCGCCGCGAGCCCACCGTTGGCCGCGACCTGCGCCGCATCCCGCTGCGACCCTTTCTCGGCGAGCACCTCGGCATCTGCCTTGCGCGACCGTCCGAGGCGCGAGAGCGCGCTCGAGAAGACGAAGAAGGCCAGCGCCGGCACGGCCCACATCATCCCGCCGACGGCGACGAGCAGGAACGCGAGGACGCCGCCGGCGAGCGTGCCCGAGAGGTCCAGCGACCGCGCGCGGAACGCGGCCCAGCCAAAGAGCGCCCCCGCGAACACGGCGCCGGCGAACAGGCCCGCCGCCTCGGGGCGCGCATCCAGCGCCGCGAGCGGCACGACGACGGCCAGCACGATCAGCACGTTGTCCCACCCGTTCCGCCCCGACGCCTCGCACGCCGCGCCGACGACGGCGACCACGAGCGCGCCGGTGGCGATCTGCGGCCAACTCCACGGCGCCAGCCACGCCAGCATTCCGGCCGTGCAGAGCGCCGCGACGCCGGCGAAGGCGAGCGAGCCCGCGACCGACTTCGTCGCCCCCGCGACGACGTAGCGCCCCGGGTTGCGGACGCTCGTCCCGACCCAGCTCGCGGCCGGGTCGGCGAGGCCGAGCACGAGGAAGGCCGTTTGCAGGATGAAGACGCGCGACGGATCGAGCGTCCAGCAGAGGTAAAGCGCGCCGACGAGGGCGGCCGGGAAGAGAACCGTTCCGAGGCTCGGCCGCGCGGCGCCGTGGATCGCCGGGAGCCAGCGCGCCCGCAGCGCGACGGCGTTCGCCGCGACGAACAGCACGGCGAGGACGTAGATCAGCGCGGGCGACGAGAACAGCGGCGGGCACAGCGCCGTCGCGACGCCGACGCCGGCGTGGACGACGCGGCGCGTCGCCTCGGGGCGCCACCCGGCCCACGCCCGCAGCCCCTCCCCCACGCCGACGGCCGCGAGCAGGATGGCGGAGAACAGGGCAAACGCGCCGGCGTCGGTCAACGGGGAGCGGGTCGGGTGAGCCGGAAGATCGGCCCAGACGGGCGACGGGCGACGGGCGACGGGCGACGGGCGACGGGCGGAATCTGCCACAGACCCCACTACACCGTCATCCCGAACAGTGAGCCGCTAGGCGAACGTCGTTGAGGAATCTCGACGCATTGCAGACGAGCGCTCCGACCCGGCGCGTCGAGATCCCTCGACAAGCTCGGGATGACGTTGGTCTGGGTGATGCGAGAGACGTGACGAGGCGCGCACGGTCGAGACATTCCAAGGTGCTCCGCTCACCCCTCCCGCCCAAAACGAAAGCGGGCCGGACGGGAGCGTTCCCATCCGGCCCGCAGGCGCCGTCCTGATCCCGCTCAGCGCGGGATGTTGAGCAGCAGCGAGAAGCGGAGCTGGTTCGCGACCGGCGAGTCCTCGGCGAGCGCGTAGATGTACGACATGTCCACGCCGACGAGGTTGTAGCGGATGCCGGCGCCGGCCGTCAGGAACTGGCGGTTGCCGTTGGCGGGGTCCTCGAAGAAGTAGCCGCCGCGCAGCGCGAGCAGGTCGTTGTACCAGTACTCGAGGCCCGCGCCGACCGTCAGCTGCTGGAAGCCGTTGAGCGACGAGCAGTTGTTGCTCGCGTCGTCGTCCGCCGCGAGGCGGTCGCAGGTGAGCAGGTCGCCGTTGCTGTCGCGCTGCCCGGCGCGCGTGTTGACCGTCCGCGTGCCCCACGACGAGAACAGCGCAGTGAGCGGCGAGTCGTAGGCGCCGGACGAGTCGCGGTGGACGAGGACCTTGTTGAAGTCCAGCGCCAGCGTGACGCGGTTGAAGTCGTCGAGGCGCGTGTCCAGGGCGCCGCCGAAGCGGAGCGTCGTCGGGATAGCGTCCGAGAAGGCGGAGTTCTCGGTGTACGAGATGCCCGGGCCGAGGTTGGCGAGGCTGAACGCGACGGACGGCCGCGAGGACTGCCCGAAGCCGAGCTCGGGGCCCTTGTAGATCACGCCGAGGTCGACGCCGAACGAGACGCCGGCCGAGGTCGTCGCGTCGCCGACGTCGAGGCCGCCGGTGAGGTTCGAGTAGACGAAGCGCGCGCCCGTGCCGACGGCGAGGTTCGGGGTGACCTGCTTGCCGTACGAGAGGCCCGTCGAGAGCTCGTAGGAGCGGAAGTCGCCGAGCGAGTTGCCGAGCTCGTCCGTCGCCTGCTGCTCGCCGAGGTTGAAGTACGTGAAGTGGCCGCCGATCGTGCCGATGTCGCCGAGGCTGTGCTTGGCCGCGAGGTACTCGTAGGAGAGGTCCGCGCCGAGGGCCGGCAGCCACGGGGCGTGCGTGAACGAGACCTCGGTGCCGGTCTGCTGGCCGAGGCCGGCGGGGTTCCAGAAGACGGCGTAGGCGTTGTCGGCGAGCGCGACGCCGGTCATGCCCATGCCGGCCGAGCGGCTGTCGGGCTCGATCTGGAGGAACGGCACGGCCGTCGTGAGGACGATCGAATCCTGGGCGCGTGCGACGCGCGGCGCGAAGGCGAGCGGCGCCGCGGCGAGCAGCCCGAGGGCGGCGGCGCGCGTCGTGCGGCGGAAGGCTGGGGACATAGCGGGTGCCCGGGGGCGGGGAAGAGTGTCAGGGCGCGGCGGGCGCGCCGGGAGAAGATCGCAGAGAGGAGGGGTGCGCCTAGCGGATGATCGCGACGCGCTCGACGCGCTCGACGACCTCGGTCCCGCTCAGGGCGGTCTCGGCCTCGACGCGCAGGCGGAAGAGGTAGACGCCCGTCGCGAGGCGGTCGAAGTCGTCGTCGCGGCCGTCCCACGGGATCTGGACGAGCCCGGCCGGGAGGATGCCCCCCGGCAACGCGGCGTCGCCGTCGATGGTGCGCACGACGCGGCCGTTGATGGTGTAGACGCGCAGCTGGACCTTCGCCGGCGTTCCGGCCGGCAGGTTGTGCTCGAACGTGAAGCGCGTCGGGCCGGCCGTCGGGTTGGGATACGGGAAGAGGTTGCGGACCTCGAGGCCCTCGGCGTCGGTCACGAGGAACTGGACCTCGGCCGTGTTGGAGTTGTTGACGGCGTCCCACGCCGTCAGGCGCGCCGTGTGCGGGCCCGGCGCGAGGCGCGGCAGCGGGAAGCGGATGGTGCCCGCGCGGTAGTTGTCGAGGTCGCCCGCGAAGTAGCGCCCGACGTCGACCGCCTTGGCGTCGTCGCCGTCGATCGTCAGCAGGAGCTCGTGGCCGACGCCCGCGCCGACGGTGTTGATGCCCGAGGCGTCGGAGATGCGCGCGACGAGGACGGCCTCCGGCGGGGCGATGCCGCCCGAGACGAACGTCGTGTCGCCGATGAACAGACGGACGTCCGGGCCGGTGGCGTCGTCGGGGCGCGTGCCGGCCTGCGCCGAGACGATCGCGCCGCGCGAGGCGCCCGAGGCGTCGCGCGCGCCGGCGACGCCGTAGACGAAGACCTTGGCCGGGAGGCCCGAGTACGAGACGTCCTGCGGCACGCGGAACGTCGCCTGGAACTGGCCCGCCGTGACCGTCGCGCGGCCGGCGTAGATCGCGTCCGTCTGGACGGTGTAGCGGCCGTCCACCGGGCCGCCCGGCTCGAGGCGCAGGTAATACGGGATGGAGAACTTGCCCGTCACGCGGGGCAGCTCGGCGATGCGCTGCGCGTCGTAGACCTGGACGTCGACGACGCCCGAGTATCCGGCATCGGGCTGGCCGTCCGCGCCGAGGACCTGGCCCGAGACGGTCGCCTCGTCGTAGGCGCGGAAGGTCGGCGGCGTCTCGATCTGGACGCGCTGCTCGGGCAGGCCGATGCGCATGGCCGGGTCGCCGAGGAGGTTGAACTTGCGGTTGTTGAAGCTCGCGCCGATCCGGGTGTTCTTGGTCGAGAAGAGCGCGTCGCCGAGCGTTCGCGGGCGGCCGTCCGCGTCGCGGCGCAGCATCTGGTCCGTGAGCGTCACGTTGAGGCCGAAGTTGGTATCGTCGGTTGGGTTCTGGCTCGTGTAGACGAGGCGGACGGTCGTGAACATGGCGATCCCGCCGCCCTGCGGGCGCAGCAGCACCTGCTCGGCCAGGGACTGGTTGACCTCGAGGTCGAACTTGCCGAACGAGCACGTGGCGGTGACGAAGATGGCCGGCCGCGTGCGGTTGTCGAGGCGGTTGAGGACGTCCTCGGTGAAGTAGCGCTCGTCGCCGAGGTTCTCGGGGGAGCCGTGGCCGGAGTAGTTCCAGATGAGCGTGCCCTCGTTGAGCGACCGCAGGACGGCCTCAGTCGCGGCGGGCCGGCGGTTGCCGACGACGGTGTTCACGAGCGGGTACGTCGGGGTGTAGATCTTCTGGACGGTGAGCGTCGGGTCCGTCGCCTCCGCGACCCGCGCCGTGCCGTCGGCGTTGAGCACGTGGAGGTCGTGGTCCCACTCGTTGGGGTAGTTGTCGTCTCCGACGAAGGTGACCGTCGAGCGCCACGCGCCGAGCGAGGCGGGCGACTCGTAGAGCTCGATCTTGCCGACGAAGTCGCTCGCCTCCGCGGCCGTCCGCACGGGCAGGCGCCCGATGCCGAGCTGGACGCGTTCGTCCGTGGTCTGCCACAGGCCGGCGCCGTCGGCGAGCAGGCCGAAGTAGTCGTCCGACGTGTACGAGTTGCTCCGCGAGATCATGTTCTCGGTCTCGTAGACCGGCACGAAGTTCTCGACGGCGCCGTCGTTGATGCGGCGGTAGTCGAAGTGGCCGTCGCCGAAGAGGAGCAGGTAGCGCGGGATGGCGGCCGCCGTCGGCGCGCGGTCGTAGAGGAACTTGAGGTAGTCGCGGATGGCGCGCATGTCGGTCGAGCCCGAGGCGAACTCGTTGTCGATCTGGTCCGTCGAGACGACGACCGGCTCGAGGCCGTCGCGGGTGCGGCGGTAGTCGGCGAGGCGCGTAGCCTGCTCGATGAAGGCCGGGTGGGCGACGACGACGTAGGCCGGCGTGCCGCCGAGGCCGTGGAGGTTCTGGTTGGGCACGCCGCGGCCGCGGCGCGGCAGCCCGGCGACGTAGGCGCCGGCGGCGTCGAAGGCGACCATCTCGCGCGGGAGGTCCGTGACCTCGACCTGCACGAGGAACGCGCCGCCCTCCTGGCGCACGCCGAGGCGGCGGATGCTGCCGGACTCGGTGACGTCCCAGACCTCGGGCGCGGCCGCGAAGCCCTGGATCGGGATCTCGAGGCGCCCCGTGCGGCCGCCGGGCGTCGCGAAGCGGAGGACGCCGTTCTGCGCGACCGGCGCGCGGTCGTAGACGGCCTCGACCCAGTCCAGCGCGCCGATCTGCGCCGTCGGGACGCTGTTCGCCGCGCGGAACGTCACGCCGAGCGACGCGCCCGCCGGCCGGCTGACGTCGACGGCGCGGTCGCGGAGCAGGTCGCCGATGTTGCTCGCGTCGAGGATGACGGTCCCGGGCGTGACCGCGGCGAGCGTCTCGCCGCCGGCCGACATCGTGATGGTGAGCTGGCGGTCCGTGCGCGTCCCGACGCGGGCTCGGTAGCGGACCGGGCTGGCGATGCCGGGCGGCGCGGGGCCGTCGAAGAGCGTCAGGCCGCCGGGGAGCTTCGTGAGGTCCTCGCCGAACCAGTCCAGGCCCGAGCCCGAGCCGTCGCGCTCGATGTTGATGAGGTCGCGCTCGTGGAAGAGGTGCTCGGTGACGGCGTCGACGCGGGCGGCGTCGGGCCAGCCGGGGAAGGCGGCGCCGGCGTCGAGCCGCCGCGGGCTCGGCGCGTCGACGCGCACGAAGTAGTGCGTCGAGTCCGAGAAGGGGCTGATGTCGTGGCTCCAGATGCCCGGCACCTCGGGCGTGCCGTTCGGGTTGGTCTGCGAGGGCGGGACGGCCGGGATGGCGGGCGTGTAGTCCCACCACGACGGCCCCTCGCCGAAGAACAGGAGGTCGCTGCCCTGGACGAGCGTCGGGACCTCGCGGAGGTCGGCGGGCCGCGGGGCCGTGTTGACGGCCGGCAGGATGCGGCCGCCGTTGCCGTAGACCTGCACCCGTCCGAGGTCCGGCGTGGCGATGCCGAGCGAGTCGCGGAGGTAGGCGGCGGTGAGGCGGTAGACGCCCTCGCGCGGGACGGCGATGCGGCGCCACGTGCCGTCGGCGAGGACGCTGCGCGTCACGGCGAGGTGCGGGTTGTCGGCGCCGGCGGCGAAGGCGGCGCGGAGCGCGGGCCGCGACACGCGCACGACGGCGCGGCGCAGCCGCCCGACGCGCTGCCCGCCGCCCGGCGCGTCCTCGGCGCGGACGAGCGCGACGACGAGCGTCCCGACCATCTGCCGCCGCAGCTCGGACACGTTCTCGACGCGGGCGAGGGGCCCGACGAGCGCCTCGAGGCGTGCCCCCGCCGGCAGCGGCTCCCACTCGATGTCCTCAGAGACGATCTCGGGCGTCGGCGCCGTCCGCCCGCCGACGCCGACGGTCTGCGAGAGGGTCGTGCGGCCGTCCGTGGCGGCGGCGGCGAGCGTGACCGGCGTGAGCCCGCCCTCCGCGGCGCTCGCGAGCGCGCTCGCGAGGCTCTGGTCCCACGACGCCGTGACCTCGACCGTGACCGACGTGGCGTCCTCGGCGATGATGCGGAGCGTGGCGCCGCCGTCGCGGGGAGCGCTCCACCCGGCGCCGGGCGCCGCGGCGGGAGCCTCGGCCTGTGCGCTGAGGCGCTCGGTCTGAGCGCCGGCCGGGCCGGCCAGGGCGGCGGCGAGAGCAGCGACGGCGATGAGCCGTGCAGCAGAGGCACACGTGCCCGACAGGGTTGAGCGCGACATGGAGCGTGCGGGACCGGGGCCGGCAGGGCCGGCGGACGTGAAAGGTGCACAGCCGGGCTGCGCAGGCGTACCACTAGTCCCGATAAAGTGCTCCTGCTGGTGAAGCCCCAACATACGCCGCAGGCCGGAGCGCCGGCAAGGGCGGTCCGGCGTCCCCTACTCGAAGACCCTGCGGAAAGGCGGCGCCTCGGGCACCGCGCGCCGGCCGCGGCGGCGTCAGTTGGTGACGGAGGCCTGTAGCCAACGCTCGCCCGTCTCGAGGTCCCACCCGACGACGTAGCTCGCGGCGCCGTCGGCGAACTCGCCCATGAGCCAGCCCCCGGGCCTCGGGTCGGCGGCCTCGTCCCCGATGCTGTACGTCTGGAACGGGTCGGTGTCGAGGACGGGCAGGTCCTGGCCCATGCAGCGGCTGTCGAGGACGCGCGTCGCGCCGTCGCGCTCGAGCACGACCCGGTCGATGCGCCACTGCGGCGGGTTTCCTTCCTCCCCGAGGACGCGGCTCGGTGGGGCGTCGCAGTCCGTCCCGGCCCAGTAGGTCGGCAGGACCGGGATGGAGGTCGTGACGACGACGAGGCCCGGCGCGACCTGCTGGCGCGCCACGATGCGGACGGCGTCGCCGCGCGTGACCTCGGCGATGCGGACGAGCGCGGCCATCGTCACCCAGTCCGTCTCCTGCGTGATGCGCCCGAGCTCGTCCAGCGCCGCGACGGTGTCGGCGGGCGTGCCCCAGCCGTGGAGGTACATCTCGGCGAGGCGGAGCTGTGCCTCGCTGTCGTCGGCGCCGTCGTGGAGGATCTCGAACGCGGCCGTGGTGTCGCCGCGCGCGAGCGCCGCGTCGGCATGGCTCACCGTCTGTGCGGACGCGGGCAGGCTGGCAGCCACGGCGAAGGCTGCGAAACAGGCGAGGCGCATGATCGGGCGGGGCGGGTGCAGGCGGAATGTACCGGCCGCCGCCCACCGCCCGTTCCTGCCTACCCGTTGATGTTGCGGTGGATGGCCTGCCGCGTGAGCCCGATCCGCTCGCCGAGTTGGCTCCGGTTGTCGATGCCAGGGATGCCGACGAAGCCGTTGACGAGGCTCGTGAGGTACTCCTGCCGGAGGCGGTTGATCGGGATCGGCCCGAGGATCTTGGCGATGTCGAGGTCGGCGAGCTCGCGGTGCGCCGCGGCGGCGTCCTCCTCGACGCGCTCGATCGTGCTCGGCCAGACGGGCACGCGGGCGAAGGTCTCGCGGGCCTGCTGGTAGTACTCGAGCGAGAGGCCGTAGAACTTGAAGTCGTAGTGGTAGACCTGCGCGAGCTGGTGCAGCGCGAGGCCCTGCTCGGCGACGAGGTCGTTGCGCAGCGCGAGCTCGTAGGCCTTCTGGAGCGTCTCCTCGCCCTGGTGCGGGCGGCCGAGCTTGATCTGGGCGTAGCCCTTGTAGAGCAGCGCCTTCGGGATGTACTCGACGAGGCCGTTGCGCCGCGAG
>JBBSQZ010000111.1:0-10454 GCA_038243565.1 Rhodothermales bacterium | reverse complement strand
GTCGGCGAGCCGGTCTACCTGCGGATCGTGAACCACGAGAACCACGGCGCGTCGTCCATCGCCGTCCGTCTCGGCTCGACCGACTACACGGCCTCGGCGGCGGCGGGCTTCCCGCCCGGGCTCGCCCGCAGTGGCAGCGACACCTTCGCGACGCGGACCTTCTCGCCGGCCGAGCTTCAGCGGCTCGTCGTGCAGGTCCGCAGCCTGCGCCTGCTCGCGCACCTCACCAACGGCGACGCCTCGGGCATCGCGCCGTCGTCGTCGGACTGGATGCCCGGCGGCCGGTGCTCGAACCGCCCGGCGTGCGTCGGGCAGACGCAGAACCGCGACGGCGCGCTCGCGCTCGAGGTCGTCCGCGCGAGCGACGACCGCGTCGTCTACGACGCCTCGATGTACTGGCACACGCAGAACCCCGGCGGCTCGGAGCACCGCGCCGAGGAAGCGGCCGAGGCGGCATGGCGGGCGAGCCTCGCCGCGGGCACGACGTACGGCACGGTCCTCGAGTTGGGCGCTCGGACGCGGCTGGCGTTCAGCGTCCCGCGGCTGGCGCCGATCTCGGCGCGCCTCGGGCTGGCCGGGACGTCCGTCGCCCACATCGGCTCGTCGAGCCGCCACTGGGTGATCGGCGAGAGCGCCGCGTCGTCTGCGACGGGCACGGACGCCGGCGTCACGATCTGCGTTGCGGGCGCGACGCAGACGCTCGCAGCCGAGGCGGCGCGCGCCGCGCTCCGCCGAGGCGCCACGCTCGGCGCGTGCGGCGCGTGAGGGCGCCGCGGGAAAGACCCTCTGTCTCTGCTCGGGCCGCTTCGCTACGCCCGTCTCTCTTGAAGCAGGGATAGCTCAGATCTCGCTCGTCTGGGCTGTTGGCGCGACGACGAGACGCAACGGTGACTAACACTGGCCGAATCAGAGCGTCGCGCACATCTATCCCCGCTTTCAAGGCAGGGCCGTTAATTTCTCTGCGCTCTGGCTTATCTCAACACAAACAACAACGTCATCCCGAGCTTGTCGAGGGATCTCGACGCGGTGGGTCAGACCGCAGCGGCCCCAGATGTGCGTCGAGATCCCTCAACTTCGCTCGCCGTGGGCTCGCTCCGTGGGCTGCGCCGGCCTTCGGCGCGGGATGGAGCCGCGCGACGAAACCGCTCGGGGTTGCCCCGGCCCGGGCGCGGCGAGTCATACCAAATCCTGGAGCTCTGTTTCGGTTGAGGAGGCCAGAAGCTCGCCTTCCAGACTCCATCGGCCTTTCGTACCGCAACAGTCCAACCGGACTTGGTATCAGGGGGTCTCTACCCGCCGAGCACGACGCCCGCGACCTCTTTGGGCAGGCACACGTACGACTTCTCGCCGCGCCGCGCGAGCGCCTCGGACGTGCCGCCGTTGGCGATCTCGAGCGCCTCGGAGAGCTCGCGGACCGTTCCGTCGCGCTCGAGGATGCAGATCGGGTCCGTGCCCGAGCGGTACGCTGAGAGGCGCTGCGTGCCCGTCGAGACGTAGAGGACGGCGTCGTGGAGTGCCTCGGCCGGCGTCGAGAGTCCGGATTGAACGAGCCAGCCGGCCGTCGCGGCGCGCCACGCGGCCACGTCGGCGTCGGTCGGCGGCTCGGCGAGGACGACGGTGCGGAAGAGGCGGCGGTCGATGAAGCGCCGGGCCAGGTCGGCGAGGATCGGGTCGGTCGCGCTCGCCCAGCGCTTGAGGCTGTAGAGGACGTCCGTGTCGTCCAGCGCCGTGAACGCGTCGAGGAGCGCCTCGTGCTCGGGCGTGCCCGGCGCGTCGAGGGCGTCGGCCGTGGCGCCGCCGGACAGGAAGAAGGCGAGCGCGGGCGACGTGTGGGCGAGCGCCGGCTCGCGGCCCCACCGGGCACGGGCCCGCAGGAAGGCGGCGCGGAGGACGTGGTCCGCCGCGACGACCGTCTTGTGGAGGTAGACCTGCGCGTACATAAGGCGCCGGCTGAGGAGCACGTTCTCGACCGCGTACGCGCCCTTCGCCTCGATCACGAGCCGCCCCATCGGCCCCGGCGGGTGGACCCGCATCGTCTTGATGACGCGCTCGACGCCGACGACGCCCTCGGCGACGCCCGTGTAGAACGAGTCCCGGCGGAGGTAGTCCAGCCGGTCCATGTCGAGCTGCGACGCGAGCAGGCTGTGGAAGAACGGCCGCGCGTACGCGTCGTCGAACATGTCGAGGGCGACGCCGAGCGCGCCGTCGAAGCGCGCGTCGAGGCGCACCATCAGGGCGCGGCTCATGGCCTCGTGGCGGAACGGCCGGCCGTCGGCGTAGGGCAGCAGGTCGAGCTCGAGCGTGTGCGAGAACGGCCCGTGGCCGACGTCGTGCAAGAGCGCCGCGGCGAGCGCGCCCTCGGCCTCATCCGTCGCGACGAGCGTGCCCTTCTCGCGGAGCGCGTCGAGCGCCGCCTGGAGCAGCGCCATCGCGCCGAGGCCGTGCTCGAAGCGCGTGTGGACGGCGCCGGGGAAGACGAGGAAGCCCAGGCCGAGCTGCCGGATCCGGCGCAGGCGCTGCACCTCGGGCGTGCCCACGAGGTCCAGCAGGAGCCCCTTCGGGACGCTCACGAAGCCGTGGACCGGGTCGTTGAACAGGGAAAACCGACTGGTCACGGGGCTTGCGGCGGACGGCGGTGCAGTCTACCATTCCGGACCTCACCACTCCCGCCCGCCCGATGGACGACCCGCGCCCCGACGACGAGCCCGCCTCAAAGCGCCTCAACGACCTCCTCGCCACAGACGACGCCCGCGCCGCGGCGCCGTCGCGCCCGCCCGCCTTCCGCGGCGACGACGCCTTCCGCGACGACCGGTTCGAGGACCCGCGCGACCGCGCGACCTACGGCACCTCGCTCGCGGACGAGATCCACGAAGGCGAGCGCCCGCTCGCCGAGCGCGGCACCCGCCTCGTCGCCCAGCTTCTCGACGGCCTCGCCGGCATCGTCATCGTCGTCCCGGCGATCATCGGGGCGGTCCTCGGGGCGGTCCTCGGCGGCATCCTCGGCATCGACGAGGCGACGGGGGTCGGGGCCGTCCTCGGAGGCATCGGCGGCGCAATCGCGCTCGTGGTGTACCAGCTGCGGCTGCTCGCGGCCGAGGGCCAGACGATCGGCAAGCGCGCGATGAAGATCCGCATCGTCGACGTCGAGGACGGCTCCAACCCGGGCATCACGCGCTCCTTCTGGGTCCGCGGCTTCGTGAACGGCATCATCGCGTCGGTCCCGTACCTCGGCACGCTCTACGCCATCGCGGACATCGGGTTCATCTTCCGCGACGACCGGCGCTGCATCCACGACCACCTCGCGAAGACGGTCGTCGTGAAGGACGTGGGCTGAGTGCGGCTGCGCTGCGCCATCACCGGGCCGGACGCAGGGCCGAGGGGCTACGCCCTCACCGAGCTGCTCCGCGGCCTCGGCCTGACGCCCGAGTGGACCGGACCGGAGGACGCCGACCTCCTCGCTGGCCCGGACTCTGCGCGCCCCGAGGCGCTCCACCTGCACGTCGCGCCCGGCGCGCACCTCGACGGAACCCCTGATCCCGAGCGCCTGGGATGGCTCGAGCACGGCGGGCGACGGACGCCCCTGCCGGTCCCCGACGACGTGCTCGGCTCGGCGTTCTGGTGGCTCGCAGGCGTCCAGGAGACAGCGACGGTCGCCCGCGACGCGCACGGGCGCTTCCCGTTCGCCGCCTCGCTCCAGCACGCGCTCGGGACGGTGGAGACGGCGCCGGTCGACGCGCTGCGCCAGTGGCTCGGCGACGCGCTGCGCGCCCGCGGCCACGCCGTGCCTGGCCGGACGTGGGGCGGCGCGCCGTGGGCCGTCGCCCTGACGCACGACCTCGACGCCGTAGAGACGCCGCGCGCGCGCGCCTTCGCCGGCGAGCTGCTGCGGCGGCAGCCGCGCCGCGCGCTCGCCCGCGGCCTCGGCCCCGACGCCCGGCGCCGGAGCCTCGGCGCGCTCGAGGCGCTCGCGCGGCACCACGGCGCGCGGTCGACGCTGTTCGTCAAGACGGTCCAGCCGGGCGCTCCGGAAGACGTGCCGTACCGCGTCCGCGGCCGGCTGCGGACGCGGCTGCGGCGCCTCGCGGCCGACGGCTTCGAGATCGGCCTGCACCCCGGCTACGCGAGCCACGACCACGCGTGGCGCCTCGCCGCCGAGCGCGCGCGCCTCGCCGCCGCTCTGGCGGCCGTCCCGACAGCCGTCCGCTCCCACTTCCTCCGGTGGTCCGAGCCGACGACGCCGCGCCTCTACGCGGGCGCCGGCTTCGCGCTCGACAGCACGCTCGGCTTCGCCGAGGCGCCGGGCTTCCGCCGCGGCACGGCGCACCCGTTCCGCCTGTGGGACCCCGCCGGCGCCGTCTCGGACCTCTGGGAGATGCCCCTCGCGGCGATGGACACGACGCTGTTCACGCACCGCGGCCTCTCGGACGACGCAGCGGCCGAGCGCCTCGCGGCCGTCTTCGCCGAGGCGCGGCGCTGGGGCGGCGTCGCCGTCGTGCTGTGGCACCCGGCGATGGACGCCGGCCCGGCATGGCCGCGGCGCCTCGGCGTCCTCGACCGTGCGCTGGCACAGGCGCGCCGCGACGGCGCCCGCATCGGCCCGCTCGGCGAGTTGCTCCGCGTCTGGACGGCCGATCAGCCCAGCCCGTAGGCGTCGCGAAAGACGGCGAGATGGTGCTCGACGTGGCCCGTGCAGACGAACAGCGCCGCGCGCGCCGTCATCGGCACACCCGAGGCGACGCCGGCGCGGCCGAGCGCCTCGTCCGACAGACCCTCCAGAAGGGCGAGCGTCGCGGCGCGAGCGGCGCGGAACTCGGCGACGAGCGCACCGAGCGGCCGGCTCTCGGCCGTCGCAGCCCACGCGTCCTGGTCGAAGCTCGGCAGTGGCGCCTCGGCGGAGCGGGCGAACCACAGCGCGCGGAAGGCGAAGACCCGCTCCGTGTCCGCGATGTGCTGGAGCGCCTGTGCGACGGTCCACTTGCCCGGCGCGTACGCCGCGGCCGGGTCGGCGCCGGTGACGAGGCGCGCGAGCGCGTCGGGCTGCGCGGCGAGCGTCTCGGCCAGCGGTGCGTCCGGCACGAGCGAGACATAATGGGCGTAGAAGGGGGCGAACTCGGACGGATCGGGGCGCTGCATCGGCGGCTCGGATGGGGCCGGCAGAATACGCGGCTGCGCCGCGCAACTCCACACGAGCGCGCAGGTTGGACGGACTCGGCCGATGCAGTGGATAACCCGGAGCGCACCGCCGCACATATCCGCCGGCCGACGCGCTCGCCCGCCGGTTCTGGCTAGATTAGGCGCGCGATGGCGCGGCAGACGCAGCGGCCCGCACATGCCTGGCACGGCGATTGACGTGCACCGCCCGGCCGCTGCCGGCCCGCCCTCACCCCGCTCCATGTCCTGGTTCCGCTCGTCTCCCGCGTCGCGCTACGGCCCGTCCCTCATCGACCACCTGCCCGTCGGCATCTCGGTCTACGTGCTCGAGGACGTGCGAGACGACGCCTCGCTGCGCCTCGTCTACGCCAACGCCGCCGCCGAGCGGATCACCGGCCTCGACGCAGGCGCCGAGACGGGCCGCCTCGCCGTCGACGTCTCGCCGGGCATCGCCGCGACGCCGCTGCTCGCCGCCTACGCGCGCGTCGCGCGGACGGGCACGCCCGAGACGCTCGGCGAGATCACCTACGGCGACGAGCGCATCGCACTCGGGACATACCGCGTCGACCTCGTCCCGCTCCCGAAGCGCGCCGTCGGCATCGTGTTCGAGGACGTCTCGGAGCGGGCGGAGAACGTGAGCCTGCGCCGCGACCGCGCCGCGCTCTCCCGCGACGAGGCCCGCTACCGGACGCTCGTCCAGGCCACGGCCGCCATCGTCTGGACAGCCGCGCCCGACGGCACCTTCGCCGAAGCGCAGCCCGGCTGGCAGACCTTCACCGGCCAGACGGAGGCCGAGGCCCTCGGCACCGGCGGCTTCGACGCGCTCCACCCGGACGACCGCGCGCGCACGGCCGACGTCTGGGCCCGCGCCCTCCGCGACGGCACGCCCTACGCGCTGCGCCACCGTGTCTGCCGCGCTGACGGCGAGTACCGCACGATGGCCGTCCACGCGACGCCCGTCCGCGACGCCGACGACCAGATCGTCGAGTGGGTCGGCGTCCACACGGACGTCGAGGAGCTCGACGAGGCGGCGGCGGCGCTGGCCGCGAGCGAGTCGCGCTTCCGGACGCTCTTCGACGCCCTCGCCGACCCGGTGCTCGTGTACCCGCTCGGGCCGGACGGCCCCGAGCCGCTCATCGCCTTCAACTCGGCGACCGTGGACCGCTACGGCTACACGGCGGACGAGCTCTCGGGGATGACCATCGACGACCTGCTCAAGCCGGGCGGCGGCGAGTCGTCCGAGAGTGCCCTCGACACGCTGCGCCGCACGCGCCAGGCCAGCTTCGACTCGACGCACCTCACCAAGGACGGCCGCGCGCTGCCCGTCCAGACGTCCGCCCGCCTCATCGAGTACGAGGGCCGCCTGTGCGTGCTCGCCCTCGCCCGCGACGACGCCGAGCGCCGCGCGTTCCAGCGCGACCTCTCCCGCGCCAACCTCAGCCTCGAGCGGACCGTCGCCGCGCGCACCGCCGAGCTCCAGAGCTTCGCCGACGCGCTCAAAATCCTGCACCGCATCACGACCGAGGACTACGGCTCGCCCGAGGCGCGCACCGACGCGTACCTCCACGCGGGCTGCGCCATGTTCCAGATGCCCGTCGGCATCCTCTCCGCGACGCCTATCGACGAGGAGACGGGCGAGCGGATGTACCGCATCGAGTCGGTCGTCTCGCCGGACCCCGGCCTCGCGCCGGGCCTCACCGTCCCCATCCGCGAGGCCTTCTGCGACGCCGTCCTCGAGCGCGAGGAGACCGTCGCCTACGGCGACGCCGCCGTCGACGAGGGCACGGGCTGCCACCCGGCCTACGCCACGCGCGGCCTCCGCGCGTTCATCGGCACGCCGATCTGGGTCGACGACGCCATCATCGGGACGCTCAACTTCGTCTCGCCCGAGGTGCGCGCGGGCGGCTTCCGGCCCTTCGAGCGCGACCTCGTCGAGATCATGGCCGACGCCATCGCGCGGCGCATCGTCGCGGACCGCGCCGAGCGCGAGCGCCGGCGCCTCGAGGAGTGGTCGCTGCGCGTCGTCGAGACCGTCTCGGACGGCATCATCCTCGTCGCGCCGGACGGCTCGATCCTCTTCTCGAACCCCTCCGCCCGCGAGCTCCTCGGCCTCGACAAACGCCGCGACCACACGGACGACATGCCCGCGCGGTGGCCCGTCATCGACGAGGCCGGCGAGCCGATCCACGCCGACGCCCTCCCCGAGCGCGAGGTGCTGAAGACGAAGCAGCCCGTGCGGGGCATGATCCAGGGCATCTGCCCGCCCGGCCAGCCCGTCCGCTGGTACCGCGTCAACGCGACGCCCGTGGACCACGACGCCGACGGCGAGACGGACGCCGTGGTGGTCTCGTTCGCCGACGTGACCGAGCTGCGGGCTGCCAGCGAAGAGGCGCGCCGCGCAGTGGCGCTGCTCACGTCCGTGCAGGCGGCGACGCCCGAGGGCGTCATGGCCTTCCGCGCCTGCCTCGACGGCGCCGGGCAGATCGAGGACTTCGAGTTCCTGCTTGCCAACCCGCGCTCGCTCGAGATCACGGGCCATCCGGGCGAGGACCTCACCGGCCGCCGCCTGCTCGCCGTCTTCCCCGGCAACGTCGAGACGGGCCTCTTCGACGCCTACCGCCGCGTGACCGAGACCGGCGAGACGTTCCAGACGCAGAGAGACTACCCGGGCGACGGCGTCGCGGCGCGCCTCCAGATCACGGCCGTCCCGCTGGACGTCGGCGGCGACGGCTCGCCGGACGGCTTCGTCGTCGTGTTCTCGACCGTTCAGGACGCAACGTGAGCGTCGCCCGCCTCCGCCTCGCGCCCGGCGCGCCGCGCCTGCCGGCAGTCGTCGCGGCGTTCGCCGCCGGGCACACGGCCGTGCTGATGGCCGCGCCCGGCGTCCCCGAGGCGTTCCTCGACGCCGCCGGGGCCGAGCTCGAGGCGCCGATGACTGTCGTCCTCGGCCCGGACACGGCCGGCGGTCTCGCCGTCCTCGGCCTCACCGAGATCGCGCCGGCGCTCCTTGCTGCCGCCTCGTTCGAGGCCGCGCTGCGCGACGCGCTCGCCGCCGACCTCGCCATCGTCGTGCTGCCCGAGGCGCCGGCGTAGTGCGTCCGGACCAGGGCGCCGCGCCTCGGGCGCCGCATCTTGGAGGACCGCCACGCCTCGTTCCATGCGCCGCCCGCTCCTCCTCGCCGCCTGCGGCCTCGTCCTCTCCGCCTGCTCGCTCGTCGACGACGGCTACACGACGGTCCGCGGCCGCGTCGTCGACGCGGGCACGCGGGAGCCCGTCGCGGCGCGCCTCGAGGTCCGCCGGAACACCATCTTGGGGGGCTACACCCTCGCCAACGCCTCGACCGGCACCGACGGGCGCTTCGAGGTCGAGTTCGAGGACACGCCGGCGCTCGCCACGACCTCTCTCCACGTCGACCCTGTCGAGACAGCCGAGACGCCTACACAGGCGGATCTCCCGTTCTACACCGGCGCGAGCGTCCAGAACATCCAGGGCGGCGACCTCGGCGACATCGAGGTGCGGGCCGTCTCGCGGCTCGCCGTCCGGACGAGCCGGCCGCTGACGGCGACCGAGGCGCTGAGCCTGTCGGTCACCGCGACGCGCGCCTACCAGGGTGTCGAGGCGGAGGTGAGCAGCGAGGTCCGAGATTTCCCCAGCGACGTGGTGCGGTCGGACGTGGTGTGGGCGGGCACGCGCATCGTCGTGCGGTGGCAGCTCCTGACGCTCGGAGGCGTGCCGGCGGGCGGCGGCCAGACCGAGACGACCGCCGAGCGTGGCCGTGCAACCGAGATCGTGCTCGACCTCCCGTGAAGCCGGGCGGCTCGGGATCCGCCCGAGGCGCGGCCTGCGTAGTTTCGCCGGAACCGCTTCCAGCCGCCGCATGACCTCCGACAGCCCCGCCCTCGCCCCCCCCATCGCCATCGCCCCCTCGGACGGCCTCTCGGGCGGGACGCAGTTCAAGACGCTCGAGCAGTTCATCATCGAGCGCCAGGACGAGGTGCCCGGCTCGAAGGGCCAGTTCTCGCGCCTGCTCCGCGACATCGCCGTCGCCGCCAAGATCGTGGACCGCGACGTCCGCAAGGCCGGATTGGTCGATCTGTTCGGCGACACGGGCGACGTCAACGTGCAGGACGAGATCCAGAAGAAGCTGGACCTGCTCGCCCACGAGGAGTACGTCCGCGCGCTGCGCCGCGGCGGCGAGGTCTGCCTCATCGGCTCGGAGGAGCACGCCGAGGCGATCCCGCTCCTCTTCGAGGGCTGCGAGGGCAAGTACGTCGTCCTCTTCGACCCGCTCGACGGCTCGTCCAACATCGACGTCAACGTCTCGATCGGGACCATCTTCTCGGTCTACCAGATCCCCGAGGACCACGTCGGGCACGTCACGATGGCGAGCGCGCTGCAGTGCGGCCGCAAGCAGGTCGCGGCGGGCTACGTCATCTACGGCTCCTCGACGATGCTCGTCTACACGACCGGTGCCGGCGTCAACGGCTTCACGCTGGACCCGTCGATCGGCGAGTTCCTGCTCTCGCACCCCGGCATCCGCACGCCCGCGACGGGCACGATGTACTCGGCCAACGAGGGCAACTACAACTCGTGGGAGCGCGGCCTGAAGGAGTACATCAAGTGGATGCAGACCGAGGACGACGCCACCGGGCGGCCCTACACGACGCGCTACATCGGCTCGTTCGTGGCGGACTTCCACCGCAACCTCATCAAGGGCGGCATCTACATCTACCCGTCCAACGCGCGCTCGCCGAACGGCAAGCTGCGGCTGATGTACGAGGCGAACCCGCTCGCGATGGTCGTCGAGCAGGCCGGCGGCATGGCCTCGACGGGCACCGGCGCGGTCCTGGACGTCGAGCCCGAGGCGCTGCACCAGCGGACGCCGCTCTACATCGGCTCGCGCGACATGGTGCTGCGCTGCGAGGCGTTCCTGAGAGGCGAGATGCCGGCGTAGCGGAGGGCGGCAGAGCGCCTCGCTCAGAGCGCCTCGGCGTCTCGATCTTCCTGTAACGGGCGCTCCCCTCGGTTACGCCTCGCGCGTGGCGTAGCCGATGTACCCGACGGCGGTCGAGCGCGTGGGCTGGAAGCGGAAGCCGGGGTCCACGCGGCGCCGCGCGAGCGAGCGCCAGAACGGCGCCCCGAGGCTCGGGCGCAGGCCCATCAGCTCGTGCACGCGCAGGCCGACGTAGCGCGCCGAGGCGCGGAGGCTCTCCGGCGGCACGAAGTAGCGCGCGACGTGGAGGTGGTCCGGCGCGTCCTGCGTGACGAAGCGGAAGCCGTGGACGGCGACGAGCGTCGCCAG
>JBBSQZ010000110.1:0-10493 GCA_038243565.1 Rhodothermales bacterium | reverse complement strand
GCGCCGTCGCCCGCACGGCCACGCGCCTCGTCGCGCCGCGCCACCCGATCGTCGAGCGGCGCTCGGACCGCCTGGGCGCGCTGCCGGGGACGCTCCCGGACATGCACCCCGATGCGCCGCCGGCCCGCGTCACGGCGTTCCACTACACCGCGGACGCCGCCGAGGAGGTTGAGGGCCTCACGGTCGCCGAGGCGCGCGCGCTCGCCGACAAGCCCGGCGTAACGTGGATCAACGTCGACGGCGTGGCGGACACCGAGACGGTCGGCGCCTTCGGCGAGGCCTTCGGCCTGCACCCGCTCGCCATCGAGGACGTCGCGCACCCGACGCAGCGGCCCAAGCTGGACGTCTACCCGGACCGCCTCATCGTCTTCATCCGGTCCGTCCGCGCGACCGACGTGGAGCCCGAGGACGCGTACTGCGACGCCGGCGCGTCCGTCGCGGGCCACACCATCGAGCAGATCGCGCTCGTCCTCGGCCCCGGCTTCGTGCTGTCGTTCCAGGAGGACGTCGGCGACGTGTTCGACTCGGTTCGGGAGCGGATCCGCTCCGGCGCGGGCCGCATCCGGCGCTTGGGGCCGGACTACCTGCTCGCGTCGCTCCTCGACCTCGTCGTGGACCACACGTTCATCACGCTCGAGCGCATGGGCGACGCGACCGAGACGCTCGAGGCGCAGGCGCTCGACGACCCCGAGCCGCGCGTGCAGGCCGCCATCGTGCGCCTGCGCCGCGAGGTCTCCCTGTTGCGGCGCGCCGTGTGGCCGCTGCGCGACGTCCTCGCCGGCCTCTCGCGCGACGACACGCCGCT
The DNA here is from genome assembly GCA_038243565.1 of Rhodothermales bacterium. Taxonomy (GTDB): domain Bacteria; phylum Bacteroidota; class Rhodothermia; order Rhodothermales; family Rubricoccaceae; genus DASVSE01. The sequence continues at coordinate 9,688 of JBBSQZ010000110.1, read as the reverse complement.
CATCACGGACGGCACGATCCCGTACGTCCGCGACGTGCAGGACCACCTCGTGCAGGCCGTGGAGGTCCTCGAGTCGCTCCGCGAGATCCTGTCCAGCCTCGCCGACCTCTACCTCTCGGCGCTCGGCACGCGCCAGAACGAGGTCATGAAGGCGCTGACCGTCGTCGGCTCCATCTTCCTGCCGCTGACGTTCATGACGGGCCTCTACGGCATGAACTTCGAGAACATGCCCGAGCTGCACACGCGCTACGGCTACTTCGTCCTCCTCGGCGTGATGGCGCTGATATCGACCGGAACGCTGAGCTACTTCAAGCACCGCGGCTGGATCTAGGCCGACCGCGCGCCGTCCCGGCGGCGCGCAGGTCCCTAGCCGGCTGCTGGCCTGACCGGCGCCGGGGCGGTCAGACCTGGATCGGAGGATGCTGCCCGGAGCGCCGCGACGTCTCGGTTAACGGCGTTAACCTGCGGGCGTACCTCCCGCCCCGCCATGTCTGTCGGCTCCCTTCCCGCCACCGAGGCCGTCATCTCGCTGGACCCGTTCGTCGTCCGCCGCCGCGTGGCCTTCGGCGACTGCGACCCCGCCGGCATCGTCTACACGCCGCGCTACGGCGAGTACGTCGCCGGCGCGTTCTTCCTGTTCCTCGACACGCGCTTCGCGCCGAGCTTCGTCGCGCGCCTCGGCGCGTTGGGCGTGGTGCCGCCGGCGCGTCGCCTCGAGATGGACCTGCTGCGCCCGCTCATGCCGGGCGACCTCCCGGATCTCACCGTAACTGTCTCCGACATCGGCCGCAGCTCCTACACGCTCGTCGCCCACGGCGCGACGCCCGGGGGCGACGCCGTCCTCGAGGCGCTCACGACGATGGTGACGGTCTCGATGGAGACGCGCCGGCCGGTCGCGGTGCCCGACGCCTTCCGCGAAGCGCTCGGCTGAAACTCGCCTCGGGATCGGAAGGGGAGGCCTCACCGTTCGACTCGCCGCACCCGACGACTCTGCCCGATGGAGATCCGATCCGTGTACCACTCCCACCCCCGCATCATGGGCGGGACGCCCGTATTCACCGGCACCCGCGTTCCGGTGGACAGCCTTATCGATCACCTCAGGGCCGGCGACACCATCGAGGAGTTTCTCGACGGCTTCCCATGCGTCTCGCGTGAGCAGGCCGAGGCGTTCCTGGGCCTGGCGCTCGATCGGGCGCTGGAAGCTACGCCGCAGGAGGAGCCGACCTGATGCGCGTTCTCCTCGACGAGCACTTGAACTGGCGGTTCGCCCGAGCCTTTACCGGCCACGACGTCCGATCCGTGCGCGGGATGGGGCGGGCCGGCAGGCAGAACGGCGACCTGCTGAGTGCGGCGGCGCAGGCATTCGACGTGCTGGTCGCAATGGACCGGAACATGGAGCACCAGCAGAGCCTGCCCATGGATGACCTCGCCGTCGTGCTGCTGGTCGGGCCGAGCAACCGGCTGGAGGACACACGGCGCGCCGTTCCGGCCATGGAGCGGCTGCTTGAGGCGGGCGTTGTGGCCGGACGGCTCTGTTCCGTGGCCGTGCCGCGCTGAGGGGTGAGGTGCCTCGGCGCTCAGCTGAGCAGCTCGAGGAGCGCCTCGCCGTAGAGATTCGCGTGATACGCGCCAGCGCGGGCCGAGCGTTTGCCACTCTATCTTGCTCCACCTTACCCCGGCGACATGAGCACCCACGAGATCGAATCGATGGCCCTCCAACTCCCGGCGAGCGCGCGCGCCCGGCTCGCGCAGCACCTCATCGCCAGCCTGGATGGCGCCGACGACACCGAGCGGGCATGGGCAGACGAGGCGGCGCGGCGCTCGGAGGACCTCTCCGCAGGGGCCACAGCGCCGGTCTCCGCCGCTGACGTGTTCGCCGAGGCACGCCGCGCGCTCTCGTGACGGCTGTCCAGTTCCACCCGGACGCGCGGACCGAGCTGCTTGACGGCGCGACCTACTACGAGGAGCAGGCCGCCGGGCTCGGAGGGCAGTTCATCGACGAAGCGCAGCGGGTCGCGGACGTGATCGCCGGGCCTCGGCGCGCCCGTCGCCGGCCATGGGGCGCTTCGCCGGTGGCCGCTCCGGCGTTTCCCGTATTACGTGATCTACCAGACGGTGGAGGACGCGCTGGTCATCCTCGCGGTCGCCCACGAGCGGCGGCGTCCCGCCTACTGGAGCGGGCGAACGTGACCAGCGGATCCTGTCCGAGGTAGGTGCCCGGCGCCCTCCGCGCGGCGCTCAGTTGAGCAGCTCGAGGAGCGCCTCGCCGTAGAGATCGGCCTTTCCCGGCCCGATGCCCGGGACGGCGAGGAGGTCGCCGGTCGAGGCGGGGCGGCGGGCGGCGAGCGCGCGCAGCGTCTTGTCCGAGAAGACGACGTAGGGCGGGACCTCGCGCTCGCGCGCCTGGTCGGTCCGCCACTGCCGCAGCGTCTCGAAGCGCGCCTCGCCGGCGGCGTCGAGCGACTCGTCCAGCGTCACCGTCGTCGCCGAGTCGCGGGACTTTGACCGCGACTCGGGTGCCGACCCGAAGCCGCGGACCTCGAGGCCGACGTCCTCGCGGTGCGCGAGCGCCTGCTCGCCGAGCAGCGTCAGCTCCACGATGGGGTACTCGCCGCCGCCGAGGCGCAGGTAGTTCGAGAGGAGGAGCTGCTTGTAGAGGCGGTCCACCTCGGCCTGCCCGAGCGTCTGGAGGCGCCCGAAGTACGGGTGGCGGACGTACTTGTCCATGCCCTTAGCGTGCGAGCCGGCGAGGATCTTGGACAGCGTGAGGCGCCCGACGGGCCACGCCATCCGCTTCACGGCGTCGAGGAGGCCGATCCCGATGCGGCCGGCCATCGTCATCTCGGCGAACGCCGGCACCTCGCCGGGCGGGCCGTCCTTGAGGCGGCCGCGCATCACGCACGCGTCGCAGCAGCACGCCGCCTCGACGTTCGTCTCGGCGTCGTCGCCGAAGTGGTCCAGGATGCGGCGGCGGCGGCAGTCGCCGGTCTGCGCGTAGTCCACGATCGAGCGCAGCTCGGCCGTCTTGCCGTCGGCGTGGTGCTCGGACTGCCGCAGCGCCTCGCGCGCCGGGCGCTCGGCCCACGGGCGGACGCGCCACACGCGGCGCGGCCCCTCGTCGTCGAGGCGCTCGGCGAGGCCGGACCGCTCGAGCAGCGTCAGCGCGACGCGCCCACCGACGGGGTGCCGGTCTGCCGCCTCCGAGACCTCGTCCGGCTCGCCTCGGGCGACGTCGTCGTCGTCCGCGCGGCGCTCGAGCGCGCGCCAGAGCGCGCGGAGGTCGTCGAGGCTCGGCGCGGACTGCTCGATGAACCACTCGCGCAGCATCCGGTCCTGCGGCGCATAGAAGAGGACGGCCGTGGCCGGCTTGCCGTCGCGGCCGGCGCGGCCCGCCTCCTGGTAGTAGCTCTCGAGGTTCGGCGGGATGGCCCAGTGCGCCACGAAGCGCACGTCGCCGCGGTCGACGCCCATGCCGAAGGCGTTGGTCGCCACGACGAGGTCGAGGCGGCCCGAGAGGAAGCGCTCCTGCACGTCCGAGCGCTCGGCGTCGGGCAGGCCGGCGTGGTACATCTCGCACGGCCGGCCGGAGACCTCGCGGACGAGCCGCGTCAGCTTGTCGGCCTCTTTGCGCGTCGAGACGTAGAAGAGGCCCGCCTCGCCCTCGTGCTCGGCGAGGAACGTGGCGAGCGCCTGCTTCTTCTCGGCCGCGCCGGGCGTGCTCCGGACCTCGAAGAAGAGGTTCGGGCGGTTGAAGCCCGTCACGAGGCGCGCCGGGTCGTGGAGCTTGAGCTGGTTGGCGATGTCCTCCTGGACGCGCGGCGTCGCCGTGGCGGTGAGCGCGACGCACGGCGGCCCGCCCATCGCCTCGCGCGCCGAGGCGACGTGCAGGTAGTCCGGCCGGAAGTCGTGGCCCCACTGGCTCACGCAGTGCGCCTCGTCCACGGCGAGCAGCGCGACGTGCGCCTCGCGGAGGGTCCGCGCGAACGACGGCACGCGGAGGCGCTCGGGCGCGGCGTAGATCATCGTGAGGCGGCCCGCGCGGAGGTCGTCCAGGACGGCCCGCTGCTCGGCCTGCGTCTGCGACGAGTTGACGAACGACGCCGCGATGCCGCGCGCGCGGAGCGCGTCCACCTGGTCCTTCATCAGCGCGATGAGCGGGCTCACCACCACCGTCACGCCGCGCGGCTGCAAGAGCGCCCCCAACTGGTAGACGAGGCTCTTGCCGGCGCCCGTCGGCATCACCACGAGCGCGTCGCGGCCCTCGACGACCGGCCGCAGCGCGTCCTCCTGCCCCGGCCGCAGCGTCGAGAAGCCGAAGTAGCGCTGCAGCGCCGCCTCGACGGCGCCCGAAGCGAAAGCGTCGGGCACGCCTCGAGGCGCAGCAGGGGCGGGAGCGTCAGTCACGGCGGGCACGGATGGGGCGGGCAAGCTACAGGATGCGCCGCGCCGCTGACACCGTGGCGTCACGAGGAGGGAATGAGTTTGGAGAGGGGAGAGCTCGACGATGGGGAGACGGACGTGACCGGGCACCGCGGGACGCTCCGGTCATCCGTCACGCCCATCGCGAATCACCAGATAGGTCGTCCCGGACCTGGTCCCGGGTCTGGCTCTTCCTTCTGCGTCTCATGGGGAAATGCAAAGAGCAGATCCCGGGTCGGGGCCCGGGAGGACACGAGGGCGGAAGGGAGCCAACACCTGTCCCCTGCTCTGCCTTTTTCCAGTCCCCAGTCCCCACTTCCCAGTCGCCCCCTCACACCACCGCCCGGTGGCCGGCGGGGCGGACCGTCACGTGGAGCGCCTCGACGCGCGGCCCGTCCATGCGGGTGACCTCGACGTGGAGCGCGCCCGCCTCGACGGTGTCGCCCACGCTCGGGACGCGGCCGAGGCGAGCGACGAGCCAGCCCGCGGCCGTCCGGTAGGCGCCCTGCGCGGGCGGGAGCGCGACGCCTGTCGCGTCCTCGACCTCGTCGACGGTCGCCGCGCCGCTGACGGTGAACGAGCCGTCGGCGAGGCGGACGACGCCGGGGCTCTCGCGGGCGTCCGGGAGGGCGCCGACGAGCGCCTCGAGGACGTCGTCCAGCGCCACGAGACCGGCCGTCGTGCCGTACTCGTCCGTCACCACGGCGACCTTGTCGCCCGACTCGCGGAAGAGGTCCAGCACGCTCAGCGCGGGCGCGTGCTCGGGCACGAAACGGACCGGCCGGATGGCGGACCCGACGTTCAACTCGACGCCCGCGAGGAGCTGCCCGAGCAGGTCGCGCACGTCTACGACGCCTTCGATGTGGTCCAGCCCGTCGCGGCAGACGACGAGGCGCACGTGGCCGGCCGCGGCGACGGCGGCGCGGAGCGTCTCGGGGTCGTCGTCGAGGTCGAGCGCCGCGATCTCGGTGCGCGGCGTCATCACGCCGGCGACGTCGCGGTCACCGAAGCGGAAGACGCGTTCGACGATGCGCCGCTCCTCGGTGTCGATCACGCCGGCCTCGGTGCCCTCGTGGAGGAGGAGGCCGATCTCCTCCTCGGCCGCCGCCGAGCGGTCCTGTGGCTGGATGCGAAGCAGGCGCAGCAGCAGGTCCGTCGAGCGCGAGAGGACGTAGACGAGCGGCGTCGCCACCTTGGAGACCTTCTGCATCGGGCGCGCCACGATGACGGCGATGCCCTCGGGGTTGTTCAGCGCGATCCGCTTCGGCACGAGCTCGCCGATGACGAGCGAGAGGTACGTGATCGCTACGACGACGAGGAAGATGGCGATGCCGTGCGCGAACGGGGCGAGCGGGCCGACGCGCGCGAGCACCGCGGCGAGGGGCTCGGCGAGCTGCGCGCCGCCGTACGCGCCGGCGAAGATGCCGACGAGCGTGATCCCGACCTGGACCGTCGCGAGGAAGCGGTTCGGGCGGGCGGCGAGCTCGAGCGCGGCCCGCGCCCCGAGGTCGCCGTCCTCGGCGCGCTTCTGGAGGCGGGCCTTGCGCGCTGAGATGACGGCGAGCTCGGACATCGAGAACACGCCGTTGAGCACGATCAGCGCCACGATGAGCAGCGCCTTGGCAGTCGTCGACTCCATCAGGGCGTAGCGGTCGCGCCCGACGCGACGCGGGCGAGGACGCCGCCGTCGGCCGCGAACGTTCGCAGCGAGGCGTACGGGATCGTCGACTCGGCGGCGCAGGCCTCGGTGACGTGGGGGAAGCTGGGCTGAACGAGCACACCGTCGGCGCCGAGGGCGTACTGGAACGTCATGCTCTGCATCGCCTCGGTCGTGAACAGCTCGGCACAGTCCGCAACTTCGCCCGTCGCAGCCGGCGCGAGCGTCGTCTGGAGCACGCCGGTGATCGCGGCACGGTCGGCGTCGTAGTCGCGGAAGAGCGCCTCAAACGAGACCTGCTCGCCCGTCGTGAGGTCGTACGTGACGGACTGGTTGGCGTCGTTGGTCGGGTACGCGCCGCCGCAGAAGTAGGAGGAATGGACCGAGACGCTCAGCACGTCGTCGGCGGCGTGCGTGACGGCTGTCTTGGCCTCGTAGCTCATGCCGGCCGCGCTCTGCCCAGCCTCGTAGGGCTCGCATGTCAGCGACGCCGCGAGCGAGTCCAGGCCGGCGTTCACGCGCTGCTCGACCTCGGGCCGCCCGGCGATCGTAACGCGCGGCAGCTCGACGCCCGTCGAGTCGTCGCGGACCATCCGGACGTCGACGTCGACGTCGCCAGCGGCCGCCGTCGTGCCCGTGTCTGCCGGCGTGTCGGTGCAGCCTGTGGCCGTCAGGACGACGAGAAACAGGGTGAGACGGCGCATCGGGGGCGAGGTGAGGGAGGGGGCGAACCTACGACGCCGCGGGCGTCTCCACGTCCCACCCCCACTCGAGCAGCGGCAGCGCGGCGCGCCCGAACGCGACGACCTGAGCCGTGAAGGCCGGCGACAGCACGTCGGCGTCCGCCACCTTCACCGTCGCGACGGCGCCCTTCCAGCGGAGGGCGTCCGCCACGTCCGAGCCGGCGAAGTCCTCGTAGCCGCGCGGCATCCGCTTCAGCGGGACCCGCCCTTCGACGACCGGGTGCGCCCCGCCGATCTCGGCCGCCTCGACCTCGGCGACGGCCGCGAGAAAGCGTGCGGGATCGGCGGCGATGGCCTCGCGCCAGCGGCGGACGAGCGGCGGGTCCGGCGCCCAGAAGCCCGCCGCAAGGATGCAGTGCCCCGGCTCGACGTGCGCGTAGAGCGCCCCGGCGTCGTCCTTGCGCCCGGAGCGTGACCAGACGAGGCCGAGGTGCGTCTTGTATGGCGCCTTGTTCTTCGAGAAGCGCGTGTCGCGGTAGATCCGGAAGACGCCCTTGGCGGCGTCGGCCGTGAGCGGCAGGCCCGTCCGCGCCGCCTCCGCGGCCACGTCTGCGACGAGCAGGCGCGCGGGGTCCATGAGCTCGGCGTCGAAGGTGTCCTTGCGGGGCTTGAACCAGTCGCGGTCGTTGTTGGCGCGGAGGTCTCGGAGGAAGGCGAGCGCGTCGGGGCGGAAGCCGGGGAAGGGCGGGAGGTCGGTCACGGGCGGGCGGCGGTGAAGAAGGGGGACGGAGCCGGCAGCGCAACGTTCCGCCTGCCGGGTGCCGACGGAGTGGCACGGCGCGGGCCGGTATCTTGCCGCGATCCCCGCGCCCCGATGCCTGCCGACCCGCTGCTCACGTCCCTGCTCACGACCGCCAGCGTCCGCGTCGGGCTCCTCGCCGAGACCAAGGCCGACGTGCTGACGGGCGTCGTGCGCCTCGCCGCGTCGTCGCCGGCGGTCCGCGACGCGGCGCAGCTGCTCGCCGACGTCGAGGCGCGCGAGGCGACGCTCTCGACCGGCGTCGGCGACGGGATCGCGCTGCCGCACGCGCGCACGGCGGGCGTGACGGAGACCGTCGCCGCGCTCGTGACGCTCGCCCGGCCCGTCGACTTCGAGTCGCTCGACGGCGAGCCCGTCTGCCTCGCGCTCCTCATCGCCACGCCCGAGGGCGCCGCGGGGCAGCACGTGCGCCTGCTCGGCCGCGTCTCGCGCCTGCTCAGCCAGCCGGGCGTCCGCGACCGTCTCCTCGAGGCCGCCACGCCCGAGGACTTCTGCGCGGCGCTCGCGGACGCGGAAGCCGCTCTTTAAGTTCGGTTTAAGGTTTAACGTTTAAGGTTGTTTGAGCCAAACGTTAAACCTTAAACCTTAAACCGCATTTCCGATGTTCCAGTCCATCCGCGGCACCTTCGACGTCCTCCCCGAGGCGCACGGCAGCGCCGAGGCGCGCGTCGCGTCGGCGGCAGCGTGGCGCCACGTCGAGGCGACGGTCCGCGAGACGATGGCGCTGTACGCCTTCGAGGAGATCCGCACGCCCGTCCTCGAGCCGGTCGAGCTCGTCGCGCGCGGCGTCGGCGCGACGACCGACATCGTGAGCAAGGAGATGTTTACGGTCGAGCGCGGGCGCGAGACGTACGTGCTCCGGCCCGAGGTGACGGCGCCGGTCATGCGCGCCGTGCTGCAGCACGGCCTGCTCGGGCAGAAGAGCCCGCAGCGGCTGTACTACGTCGGCCCGTGCTTCCGCGCCGAGCGCCCGCAGAAGGGCCGCTTCCGCCAGTTCCACCAGTTCGGGACGGAGCTCATCGGCACGGACGACGCCCGCGCCGACGCCGAGACGATCGCGTGCATGCGCGCCGTCTACGCCGCCTTCGGCATCACGGGCACGCGCCTGCGCCTCAACACGCTCGGCGACGCCGCGGACCGCGCCGGCTTCCGCGACGCGCTCCGCGACCACCTCGCACCGCACGCCGCCAGCCTCTCCGAGACGAGCCGCCAGCGCCTCGAGGCCAACCCGCTCCGCATCCTCGACACCAAAGACCCCGCCGAGCGCGCGCTCCTCGCCGGCGCGCCGAGCCTGCCGGGCTTCGCCGGCCCGGCTGCGGCGGACCACTACGCCGAAGTCAAGGCGCTTCTCGACTCGATCGGCGTGCCGTACGTCGAGGACCCGGGCCTCGTGCGCGGGCTGGACTACTACGCGCGGACCGTCTTCGAGCTGGAGTCCGACGAGCTCGGCGCGCAGGCGTCGCTCGCCGGCGGCGGCCGCTACGACGGGCTGGCCGAGGCGGTCGGGTCGAAGCAGCCCGTCCCGGCCGTCGGCTTCGCGGCGGGCATCGAGCGCCTCTTCCTCGCCCTCGCCGCGCAGGACGCCGCGCTCCCCGAGGCGCCGCGCCCGGACGCGTTCATCGTCGCGCTGGGCGACGCGGCGACAGCGGCGTCGGTGAGTCTCGCCGAGGCGCTCCGCGGCGCGGGCCTGCGCGTCGAGACGGCGCTCGGCGGGCGCTCGATGAAGGCGCAGATGAAGGCGGCAGATAAATCGGGCGCCCGCTTCGCGCTCGTTCTCGGCGACGACGAGATCGCGGCGGGCACGGTGTCCGTGCGCGACCTCTCGGCGTCTGAGCAGGAGGCGGTCCCCCGCGAGCGCCTCGCGGCGCGGCTCCTGAAGCGCCTGGGACGGTAGGGCAAGCTGTTTCCGAGCAGACGCCTCGGGCAACAGCCCCCCGGCGGGGCAGGGCCGTTAAGTTCTGGGCGCTTTGGTTTACTTCGATAAAAATGTCAACGTCATCCCGAGCTTGTCGAGGGATCTCGCCGCGCGTCTGAGGGCGCCGAGGTCTGACTCATCGCGTCGAGATCCCTCAACGACGCTCGCCTGGCGGCTCGCTGTTCGGGATGACG
>JBBSQZ010000109.1:0-10600 GCA_038243565.1 Rhodothermales bacterium | reverse complement strand
TTCCGGGCGTCCTTCCAGCCGCTGCCGGCCTCGATCCAGTAGATGTCGTCCATCGCGCGCGCGGCGTCGATGAGGTGCGGGATCATGGCGCGCGTCCGGCCCGAGAGACCCGAGAGGTCGGTCGTGAGGCGGACGGTCGTGTACTGGCCGAGGCGCTCGGCGACCGAGTCGGCCGACGCGGCGGCTGGCGCCTGGGCGCGGGCGGGGAGGGCGAGCGCGGCGAGCGCGACGAGGACGAGAGGCTTCACAGGCGTTTGGCGTGAGTCAGAGGTCCAAGATAGCGGGCGAGGCGGCGGAGGTCGGAACGGACGTGGTCGGGCCGGCGTGAGCGCGGTGCGGGTCTTCGGTCGGGCCGGAAGCGCTTCCGGCAAACCGGCGCCCCGTATCTTCCGTGTCCCCTGTCCCGGCCCGCGCCGGATGAGCCCCTCCCGCTTTCGCGGACGCCCGGTCCGCCCCGCCCCGATGTCCGAGAAGCCCCGCGTCTGGTTCAACGGCGAGCTCGTCGCCCACGAGGACGCCACGATCCACGTCCTGTCCCACGTCGTCCACTACGGCTCGTCCGTGTTCGAGGGCGTCCGCTGTTACGAGACGGACCGCGGGCCCGCCGTCTTCCGCCTGCAGGAGCACATGAAGCGCCTCGTCGGGTCGGCGCACATCCACCGGATGAAAGGCGACTTCTCGGTCGACGCGCTCTGCGACGCCGTCGTGGAGACGATCGCGGACAGCGGGCTGGACGCGTGCTACATCCGGCCGATCGTCTTCCGCGGGTACGGCCCGATGGGCGTCAACCCGCTCAACAACCCCGTCGTGACGGCCATCGCCGTGTGGGAGTGGGGGCAGTACCTCGGCGAGGAGGCCCTCGCCTCGGGCGTCGACGTGCAGGTGTCGTCGTGGAACCGGCCCGCGCAGAACACGCTGCCCGCGATGGCCAAGGCCGCCGGCAACTACCTCGGCGGCTCGCTGATCAAGATGGAGGCCATCCTGAACGGCTTCAAGGAGGGGATCGCGCTGACCGTCGACGGCTACCTCTCGGAGGGATCCGGCGAGAACCTGTTCCTCGTCCGCGACGGCGTCCTCTACACGCCCACGGTGACGATGTCCATCCTGCCGGGCATCACGCGCGACACCGTCATGCAGATCGCGCGCGAGATGGGCCTCGAGGTCCGCGAGCAGGCACTCCCGCGCGAGACGCTCTACCTCGCCGACGAGATCTTCTTCACGGGCACCGCCGCCGAGGTGACGCCGATCCGGTCGGTGGACCACTACACCGTCGGCGAGGGCCGCCGCGGGCCGATCACGGAGAAGATCCAGACGGCGTACCTCTCGGCCGTCCGCGACGCGCAGGACCCGCACGGCTGGCTGACGTTCGTCGGCGAGGCGGCCGGCTCGGGCGACTCGGCGCCGGTCGCGGCGCCGAGGGTCACACCGGCATGACGCGTGTACGCCAGGTGTGTTGGCGTGTGAGGGGGAGATTTCTATTTTTGAGCCGTTACACTGCCTCTGCGCAGGGCGGCTCCCCGAGTGCGCCGCCGCGGTCGCGCTCCTGCTCGCGGCGCCCCTCGCTCAGGCTCAGGACCTCTCGCAGGACCCGCTCTACGGCACCGTCACGCTCCGCGCCGGCTTCATGCCGGACCCGAACACGACGCCCCTCACGGCCGGCGGCGGCTCTGAGGTCACCATCAGCGGCTGCACCGGCACGGTCGCGGAGGCGCCGGACCTCAACCTGAACTGGACCGGCCGCTCGTCCACGCTCTACATCTTCGCGACGTCGGGCTCGGACACGACGCTGCCCGTCAACCTGCCGGACGGCGACTGGCGCTGCGACGACGACTCGTACGGCGACGGCGACCCGCTCGTGATCATCCGGAACGCGCCCTCGGGGCTGTACAACATCTGGGCCGGCACGTACGGCGGCGGCACGGCCGCGGCCAACGTGATGATCTCCGAGATCGACCCGCGCTGAGCGCAGACGGCTATGAACGGCGGGGCACCTGGCGAGGGGTGCCCCGCCGTTCCCCGTTTACAGGTCCGAACTGGTCTTTTCAGATCATCTGCCACGCAGGACGCGGCCCGTAGCTTCGCGCCCGTCACCCGACCCCTCGCCCATGACCCGCGCCTTTCTCGCCGCCGCCCTCGCGGCGCTCCCCCTCGCGGCGCCCGCCGCCCAGCAGATGCGCCCCGACGCGCGTCCCGCATCAGGCACGCTCTCCCCGCGCGCCGACCGGCCTGCCGAGTCGCGTCAGATCACGCTCCGCAGCGTCGCACCGTCGGGCATGGACGACTGCCCCGGCTTCTTCGACCCGTCCGCGCCGGACGCCGTCGTGGACTGGCCCGGCGGCGCCCTCCAGATGACGGTCCGCTCGGACTTCGACGCGACGCTCGCCGTCTATGGCCCGGACGGCACGTGGCGATGCAACGACGACGGCGACGGCCTCGCGCCGGTCGTCGAGGAGCAGGGCGCGCCGCGCGGGCGCTACGCCGTCTGGGTCGGGTCGTACAGCCAGGACCAGACGGGCAACACGACGGCGACGCTCGTCGCGGGGATGCCGCCGCCGATCCCGGTCCTCATGGCGGACGCGGAGCCGACCTCCGGCCGCCTGAGCCTCGCTGCGGGCTTCGAGGCGCAGAGCGGCGCGGCGACGCAGGCCGTCCGGGCGGGCGGCTCGGACTCCGTCGAGCGCGCGGGCCTCCAGGCCGCGGGCGACTCGGACTGGTGCACGGGCTACGTCGACGCGGCTCGCCCGACGCTGGTGGTCGCCTACAGCGGGCAGGGCCTGCTCGCCCTCTCCGCCACCTCGGCCGACGCCGAGACGTCCGCCGACCTCGTGATGATCGTCCACACGCCCGGCGGCGCGTGGCGCTGCAACGACGACCTCCTGGGCCTCGACCCGGGCCTCAACATCGAGGACGCCGCCTCGGGGCGCTACGCCGTCTGGATCGGGACGTACGGCGCCGACGCCGGGCAGGTCGCCGCGACGGTCACCGTGGCGGAGACGGCGCTCGAGGTGCCGGACTACGGCGGCGACTACACGCCGACGCCGTATGCCGAGGGCCGCTACATGCCGCTCCAGACGAGCGCCCGCGCCGCCGTTCGCCTGCGCGTCGGCGACGCGCCCGCCAGCGGCACGGCGACGGTCCTGCCCGAGGGCCCGAACCCGGTAAACGGCCCGGCATGCTCGGGCTTCATCATGGCCGCCCCGACCGCGACCGTCGAGATGCGCGGCGCCGGCCCGTTCGGCATCACCGCGACAGCCGCGGAGGGCACGGACCTCGTGCTGCTCGTCCAGACGCCGGACGGCACGTGGTTCTGCTCCGACGACGCGGACGGCCTCAACCCGGGCATCCAGTTCGGCACGGCCGACGACACGGCCGTCGCCGCGGGCACCTACCGCGCCTGGGTCGGCACGTGGAACGACCCGGACCCGGCGGCGGGCATGGCCGGCATGGACACGGAGGGCATGGACATGGGCGGGATGGAGCGCGCCGGCCCGACGACCGTCACCGTTACGGCCGCGCGCGGCGAGATCACGATCGCGACGCCGGACTACGGCATGGAGGGCATGGACGACCGGCCGGACTTCTACGAGGGCACCTACTCGGGCCAGGACCTCATGCCGGACACTCCGATGGCGACGCTCACCCTCCGCGACAACGCCGGCCAGATGGCCGTCGCCACGGGCAGCGCCCTCGTCAACCCGGTCGAGGGCGACGGCTGCCGCGGCCTCATCGACGCGCGCCCGACGGTCGCCGTGACGGCGGGCGCCGCGCCGCTCTCGATCCGCGCATCGTCCGACGACCAGGACCTCGTGATGGTCGCCCGGTCCCCGTCCGGCCGATGGCTCTGCTCGGACGACGCCGAGGGCTCGTCCAACCCGCGCATCGCGACCGACGAGGCGGGCCGCTACGCCGTCTGGGTCGGGACGTACTCGCGCCCCGCCGCGCCTGCGCAGGCGCAGGTATCGGTGTCCGCGGAGTAAGACGGTCCCGCCAGAACGGCGCCTGAAACGGCCTCTTCCACCCGCCCGAGCAACACCGGCGGGCGGCACGGCGTTTGCACCTGGCCCGGACACATCCCGCCACCGCTTCCATGTCGACGCCCCGTCTGTTTTCCGCCGCCGCGCTGCTCGCGCTCCTCCTCTCGGCGATGCCCGCCTCGGCGCAGCCGCAGCGGCAGGCCGCGCCGCAGTTCGGCACGCTCGCCGCCGCCGACGCCCCGGCGAGCCTCGACATCCGCGCCGGCGGACCGGATCGCAACGCGATCCCCGGCTCGGGCTGCTCGGGCTTCATCCGCAACAACGCCCCCGTCGCGACCGTCACGCACACCGGCGGCCTGCTCTCGATCTACGTCACGTCGAGCACGGACACGACGCTGCTCGTCGCCGACCCGTCCGGCCGCTGGCAGTGCTCGGACGACGCCAACGGCAGCAACCCGGGCGTGACGTTCAGCACCGGCCCCGCCGGCACCTACACCGTCTGGGTCGGCACGTTCTCGCCGGACGAGGCGGCCGAGGCGCGCCTCTTTGCCGTCAAGGGCCAGCCGCGCTGGTAGATCCGACCGTCGGCCTTCGTGCGACGCGCCTCGGCTCCGGCCGGGGCGCGTCGTCTCGTTGAGGGCGGACGGGTCGGACTGAATGCGTCGGAGAAGTCCCGTGCCTGCGCCACATGCCACGTTTGTGACAATAGCTCAACCATATCATCCTGAGCGAAGCGGAGGATATCAATAGCGGCTTCTCAGAATGACGCTACGGTCTGCGTCGAGAGCCTTCGCAAGCTCAGGATGACAAAGTAGAGGGTGTGAGAGAATTTCTGTTCTCTGCCCTCATGGTCTGCCGACTCCGCGAATCGGCGTCAGGCCTGGTCCGTGCGGAGGCGCTCGAGGAGGCCCGAGAGCGTCCGCAGTTCGTCGGCCGAGAGGTGCCGCGCGACGGACGCGATGGCGTCGCGGGCGGGCGCGTCGAGGGCGTCGAGGACGTGGCGGCCGGCGTCCGTGAGCGACACCTCGACGGCGCGGCGGTCGTGCGTGGCGCGCGTGCGCGAGACGAGGCCGGCGCGCTCGAGACGCGCGAGCAGGCGCGTCACGTCGGGCGTCCGGTCCAGAAGGCGGCCGCCGATCTGCGAGCACGTCATCGGGCCGGCGGCGTGGCCGCGCAGGATGCGGAGCACGTTGTACTGCGCCGGCGTGACGCCGAAGGTGGCGAGCGCCGCCGCGACGCGGGACGAGACCCACGACTCGGTCGCGATGACGTTCAGGACGGCCTCCTGCGCGGGCGACTCGAAGCGGGTCTGCTGGATGAGGTCAGCGAGCGTCACAGCGTGCGGGTAAAACGCACATGTTACGCCCGCGCGGCGTCAGGCCAACCCCGAGCGAGGCGTGCGGCGCCGCGGCGGGCGGTCCAGGCGCTCCGCCGGGTCGGCACGCGCAGCCGCTGGCTCGGGCGGCGCGGGCACGGTGGGCAGCGAGAACGCGAACGACGACCCGTAGCCCGGCCGGCTCTCGACGCCGAGGCGCTGCCCGTGCGCCTCGAGAATGTGCTTCACGATCGACAGGCCGAGGCCCGTCCCGCCGTGCTCGCGCGCGCGGCTCTTGTCGACGCGGAAAAAGCGGTCCGTGAGGCGCGGCAGGTCGCCGGCCGGGATGCCGATGCCGTCGTCGACGACGGCGACGCGGAGCTCGCCCGACGGCCGCAGGCGGGCCGTGAGCTCGACGTGGCCGCCGGCATTCGTGTACGTCAGCGCGTTCTCGACGAGGTTGGCGAGGACCTGCCGGACGCGGTCGCGGTCGCCGTCGGCGAGCGGCAGCGCCTCGGGGACGCGCACCTGGAGGTCGACGCCGTTGTCGCGGGCGAGCTTCTCGAGGCCCTCCGCGACCTCGACCGCGAGCGGGCGGACAGCAAACGGCGCGCGGTCGAGCGTCAGGCGGCCCGTCTCGAGCTTCGAGATGTCGGTGAGGTCGCGCGTGAGCGCCTCGAGGCGCCGCGCGTTGGCGAGGATCTTCTCGACGAAGCGGCGCCGCACGCGGTCGTCGTCGAGCGCGCCGTCGAGGAGCGTCTCGGCGAAGCCGGCGACGGCGAAGATGGGCGTCCGGAGCTCGTGCGAGACGTCGCCGAGGAAGTCGCGGCGGTAGGACTCCAGCGTCTCGAGCGTCTCGATCTCGGCCTGCAGCGCGCGGCCGGCGCCATAGACCTGCCGGACGAGCGCGTCGAGCTCGTCGCGGTCCTCAGACTCGGCGAGGGCGGCGAGGCCGTCGAAGCGTCGCTTGCGCGCCTCGCGGAGGGTCCGCCTCGCAAGCTCGAGGCGCCCGCCGACGCGCCGCTGCACGGACAGGTAGGCTACCAAGCCCGCGACGACCGCGAGCCCGACGCCGCCGATCGCAGCAACGCGCAGCGTCTCGGCCGCCGGCAGCGACGCCGCGAGGACGCCCACGAACACGGTCGCCGCCACGCCCACGGCCGCGCCGACGGCCGCGGCCACGCGGAACGCGACGCGGTGCACGACGGGCGTCCGGGGCGCCGGCGAGCGGGAGCCGAGGGTGGGCAGCGGGACAGGCACGGCTAGAGCGCTTCGGCGAGGCGGTAGCCGACGCCCTTGACGGTCTCGATGTACGCCGCGCCGACCTTCTCGCGGATCTTGCGCACGTGCACGTCGACCGTCCGGTCGACGACGTAGACGTCCGGGCCCCAGACGCCGTCGAGGAGGTCCTCGCGCGAGAAGACCCGGCCGGGGTGCGCGGCGAAGTAGTAGAACAGCTCGAACTCCTTGCGCGGCAGGTGGAACGTCTCGGCGGCGTCGGGCCGCTCGACGACGTAGCGCTCGCGGTCGATGACGAGGTCGTGGACGCGCAGCAGCTGCGTCGTCGCCTCGTCCTCGCGCTCGCCGCGGCGCAGCAGCGCCCGGATGCGGCTGATGAGGCGCTTCGTCGAGACGGGCTTGGGGAGGTAGTCGTCGGCGCCGGCCTCCAGGCCCGCGATCTCGTCGCCCTCGCCCGTGCGGGCCGTCAGCATCAGGATCGGCATGAGCCGCAGCGTCGCGTTCTGGCGCAGCCGCTCGGTGAGCTCGACGCCGTTCAGGCGCGGCATCATGATGTCGAGCACCACGAGGTCCGGCCGCTCGGCCTCGGCCACCTTGAGGCCCTCAAGCCCGTCGCGGGCCGTGAGCACGCGGAAGCCCTCGGCGAGCAGCGCGTACTCGATCAGCTCGACGAGGTCGGGCTCGTCGTCGACGAGCAGGATCGTGGGCGTGTCGGTCTCGAGGAGCATCGGCGGCGGTGGGGAGTCCGGCAAAGCTAGCCGGCCCGCGTTAGGGGAGTGTGACGGGGGACACGTAGACCGCGCCTCGGATGGGTCCCGTGCTCGGTAAAGTTTGAAGTTTGGAGTTTGGAGACGGTTTAGGCCGTAGCAGTTCGTCGGGATCAGAGCCCGATGCCTGACCTCTCCAAACTTCAAACCCCAAACTCTCGCGCCACCGAGCTCTAACCGGAGGAGATCCACCTTCGCCCCCGCCCGTAGCTTTGCCGGATGACGCCGCTCGAGCTCGCCGCCAACGTCTTCAACCTCGCCTCGGTGTTCCTCGCCCGGCGCAACAGCGTCCACACGTGGTGGACGGGCCTCGCCGCCGTCTCGCTCTACGGCGTCCTCTTCTTCGGCGAGCGCCTCTACGCGGACACCGTCCTCCAGGCCTTCTTTTTCGCCTCGTGCGTCGCCGGCTGGTGGCAGTGGACGCGCGGCGGAGCGGGCCACACCGAGCTGCCCGTCTCGACGCTCTCGGGCGCGCAGCGCACGGCCGTCGGCGCGGCCGTCGCGGCGTGCGCGCTCGGCGCCGGCTGGGCCTTCGCGACGTTCACCGACGCCGCGCTCCCCTTCGCCGACTCGTTCGTGCTCGGCGGCAGCATCGTCGCCCAGATCCTGCTCGTGCGGCGGAAGATCGACAGCTGGGCCGTCTGGATCGCCGTCGACGTCGTCGCGATCGGCGTCTACGCCGTCAAGGCGCTGTGGCTGACGTCGGCCGTCTACGGCGTGCTGCTCGTGCTGTGCGTGCTCGCCGTCGTCGAGTGGCGGCAGATCCTCGCGGCGCGGCAGGCCGCGCCCGAGGCGCGAATCGCTCCGGTCGCGCTGTGAACCGCTCCGCGCCGCGCTACGCCTCGGGCCTCGTCGTGGACACCTTCGTGCCGCTGCACTGCGGCCACGAGGCGCTGATCCACGCCGCCCGCGCCGCGTGCGCCCGCGTGACGCTCATGGTCTGGTCGACGCCCGACTTTCCCGACATGCCGACGCCCGTCCGCGCCGCGTGGCTCCGCCGCCGCTTCCCGGACGTGGCGGTCGTCGCGTTCGACGCCGACGCCGCGCCGCCCAACGCCGCGCCCGACGCCGTCCACCACGCCTTCGTGCGCGCTAATCTGCCCGCGCCCGTCGACGCCGTGTTCTCGGGCGAGGCGTACGGGCCAGCCTTCGCCGCGGCGCTCGGCGCCGCGCACGTCCCGGTCGACCGCGCCGCGATGCCCGTCTCGGGCACGCTCGCCCGCTCGGACGTCCACGCGCACGCCGGGCTGATGACGCCGGACGTGGCCGCCCACTTCGTGCAGCGCGTCGCGATCATGGGCGCCGAGTCGTCGGGCAAGAGCACACTCGCCCTCGCGCTCGCCGAGCACCTCGGCACGACGAGCGCCGAGGAGTACGGGCGGACGCTGTGGGAGGAGCGCGGCGGCGACGTCCCGCTCGCGGACTACGTGCTCATCGCCGAGCGCCACCGCGCCATCGAGGACGATGCGATGCTCCGCGCCCGCCGCTTCCTCCTCTGCGACACGAACGCGATCACGACGCAGCAGTACGCCTTCTTCTTCCATGGCGCCTGCCCGGCCCGCGTCCAGGCGCTCGCCGCCGAGTGCCGCGACCGCTACGCGCACACGATCGTCTGCGCGCCGGACATCCCGTTCGACCAGGACGGCACGCGCGTCCACCCGCAGGTGCAGCAGTACATGGACGGCGCCATCCGCAACGACCTCACGATCCGCGGCATCCCGTTCTCCGTCGTCGGCGGGCCGCTCGAGGCGCGCGTCGCCGCCGTCTGCGACCTCCTCGGCGTATGACGGTCGAGACGCTCCTCACCGCGCTCGACTACGCGGGCGTCGGCGTGTTCGCCGTCTCGGGCGCGCTCGCGGCCGGCCGCAAGCACCTCGACCTGTTCGGCGTCTACGTCCTCGCCGTCGTCACGGCCGTCGGCGGCGGGACGCTGCGGGACGTGCTCCTGGACCGGACCCCGATCTTCTGGATTTCCGACCCGCGCGTGCTCATCGTCGCGCTCGGGGCCGCCACGGCGACGGTCGCGGTCGCGCGGTGGGGCACGCCGAACCCGCGCCTGCTGCGCGTGGCGGACGCGCTCGGGCTCGGCCTGTTCGCCGTCTCGGGCGCGCAGGCCGCCGAGGCGGCAGGCGTGCCATTTCTCATCGTCGTCGTGATGGGCATGATGACGGGCACCTTCGGCGGCGTCATCCGCGACGTGCTGACGTCCGAGATCCCGCTCATCCTGCGGCCGGGGCGCCTCTACGCGACGGCCGCAGCGCTCGGACCGATCGTGTACCTCGGCCTGAAAGCGCTCGGGATGGCCGGCGCGCCGGCCGCGGCGCTCGGAGCCGGCGCTACGGTCGCGGTCCGCCTCGCGGCGATCCTCTACGGCCTGCGCCTGCCCGTCTTCATTCTCGACGCCGAGCCGGACGACGGCGTGTGACACACTGTCCCCAAAGAATGACGCGTCTTCCGATTTGGACACGCCCGCCGTATCCTGTCAGGCAATCTTGCTTGTTTGTCAGGCGCGGCCCCAAATGTGACAACCGCGGTCGTGCGTGACAGGCGCCGGACACACGGTCACCTGAGCTATGAATGAGTCTGACGCGGTAGAGCTTCTCGTCGAAGAGCACCCGGAAGGGATCAGCCGCCCCGATATCGAGGTGGCATTCTCGGAGCGCTACGGGCGCTCGATCCATTGGAGGACGCTCCTCCGACGTCTCAACGCGCTCATCGACCAGGGAAGAGTCGCGACCGAAGGCGAGAGCACGGCCCGTGTCTATGTGCCGGGTCCGGCGCGAATCTCCGAGGTGCTTCCAGTCGAGCATGGGTACATCCCGATGTCGCGTGGCGGTGCGCGGCTGCGTACGCTCATCCGCCGGCCGATCATCGAGCGCGCACCCGTCGGCTACGACGCCTCGCTTCTCGAGGCGTACGTGCCTGGCACCACGTGGTACCTGCCTGCTTCGATGCGCGCCTCGCTCCACGAGATGGGCCGGACACCCGACGCCGAGCGCCCCGCCGGCACGTACGCCCGCGAGATCTTCGGCCGCCTGCTCATCGACCTCGCCTGGGCGTCAAGCCGCCTCGAAGGCAACACGTACTCGCGGCTGGACACGCTCAACCTCCTCGAGTTCGGGCAGCACGCCGAAGGCCGCGACGCGACCGAGGCGCAGATGATTCTGGCTCTTTGACAAATCCCGTGGTCGGGGCGATCTAGCGGCATGACCGACCTCGACTTCTACCAGCGACTGCTCGACCTGCCGGGCCTGCGCGTCACCGCGGTCGACACCGAGACGCAACGCATCCTCGTCCACGGCACC
>JBBSQZ010000108.1:0-10740 GCA_038243565.1 Rhodothermales bacterium | reverse complement strand
CGGCGTGGGTCGCGGACGCCGTGGCCTACGAGATCTTCCCCGAGCGCTTCGCCAACGGCGACCCGACGAACGACCCGACGTGGGAGTCGCTGGGCGTCAGCGACCGCGTGACGAAGGCTACGTGGCGCACGACGCCGTGGACCGCCGACTGGTACGCCCGCGCCGACTGGGAGCGCGCCCTCGGGCCGAGCTTCTACGGGGACGGCGTCTTCTTCCGCCGCCTCGGCGGCGACCTCCAGGGCGTCTTGGACCGCGTCGACTACCTGGATTCCCTCGGCGTCTCGCTTGTCACTTTCACCCCGGTCTTCGACGCCGCGTCGGGCCACACGTACGACGCGACGAGCTACCACCACATCGACCCGTTCTTCGGGCCGGACCCCGCCGGCGACATCGCGCTCATCGCGACCGAAACCGCGGACCCGGCCTCGTGGCATGTCACCGCGGCGGACCGCCTCTTCTTCGAGACGCTCGGCGCGCTCCACGCCCGCGGCATCCGCGTGATCCTCGACGCCGCATTCAACCACACCGCCACGGATCTCGCGCCCGGCGCGAAGGCCTACATCTTCGACGCGACGCGCCGCTGGATGGACCCGAACGCCGACGGGGACCCGTCCGACGGCGTCGACGGCTGGCGCCTTGGCTCCTCGGGTGAGGCCCCGGACGGCTTCTGGCGCGAGTGGAATGCACGCGTGGCGCAGGTCAACCCCGAGGCGTACACGGTCGCCGAGGAGCGGGGTGATGCGACGGACTACCTCCGCCGCACCGGCTTCCAGTCCGTGACGAACGACCACGCCCTCGCCCTCCCCGCCGACGCGTTCCTCTGGGACGGCCGGCAGAGCGCCGCCGCCTTCGCCGACACGCTCGTCGCCCGCTTCGATGCCTATCCCGAGGCGACGCGGCTCGGGCTGTTCAACGGCTTCGCGGGGCACGACACAGGCCGTCTGCCCTCGATGATCGTCAACGGCGGCCTCGGGGCGACCTACGACCGCGACGCGAGCCCGCGGCAAACGGACCGCTACGACGTCCGCGCGCCTGACGCGGCCGAGCGGGACCTCCAGCGCCTCGCCGTGACGCTCCAGATGGCGCTGCCGGGCGTCCCGGTGGTCACCTACGGCGACGAGGCCGGCATGTGGGGCGCCGACGACCCCGCCGACCGCCAGCCGATGGTCTGGCCGGACCTCGTCTACGCCGACCAGGCGCACGACCCGCTCGGCCGCCCGCGCACGCCCGACCCGGTCCGCTTCGACCGCGACCTGTTCAGCTTCTACCAGCGCGCGATCGCGCTCCGCACCCGCGACGTCGTCCTGCGCCACGGCGATCTGCGCGTCCTCGCGGCGGACTCGGCCGCGCAGTCCGTCGCCTTCGAGCGGACGCTCGGCGGGCAGCGCCGCGTCGTCGCGCTCAACCGGAGCGACCGGAGCCAGTTCCTCGCCTTCCCGGCCGGCGCGCCGCGCGAGCCGCTCGTCCCGATCTTCGCCTCGGCCGGCGACCTCGCCGCGATCCCGTCGCTCGTGTTCGTCCTCCTCGAGGACGGCCGCTCGGGCGGCGTCGGCCTGCGCCTGCCGCCGCGCACCGCCGTCGTCTTCCGCACCGCCGACGGCCCGGACGTCCGCCCCAACGGCCTCCACGAATGATGCTGCATCCGAATCCGTCCGATCTGTTCGAGGCGACCGCCGACCAACAGCCCCCCCGCGGGAGGAGAGTCGGTACGTCCTGGATGCGCCGTTCCACTCCACTTCAAGCCCAGCGTCATCCCGAGCCTGCCGAGGGATCTCGACGCCCATCCAGAGCCTCTGGGGTCAGAGTCACCGCGTCGAGATCCCTCAACTGCGCTCGCCGTGGGCTCGCTTCGTTCGGGATGACGTTGGGTTTGGGTTTCAGTTATTCGGAAGACGCAGTGGCGTGGTCTCACGGAGGGCATAGGTCACCATCCGGGCGAATGGACGGTGTAGGGAGGAAGGGGCTTGGCATTCTGGTGGTCGCGTCGCTCCTGGCTGCGCCGGCGATGGGGCAGGGGAGCGCTGCGGCGCTCGCCCGATGGACCCTCGTCTCGGTCCCGCCCGGCGCCATCCTGCTGTCGGAGAACGGCGCCGATACGGGCACCCTCCGCATGCTCCAGGAAACCGGCCTGCGCCCCGACGTCCGCGTCGTCCGCGCCGCCGACGAGCCGGGCATCGCCGCGACGTGGAGCGCCTCGGTGCGGCCCGTCGTGGGGACGCTCACGCTCGACCCCGAGGTCTTCGGGCGCGTCGCCCCGATGACCGTCAGCGCGGGCGCCTACACTCGGCCCGGACTGGCCGACGCGCCACCGTTCGACCTGACGGCTGCCGAGGCGGCGGCGGATTCCGTCCGCGGCGCCGACTTCGCCGGTCCGCCCGACGGCATCGTCGATCTGGGCGGCGTCGTGCTGTTCCAACTGCTCCAGACGGCCGTCTCGCACGCGCAGGCCGGCGACCGCGTCTCGGCCGAGCGGGCCTACGCCCGCGCCGTCGCGTTCGCCCGAGACGCCGGCCACGCCGCCGACCCGCTCGTCGCCATCGCCCGCGCGTGGATCGACGACGCCCTCGCCGCGCCGGCCGCAGGCGCGCCCGTGCCCTCCGACTAGACGGACGGGGCCGGCCCGAGGACTCTGCCTCCAGGCTCCAGACCCGAACCCGTGCGCGCTGGGTGCCGGCGATCACCGCGCCTCGGTTGCCGGGGCAGACATCTCTCCGGGGAGGGATCTCCTGGCAGACGGCCTTCTTAACCTCACACCCTCTCACCCGTCGTTCCGTGACCCGCCGCATCGCCCTGCTCGTCCTCGTCCTGACCGCCTCGGCGTGCGCCTCGGCGTCGTCGTGCGGGAGCAAGGCGCCCGAGCTGACGCTCGCGCAGGGCGCCCCGGCGTCGCTCGCCGCGCTCGCGCTCGAGGCCTCGCCGCCCGCCGAGGCCGACTCGCTGGCCGAGACGCGGACGGCGTTCCAGACCGACGGCGCCGGCGCCGCGTGGCTCGACGGCCTGACGGGCGCCGTCGAGGGCGCGGGCCTCACCGTCGGCGGCGAGCGCGTCGTGGACGCGTGGACGTGGCACCTCGACGCCGACTCCGTGGACCTCGGGCCGGCGGAGCGCACGCGCGGCATCGCCCGGCCGGACTTCGCCGTCCGCGCCTACGCCGCGCCCGACACGAGCGGCTTCTTCACGGCCCTCCTCAACGACCTCCAGCACAAGGTCATCCCGCACCTCGCCGAGCGCGTGACGCTCCTCGACCGCCGCGGCGCGCTCCTCGTCGAGGTCCCGGACTCCATCGGGACGGTCGGCTTCCGGCCCATCGCCGGCGACCGCCGCGCCGCCGACGCCTTCACGGTCCAGAAAGAAGGGGACGCGCTCCTCTTCGCCCGGACGGACCGCGCGGCGGACACGACCGGCGCCGCGGTCTGGACGGCCGTCGTCGCGACGGGCAGCGGCGGCGCGGGAAACGCGCGCGGCACCCGCGCCGCGGCGCTGGCGGTCCCGAAGGGCGCCGACCCGCTGTTCACGCTCGGCGAGATGGCCGTCGAGACGCCCGCGCGCCTCGTCGTGGCCACCGGCGCGACGCCGGCGCTCGCGGCCGCTGCGGCGCGCGCGGCGCTCGGGCAGGCGACGGCCCTCCGCGAGGCGCGCTCCAACCGGATGGCGGCGATTCTCGAGACGGCGCCGCTCGTCACGGCCGACGCCCGCACCAACTCGGCCCTCAACTGGGCGCTGCTCTCGCTCGACGCCCTCGTCGTGCAGGCCGACTCGGGCCGGGCCATCCTGCTGCCGGGCCTGCCCGGGATGGAGCCCACGACCGTCGCCTCGACGATGGAAGCGGTGCCCGCCTTCCTCGCCGCCGGGCAGTGGGACACGGCCCGCGCGCTCCTCCTCACGACGGCGAAGGCGCAGGTCTTCGACCGCCGCCTCCACGCGCTCGGCCGCGCGCCGGACGTGGTGACGGTCAAAGGCGAGCCCGTCTTTGCGACCGCCGAGGCGACGCCGCTCTTCCTCGCCGCGGCGGGCGACGTCGTCCGCGCGACGGGCGAGCGCTCGCTCCTCACCGGCAGCGGCAACTTCTGGTTCAAGACGGTCTTCGCGCTGCGCGGCATCTACGAGAAGGACACCCGCAACGGCTCGCAGACCGACACGCTCGGCTTCCTCACGACGCGCGACGGGCGGGGGACGCCGCGCGACGGTGACCCGACCGCCCGCGGCGTCGTCCGGACGGGCGCGCCGGCCGAGGCGCAGGGCGCGCTCCTCGAGGCGCTCCGCTCCGCGGCGGACTTCTCGCGCATCATGGGCGTCTCGCAGCGCTCGACGGCGAAGTGGTACGCCGACACGTCCGGCGTCCTCGTCACCCGCTTCGAGCAGGCGTACGGCCGCTCGCCGCTGCTCGCGGACCGCCTCGACGCGCAGCAGCGCGCGGCGCCGGACGTCCGCCCCGGCGGCCTGATCGCGCTCGCGCGGATGCAGGGCGCGATGCCCGACGCCAAGCGCGCCCGGCTCGCGCGGCCGCTCGCCGAGCGCCTCGTCTTCCCCTACGGCGTCGCGAGCCTCGCGCAGTCCGACAGCCTCTTCCACCCGTACGTCGACAGCCGGGGCGGCTACTCGCTCGCTTCGGCCCGCACCGAGGGCAGCGTCTGGACGAGCCTCGCCGGGCCGGTCGTGGCGCTGATGGCGCAGACGGGCGGGGCGGAGGCGGCGGCGACGCTCTTCGGGTCGCAGGTGGACTTTTTGCTGGACCGCGGCACGCTCGGCGCCATCCCCGAGCTCGTCGACGGCCACCCGCGCGAGGCGGACGCGGCGCCGGGCGTCGGCGGCGTGCCCGTCACGCCGTGGCCGCTCGCGGGCCTGCTCACGTCGGCCATCGAGGGCTTCGCCGGCGCCCGCTACGCCAGCCCGGACACGCTCGTCGTGGAGCCGACGCTGCCCGAGGCGTGGGGCGAGACGACGCTCCGGATGCGCCTGGGCGGCGGGACCGTCACGCTGCACCTCACGCAGACCGCCGGCGGCCTCGACGCGTCCGTCGTGTCGCGCGGCGCGCTGCCCGCCGGCGCCACGCTCCGCCTCCGCGCCGGCGGCGCCGACGCCGTCCTCGCCCTCGTCACCAAGACCGACACGACCGTCGCCGCCCGCGACTCGTTCGCCGTCGCGATGACCGGCGGGACGGTGACGGTGAACGGCGCGTCTGCGGATGCGAAACCGCTCGCCGCGGCGCCCGAGACGTGGAACGGCTTCGACTTCGCCACGCCGGACATCCAGGACGTCTACCCGGTCACGCGCGCGCGCATCGAGCGCCGCGCGCTCGCGCCGGCGCAGGTCCGCCGGGACAACCCCGGCGCGACGGTCGCGCTCACGCAGACCGACCCTGCCGGCGACGACTGGGGCTCGACGAGCACGTTCACCTACCCCGAGGACGTCCCCGCCGGCGCGCTCGACGTGACCTACCTCGAGGTCGCCCGCGACGACTCGACGACGTACGTCCGCATCGAGTTCTCGGCGCTCCCCGAGGGCGACCCGAAGGCGATGGTCGCGATCGTGCTCGACACCGAGGAGGGCGGCGAGCGGAGGCTCGCGCGCAACGCGCGCTACGCCTTCCCCGCAGCCGAGGCGTTCGACTACGTCCTCTTCGTCGGCACGGACCTCGTCGTCGAGGACGCGCAGGGCAACGAACTCGGCCGCCTCGACGACGCCGGCCTCTACGACGCCGCGACGGGCTCGCTCACGTTCGCGATCCCGACGTCGATCCTGCCGCGCCCGCCGCGCGGCACCAAGGTCACCGTCCTCGTCGGCGCCCGCGCCGACGGCGACACCTTCCGCGACGTCGTCCGCGGCACCGCCGGCGTGGACGGCGGCGGCCGCGCCGCGGCCGACTCGCCCAACATCTACGACGTCGTCGTGGGCACGATGTGATCTGGCGGCGCGCCGGCGGCGCGTCTCTACGAGACTCACCCGGACTGCCGATGAAACCCGTTCTCAGCTGCACCCTCATCTCGGCCCTGACGCTCGGCGAGGTGAAGGGGTGACGGTGCGCCTGTACCGGACGGTGTCGCGCCCCGAGTTCGACGACCTGCGAGACCGTGGATCGTTTCGTCCGGTCGGGGCTGCCGACGGGAAGTACTTCTGGGAGACGCGCCTCGCAGCCGAGACGTTCGGGCAGCGGACGATCGGGCATTATCATCCTGCTGGATACCGCATCGTCGGGGCCGACGTGCCGGATCACGTTGCTGCGTCGTTTCACCGATGGACGATGCTCGACGGCGTCGGACCTGCCCGGTTTGCGACGGCCGACCAGCTTCGCTGGTGCGCCGTGTTTTTCCCAACTGAGCCATGAGACACGCGATTGCCACGCTTCGGTGGCGGGCCGATGACCGACGGGCTGCTGTGACGGCCCGGCGCTACATGAGCCCCGTCGTCTTCGCCGACGACCCCACGCCAGACCAGGCATGGACGCTCGTCGTAGACCGGGCTGAGACCGACTCCGGGACGGCGGAAACGGTCCTCGTTCACTTTTTGATGGACGACGCGCCGCACGAGCGCCTCGCCACCGGAACGGCCTTCCACCTCACCGAGGGCGCGGCGGTCGTCGCCGATGGCGAAGTCTCCGACGTGTTCGACCTGAGCATCGCGGCGTAGAGCGTGCGAAATGGTGCAGGCTTAACAGAGGCACCGCGGCGCAGAGTGGAGTTTGGCCACACGTCCGCCGATACCCCGCGGACTTCTGACCGCCAGCCACCCCCCGCATGAACATCGCAGTCGTCGGCACCGGATACGTCGGGCTCGTCTCGGGCACCTGCTTCGCCGAGATGGGCAACACCGTCTGCTGCGTCGACATCGACGCCGGCAAGGTCGAGCGCCTCAAAGGCGGCACGCTCACCATCTACGAGCCCGGCCTCGAGGTCTACTTCGACCGCGGGCGCCGCGAGCACCGCCTGAGCTTCACGACGGACCTCGCCGAGGCCGTCCGGGACGCCGAGGTGGTCTTCCTCGCCCTCCCGACGCCGCCCGGCGAGGACGGCTCCGCCGACCTCTCGTACGTCATGGGCGTCGCCGGCCAGATCGGCGAGCTCCTCGCGGCGAACCCGGACTGGAGCTACAAGGTCATCGTCGACAAGAGCACCGTCCCTGTCGGCACGTCGGACAAGGTGACCGAGGCGCTCGAGAAGGCCGGCATCACCGCGGGCGAGCGCTTCGACGTCGTGTCGAACCCCGAATTCCTGCGCGAGGGCGTCGCCGTGGAGGACTTCATGAAGCCCGAGCGCGTCGTCATCGGGACCGGCTCCGAGCGCGCGGCCGAGGTCATGAGGCGCCTCTACGAGCCGTTCGTCCGCTCCGGCAACCCGATCCTCATCATGGACGAGAAGTCGGCCGAGATGACGAAGTACGCCGCCAACGCGCTGCTCGCGACCAAGATCACGTTCATGAACGAGATCGCCAACGTCTGCGAGCGCGTCGGGGCGGACGTGGACAAGGTGCGCCGCGGCATCGGCACGGACAGCCGCATCGGGGCCAAGTTCCTCTTCGCGGGCATCGGCTTCGGCGGCTCGTGCTTCCCGAAGGACGTGCAGGCCCTGCACCGGACGAGCCGCCAGAACGGCTACGCCTTCAAGATCCTCGAGGCCGTCCTCGACGTGAACGAGGCGCAGAAGTCCACGCTCATGCCGCGCATCCTCGAGGCGCTCGGCGACGACCTCACCGGCCGGACGATCGCCGTCTGGGGCCTCGCCTTCAAGCCGAACACGGACGACGTCCGCGAGGCGCCGGCCCACGTCGTCATCCGTGCCCTGACCGCGCGCGGCGCCGACGTCGTCGCGTTCGACCCCGAGGCCATCGAGACGACGAAGGCGACCTTCGCCCGCGAGCCGCTCGCCGGCCCCGGCGTGCTGTCCTACGGCGCCTCGGCCTACGCCGCCGCCGAGGGCGCCGACGCGCTCGTCATCGCGACCGAGTGGCCCGAGTTCCGCCGCCCGACCTTCGACCGCCTCAAGGACGCGCTCAAGACGCCGCTCGTCTTCGACGGCCGCAACGTCTTCGACACGCAGCACATGGCCGACGCCGGCTTCGAGTACCACTCCATCGGGCGCCCATACGTTGCCCCGCGCGACGCGGGCATGGGGCATGAGGCATGAGGCATGGGCAAAGGCCCGCCTCGAGTTTCCCCCTCATCCCCCATGCCTCATCCCCCCTGCCCAGAACGTTAATCACCGGCGGCGCCGGCTTCCTCGGCTCGCACCTCTGCGACCGGTTCATCGCGGACGGCCACGAGGTCGTCTGCATGGACAACCTCATCACGGGCAACCCGGACAACGTCGCGCACCTGATGGGCCACGAGCGGTTCTCGTTCGTCAAGCACGACGTCTCGACCTTCATCTACGTCGCGGGCGACGTAGACTACATCCTGCACTTCGCCTCGCCGGCGTCGCCGATCGACTACCTCAAGCTGCCGATCCAGACGCTGAAGGTGTCGTCGCTCGGCTCGCACAACGCGCTCGGGCTGGCCAAGGCCAAGGGCGCGCGGATGCTGATCGCGTCCACGTCCGAGGTCTACGGCGACCCGCAGGTGCACCCGCAGCCGGAGTCCTACTGGGGCCACGTCAACCCCATCGGCAGCCGCGGCGTCTACGACGAGGCCAAGCGCTTCTCGGAGGCCATCACGATGGCGTACCACCGCTACCACGGCGTCGAGACGCGCATCGTGCGCATCTTCAACACGTACGGCCCGCGGATGCGCCTCGACGACGGCCGCGCGCTGCCGGCGTTCATGGGGCAGGCCCTCCGCGGCGAGCCGATCACGGTCTTCGGCGACGGCTCCCAGACGCGCTCGTTCCAGTACGTGGACGACCTCATCGAGGGCATCGTCCGCCTGCTCCACTCCGACACCTCGGACCCGGTCAACATCGGCAACCCGGACGAAGTCTCGATCAAGGAGTTCGCCGAGGAGGTCGTCGCCCTCACGGGCTCGAAGTCGTCGCTGACGTTCGTCGACCTGCCGTCGGACGACCCGAAGATCCGGCAGCCGGACATCACGCGCGCCAAAGCCCTCCTGGGCTGGGAGCCGCGCGTCGCCCGCGCCGACGGCCTCGCGCGCACGCTGGACTACTTCCGCGCCGGCGTCGCCGCGGCGGCGTGACGGATCTGCTCGACCTCGCCCGGACGGCCGCCCTCGCCGGCGGCGCCGCGATCCGCCCGTACGTCGGGCAGCCTGTCCCGGCCGAGGCGAAGGCCGACGGCTCGCCGCTGACGGCGGCCGACATGGCGGCGCACCACGCCATTCTCGAGGCGCTCGCGCCGTCCGGCCGGCCCGTCCTGTCCGAGGAGTCCGACCCGAGCGACCTCGAAGGGCGTGCGGGCTGGACCCGCTTCTGGGTCGTCGACCCGCTCGACGGAACCAAGGAGTTCGTCGCCGGGCGGCCCGAGTTTACGGTCAACGTCGCCCTCGTGGACGGCGGCTTCCCGGTCCTCGGCGTCGTCCACGTGCCGGTTTCGGGCGAGACCTACGGCGGGTCCGAGACGGGCGCATGGAAGGAAACGCCGCGCGCCGCGCGCCGTGCGATCCACGTCCGCGACGCCGGCGAGCCGCTCGTCGTCGTGGCGAGCCGCAGCCACGCCGGGCCGGCCGTCGACGCCATCCTCCAGCGCATCCGGGCCGACGGCCACGCCGTCGAGACGGCGGCGATGGGCTCGTCGCTCAAGTTCTGCCTCGTCGCCGAGGGCGCGGCGGACCTCTACCCGCGGACCGGCCCGACGAACGCGTGGGACACGGCCGCGGCGCAGGCCGTCGTCGAGGCCGCCGGCGGGCACGTCGCGGCGTGGGACGGCACGCGCCTCGCCGTCGACCCCGCGCACACGCTCAACCCGCCGGTCGTGACGTGGGGCGCGGCCAGCGTCGGCGCCGCGTGGCCGCGGTGGAGCGCCTCGGTAGCTTGACCGGCACTGAGCAGGAGATATGAGGCGACCCGTCTTTTCCCATCCCCCATGCCCGCTTCCCCGACGCTCTTCGTCACCGGCGCCGACGGCCAGGTCGGCCGCGAGCTGCTCGCCCTCTGCCACGCCCGCGGCGTCGCCGCCACCGGCACGGACGTCGGCACGCTCGACATCACCGATGCTGCCGCCGTCGCTCGAGCCATCGCTGCGGCGCGGCCCGACGCCGTCGTCAACGCGGCGGCGTACACGGCCGTGGACCGTGCCGAGGCGGACCCGGAAACCGCCGCTGCCGTCAACCGCGACGGCGCGGCCAACCTCGCGCAGGCATGCGCCGCGGCCGGTATTCCGCTCGTCCACGTCTCGACGGACTACGTGTTCGACGGCACGAAAGGCGCGGTCTACACGGCCGATGACCCGGTCTCTCCGCTCGGCGTCTACGGCCGGACGAAGGCCGAGGGCGAGGCGGCCGTCGCCGCGGCGCTGCCCGCACACGTCATCATCCGGACGGCGTGGGTCTTCTCGTCGTGGGGCCACAACTTCGCGCGGACGATGCTGCACCTCGCCCGCGAGCGCGAGACCGTCGGCGTCGTGGCGGACCAGTGGGGCGGGCCGACAGCGGCGCGGGCCGTCGCCGAGGCGTGCCTCGTGGCGGCTGAGACGAGCGCCTCTGCCGACCCGGCGTTCGGCCTGTTCCAGTTCGCCGGCGCGCCCGTCGCCTCGTGGTTCGACTTCGCGACCGAGATCGTCCGCCTCGGCGCCGAGATGGACGAGACCGTGACGGGCCGCATCGTGCCCATCGAGACGCGCGACTACCCGACGCCCGCG
>JBBSQZ010000107.1:0-10741 GCA_038243565.1 Rhodothermales bacterium | reverse complement strand
GTCTGCGGCGGCTCGATGGCGCTCATGGCGGCCGGCGTGCCGCTGCGGAAGGCCGTCGCGGGCATCGCGATGGGCCTCATCGCCGAGGGCGACAAGATCGCGATCCTGAGCGACATCCTCGGCACCGAGGACCACCTCGGCGACATGGACTTCAAGCTCTGTGGCACCGCGGACGGCATCACGGCCTGCCAGATGGACATCAAGATCGACGGCCTCTCGATGGACACGATGCGCGCCGCGCTCGACCAGGCCAAGGCCGGCCGCACGCACATCCTCGCCGAGATGGCGAAGACGATGCCGGAGGCCCGCGAGGAGATCTCGCCCACGGCACCGCGCCTCATCCAGGTCGTGATCGACCAGGACTTCATCGGCGCCATCATCGGGCCGGGCGGCAAGATCATCAAGGGCATCCAGGCCGATACGGGTGCCCAGGTCAACATCGAGGAGCGCGAGGGCAAGGGCTTCGTCACGGTCGCCGCGCCGAACATGGAGATGGCGCACCACGCCGTCGACATCATCCGGGGCATCGTGTCGATGCCGGAGGTCGGCGAGACCTACGAGGGCGTCGTCAAGAACCTGCTGCCCTTCGGCGCGATCATGGAGATCATGCCGGGCAAGGAGGCCATGCTGCACGTCTCGGAGATGGCCCACGGCTTCGTCAACGACCCGGCGGACCTCGTCCAGATCGGCGACAAGATGGAGGTCCAGCTTATCGAGGTCCGCGACGGCGGCAAGCTGCGCGTCACGCGCAAGCCGTTCCTCGCGGAGATGACCGAGGAGGAGAAGGAGGCGGACCGCGAGCGCCGCGCCAACCGCCCGCCGCGCTCGGACGACGACCGCGGCGGCCGCGGCGGCGACCGTGGCGGCGACCGCCGCGGTGGCAATGGTGGCGGCGACCGCGGCCGGGGCCGCCGCTAGGCTCCCCGTCTCGCGACGCTCTGCGCGCCCGCTCTGGCCTCGGCCGGGGCGGCCGCGCACATTTCTGGGGGTGCGCGTGGGGGCGTGTGTGGTGTATGATCCGGCATCCTCGCCGCTCCGTCATGCGCGTCTCCACCCGTGTCATCGCAGGTCTATTCCTGCTCGCTGCCGCTCCCACCGTCTCGGCGCAGACCGACGTGTTTCCGAATCTCTGGATCACCGACGCGCGCGTCGAGGGCATGGCGATCCTCGGCGACACCGTCTTCGTCGGCGGCCGC
Organism: Rhodothermales bacterium; assembly: GCA_038243565.1. Classification (GTDB taxonomy): domain Bacteria; phylum Bacteroidota; class Rhodothermia; order Rhodothermales; family Rubricoccaceae; genus DASVSE01. Next base: position 9,545 of record JBBSQZ010000107.1, on the reverse strand, counting down.
TTCGACTACGTCGGGCCGCCGACCGGGCAACTTGCCGTGCTCGACAGGACGACCGGGGAAGCAGACCTCAGTCAGCCCCGGTTCTCGGCGCTTGGAACGTCCGGCATCCTTGTCACACTCCCGGATGGGGCCGGTGGCTATTACGTCGGTGGCGCGTTCTCAGCCGTCGCTGGCCAGTCGCGTCGCAATCTCGCGCACGTCCTCCCCAATGGGACGCTCGATCAAAACTTCCGCCCTGACCCTACCAAGAATGAGAGTCTCGGGGTCGTCACATCGCTCGCTCTCGGCGACGGCAGGCTCTACGTCGGCGGCGACTTCGACATCGTTGCAGGGCAGCCGCGCCAAGACCTCGCCGTCCTCGACGCTGCAAGCGGCGACTTGCTGCCTCTGCAAGCCTCGTTTGCCTACCCGTCTACTACTTCGTACGAGCCCAGTATCCAGACGATGCTGCTCCACGACGGTACGCTCTACGTGGGCGGCATCTTCCAGGTCGTCTCCGGAAAGAACCGGACCGGGCTCGTCGCGCTTGACGCATCTTCAGGGGCTGTGCTCCCGTGGCAGGCGAACCTCACGGACGAGAATCCCAATTTCCTTGCCTACCCAAACGCACTCGCGCTCGGCGACGAGACGCTCTACCTCGGCAGTGGGTACGACTTCGTCAACGAGCAGCGACGCGATGGACTCGCCGAGGTGACACTCGCTGATCCTGAAACCGGGGAGGGCGGGGTGCTGACGTCATGGTCTCCAACGCTCGGTTTGCCCGACCCCATCAACGCTCAAGACCTCGTCGTCATCGGGAACTTCGTCTATTCGGCTGGATCTGGCTTGCTCAAGACAAACCGGTCCACGGCCGCCATCCAGTCGATTCCACTCGGCGTGTCAGACGTGCGGCGCCTAGCGTACGACCCGACGAGCGAGCCAAGCGGTCAGGGCGTGCTCTACGTCGGCGCATTGCGTTCAACGAACGGCTCGGGCGGCGACCGCTACCCGGTCGTCGTCGGCGTCGACCCGGCGACGGGGCAGCCGACTGGCTTCGACGTTCAGGGAGCCTCCGAGGACGACGTGGTCGCCTCGCTTACGGTCGAGCCCGGCGCCTCGGGCCGCCTCTTCGTCGGCGGCGACTTCGTGACGCTCGGCGCCGGCATCGCGCGCCGCAACGGCCTTGCCGCGTTCGACCTCACCACCGGACGACCCACCGACTTTGGAGCCGGCAACTTCCCCTTCACTGAGGACCTCGCGCTCGCGCCCGATAGCCGCTTCCTCTACGGCTTCTCCGACACCGCCGGCGGCCTCCGCCTGACCGAGTTCGACCTCGCGAGCGGCGCCACCCGCGAGTTCATCCCGCGTGGGCAGCGGCCGGAGCCCAAAGCGATGACCGCGCCGCCGTCGGCGCGCCGGCCACTCGCTCCGAACCCACGCGTCGAGAACGCCGCGAGCGCGCTCGTCGTCACCGACGACGGCGCCGGTTCCGGGCGCGTGTGCGTCAGCAGCCGCGGCGTCGCCTGCTACGACCGCGCCTCGGCGGACCTGCTCTTCTACACGCCGATGCCGTCGGTCACCGGGCAGGGCGAGAACAACGGCGACCTGCTGTACCTGCCGCCCGGCGGGCCGGTCGCAGGTCCCGGCGGCGCCGAGGGCACGCTCTACGTCGCCGCGCCCATCGAGGAGGCGCCGGTCGGCACGCGGCGCCCCGCCTTCGTGGCCGTCGACTACGCGACCGGCACCGTGCTGCCGTCGTGGGACGTGGGCTTCGGCCCGACCGGCGGGCCTGAGGGCTACACGCTCGCGCTGCTAGACCGCGACGGCGCGGACGGCCCCACACCGGCGACGCTCTACCTCGGCGGGGACCGTCAGTGGACGGTGCAGGGGCAGACACGCCGGGAGTTGATGGCCGTCGATCCGACGACGGCCGCGCTCCAGCCGTGGGCGCCCGTCGTCAGCGGGGGGGCCGTCTTCACGATGGCGGCGCAGCGCTCGCCCGGCGGGCAGGGCGTCGTCTACGTCGGCGGGGCGTTCCGATTCGTGAACGGCACGATCATCCCGACGTCGGCCGTCGCCTTCGATGCCGAGACGGGGGCCTACCTGCCGGGGTGGACGCCGGGGACGGGGATCGCGTTCGTGTCGCTGGTGTCTGAGCAGCACGATGCGGTGTTTGTCGGCGGTCTGGTCGGGTTGCCGGGGTCGGGTCACGAGCACCTCGTCGCAGTGACGCCGGCGCGCCCGATCCTACCGACAGCGGGCGAGGCGAGCGGCCCCGACGTGCCTCGCGAAGCATCGCTGTCGCTCGCCGGCCCGAACCCGCTGCGTTCTCGCACGGCGCTGTCGCTGTCGCTTCCCGAGGCGCAGTCGGTCCAGGCGTCGCTCTTCGACGTGCTCGGCCGCCGTGTGGCCGTGCTGCACACCGGGGCGCTGCCGGCGGGCGTCTCGCGAATTGAGATTGACGCCTCGGCGCTGCCTGCCGGGGTCTACGTCGCGCGTGTGGTCGCGGGCGCCTTCACCGAGGCGCTCCGCCTCACCGTCGTGCGCTGAGGCCGGCCTATCTTGACCCCATGAACGCCACGCTCTCCGTCGACCTTCCGCCCGGTCTCTCGCCCGACGAGGCGCGCACGCTCCTCGCGGCGGCGCTCTTCGACCGCGGCCGTCTCTCGCTCGGGCAGGCCGCCGAGATGGCCGGCTGCTCGCGGCCCGTGTTCCTCGACGCGCTCGGCGCGTTCGGCATCTCGCCCTTCCAGTACGACGGCGACGACCTCGCCGCCGAACTCGGCCGCGACGCCGGATGACGCTCGTCGTCACCGACGCCTCGCCGCTCATCGCCCTCGTCCGATGAACCCGGTCCCTGATTCCTCCCCAGACGAGATCGTCGCCGAGGTGCGTGCCGTGCGAGACGCGCTCGCGGCCGAGTATGGCTTTGACGTCCGCCGCCTCATCGTTGCTCTGAACGAGAGGGCGCGCGCGTCGGATCGCCCGACGTGGGCACCGGCGCCTGTGGCCCGTCCGCGAGACGCGCGTTGACGAGCGAGTCCTCGGCGGGCGAGAGGCCGATAAAGTCGGTGGCATCACCGATCTGGAAGCCGGCGGATGCGAGCGCAGCGCGCGTGGCGGGAGTCATGGCGGTGAGGACTAGCGAAAGGCATCCGGATCGACGTGGCGCTCCTGCCGCAGCACGCGCACGATCAGGACGGCGTCGCCCGAGCCCGGCGTCTCGACGTAGAAGACGGTCGCGCGCAGGCGGTTGACGGGAAAGCTGCGTAGGCCCGGCGCGAGGTCGCTGCGGTCGCGGCCGAGTCCGGGGAACGCGGCGATGCGCTCGAAGGCGTCGAACAGGCCGTCCGTGATCGCATCGCGGGCGGCGTCGCTGTACTCGCTCGCGAAGGAGGCCAGGTCGAGAACGTCGGCGTATGCCGCGGGGAGGAGGTCGTAGGCGCGCACGCTAGATCGTGATCGCGTCCGGCCCACCCGGCGCAGGGCGCTCGCCGCGCTCGGCCTCGATGCGGAGCGCGTCCATCCGCTCGCCCATCGCCTCGCGCATCTGCTCGCGCGTGACCGAGACGGGTGCGCCGCTGCCGAGCCCGTCGGCGATGAGCCGGCGAAGGTCGGCGACGCGCGCCTCGCGCTCCTCGAGGAGCCGCAGGCCGGAGCGGACGACTTCGGACGCCGAGTTGTAGCGTCCGCCCTCGACGAGCGCCTTGGTGAACCGTTCGAGGTCGGGGGTGAGCGAGACGTTCATGTCCGGGGCGGCGTGGGGCGGCAGGGTACAGACAACGCCTCGTGGTGTCAATCCTTGTTAGCGGCCGATGGTGAGCACGCCGCTCCTCGCGGAGACCACCGAGGAGGAGAAGGAGGCCGAGCGCCGCGCCAACCGCCCGCCGCGCTCGGAGGACGACCGGGGCGGCCGCGGCGGGGACCGCAACGGCGGAGGGCGTAGCGGCGACCACGGACGGGGCCGCCGCTAGGCTCCCCGTCTCGTGACACTGTGCGCGCACGCTCTGGCCTCGGCCGGGGCGTGGCCGTGTTGCACACCGGGCCGCTGCCGGCGGGCGTCTCGCGCCTTGAGGTCGACGCCTCGGCACTACCGGCGGGCGTGTACATCGCGCGCGTGGTCACGGGCGCCTTCACCGAGGCGCTCCGCCTCACCGTCGTGCGCTGACAGCAGGTCGGCTCGCATGGCAGCGATCTCGGGTCCGTACGCGTCTCAAAGCGTTGTACTCCTGTGATGACTTCGACCGGCCGACCCTGTATCATGTAGGGTCGTGCCTCTCTCCGATCGGCCCGAACGCCCTAGTCCCGCCACCCTCTCCGTCGCCATGCTGTTCTCTATTCCCCCTTCGTCCGCGATGGCCCTCCGGTGGAGCGCGGCTCTCGTCTGCGCCCTGATGCTCAGCCTGACCGCGCCGTCCGCCCAGGCTCCGGCGCCGCCGAACGACGACCTCTACCTGGCGACCCAGATTGAGCCCGGCATGTTTACCGGCACGACCGTCGGCGCGACGCGGGGGCACGACGAGTACGGCGCGCTGTGCACGCCCGGCGGTCCGGCGGCGGACAACCTGGAGACGGTCTGGTGGGAGTACACCCTCCAGTCCGACGACCCGGGCCGCATCACCATCGACCTCGCGGGGACGGACTTTGACGCCGTGCTCACGGTGCAGTCGGGCTACGACGGCGACATCTACGCGTGCGCGAGTGGACCGAACGCGCGCATCGAGAACATCCCGACCCGGAGCTACGGCACCTACAGCATCCGCGTCTCGGGCGTCGGCGCCGCGCGTGGAAACGTCGTGCTCACCCTGACGCGCGACGGGCCCATGCCGGCGCCCAACGACGACTTCGCCGACGCGACACCCATCACCACCGGCGGCTACTTCGTCGAGACCAACGACGGCGCGACGCGCGAGCCGGGCGAGGCAAACGCCTCGTGCGCCAGCAGCGACCAGGGCGCGTCGCTGTGGTGGGCCTACACGGCGCCCCAGGCCGGTGAGGTCAGCTTCGACATCGGCTTCTCGTACTCGGGCATCCTGTCGCTCCACGACGCGAGTGGCGCCGAGCTCGCGTGCGACCGCGAGCGCATCGAGGGGGTCGCGGTCGCGGCCGGCGAGACGGTCTGGGTGCGCACCTCGTCGACGCTGAACACCGGTCCCGTGCGGCTCCAGGTGTGGAACGGCGACGCGGGCCGGCCCGCGAACGACGACCGCGACCAGGCCGGGCCGCTCGTCTGGGAGGCCATCTACAACAACAGCACGACCGCCGGCGCCACGTCCGAGCCGGGCGAGGCGCCCGCGTCGTGCGCGCCCGACGCCGGCCGCTCCGGCTGGTGGCGCCTCGACAACTCCGTGCCGGTTCAACTCGCCATACGAATCAACGGCGCGCGCGTGCTGTCCGTCCACGACGCCGACGGCGCCGAGCTCGCCTGCTCCGCCACGCCCGGCGCGGACGGCGCCGTCCGGCTCGACAACGTGATGCTGCCCGCCGGCCCGCTCTTCCTGCGCGTCTCCGACCCCGCCGGCACGCCCTACGGCCGCAGCGTCTACTTCACGTTCGGCGTCACGCCGGAGCTCGTCAACGACGACCGCGCCGACGCCGTCACCATCGCGGAGCCGGGCACCCTGCTCGGCACGACGGTCAACGCGACCGCCGAGGCCGACGAGCCCGTGCTCCCCGGGGAGTGCTACTTCCACCCCGGCACCGACACGAACGAGTCTGCGTGGTGGAGCTACACCGCGCCCGACGACGGCACGCTCCTCGTAGACCTCGACGGCTCCGAGTTCGACACCCTCCTCTCGATCCACGACGAAGACCTGGTGCTGCTCGGCTGCGACGATGATGACCCGACGAACGACAGTCCGCTCGACGACACGTCGCGCCTGGCGAACGTGCCGGTCGTGGCGGGGCAGCGCGTGCTGATCCGGGTGAGCGGCAAGGCCACGAATGCCCACCCCGGGCGGCCCACCACGGGCGACGTCCAGCTTCGGCTCGGCCTCTTCCCGGCGGCGTCTACCATGACCGTCGCGACGGGCACGACGGCCGGCGAGCCGCTCTGGTCGTACCCGTACATCTACGGGCTGGTCTGCAACAGCGCCTTCGTAGACATGCCCTACCGCGCCGACCCGTTTACGGTGCCGCTCGACGGCTTCTACACGTTCACCGGCAGCTTCACCGGCTACACCGGCGGCGTGTTCGTGATGCGCGCGCCGTTCGACGCCGAGACCTGGACGTGTGACGACGTGCTGACCCACGGCTACGGCACCGACGCCGACCCGTCCATCGCCCAGGGCCGGCCGGTCGAGCTGGAGGCTGGCGTCGACTACGTGCTGGTCGCGTCGCAGATCGTGCTGGGGTTCGAGTTCGGCGACGAGGGCGGGCCGTACACCATCGAGGCGCTGGGGCCGGCGCCCGTGTCGTTCGCCTCGCTCGTGGCCGCCGAGGGTCCGGCCGCCGCTGGCGGCGCGTTGCTCTCGGCACCGCGTCCCAACCCGACGCGTGCCGGCGCCGCGCTGACGCTGTCGCTCGGCGCCGCCGAGACGGTCACCGTCGAGGTGCTCAACGCGCTCGGGCAGCGCGTGGCCGTGCTCCAGGACGGCCCGCTCAGTGCCGGCGTGCACGACCTCCGGCTGGACGCGCTCGCGCTCGCGCCCGGCCTCTACATCGTCCGCGCGACGGGCGAGACGTTCGCCGAGACGCGCCGCCTGACGGTCGTCCGATAACCGCCTTCGATCTCACAACCCGATGATGCCCGCTGACACCGCCTCCCGTTCTGCGCGTCGATTCTTCTGCGCGGGTCTCTGCCTCGCCCTTGCGCTCGCCGCAGCGCCCGGTGCTTCGGCACAGACGGACCGCTTCCCGAACCTGTGGTCGACCGACGCGCGCGTCGAGGGCATGGCGGTGCTCGGCGACACGCTCTTCGCGACGGGCCTTTTTACGCGCGTCGGGCCGCCGACGGGACAAGTCGCCGTGCTCGACAAGACGACCGGCGAGGCCGACCCGTCGTACCCCGCATTCGACGCCCTCAGTCTAGGATCTGCTGGAATCACCGACATCGTCCCGGACGGCCAAGGCGGCTACTACGTCGGCGGTGAGTTCTCCTCCGTGGCTGAGCAACTGCGCCGAAACCTCGCGCGCGTGCTCCCCGACGGCACGCTCGACCCGGACTTCCGACCCGCCCCCCAGTTTGTGGGCGGCGCCTCGGATTACTTCGGTGCCGTCACAGCACTCACACTGGACCCTAACGCCGCAAGCCCGTCCGGGGCGGGCGTGCTCTATGTCGGCGGCCAGTTCAACACCGTCGCAGGACAGACCCGCCAGAACCTCGCCGCGCTCGACGCCGCCACGGGCGAGGTTCTCCCGCTCCAGGCCACGTTTGCCTACCCGTCTACGACGTCGTATCCACCGCGCGTCGAATCGCTTCTCGTGCACGAGGGCATGCTCTACGTCGGTGGCATTTTCGAGCAAGTTTCCGGACAGCCTCATACCGGGCTGGTGGCGCTCGACGCCGTGACGGGAGCCGTGCTCCCGTGGCGGGCCGACCTCGCCGCCGAGAACCCCAACTTCTTCTCGCTCCCATACGCGCTCTCGCTCGGCGACGGGACACTCTACCTGACCGGGATCTTCGTCGACTTCGTGAACGGTCAGCCGCGCGAGGGGATAGCCGAGGTCGCACTCGCCGACCCCGTGACAGGCTAGGGCGGCGCGGTGACGCCCTGGGCACCGACCTCGGGCGGGCTCGACAACATTATCGGGGTAGACCTGCTCGTCGTCGGCAACGTCGTGTATGTTGCCGCCCTTTCCCGCGGGACCCTTCGCATCAACCGCGAGACGGCCCAGGTCCAAAGCCTGGGCGGCGGCGGCGTTTCCGCCGCCGCCCTCACGTACGACCCAGTCACGGGACCTCAAGGCACGCTCTACGTCGGCGGGCAGGCCGTGAGCGCCGGGAGCACGACCCGCTTCCCGGTCGTCGTCGCGCTAGACGCGGCGACCGGACAGCCGACCGGCTACCGCGTCGGCGGCGCGAGCCAGGGCAGCCAAATTAACGCGCTTGCGGTCGAGCCCGGACTCGGCGGCCGCCTCTTCGCCGGCGGATCGTTTGTCACGCTCAGCACCGGCGTCGTCCGCCGCCAGGGACTCGCCGCGCTCGACCTCACCACGGGCCGCCCGACCGACTTCGCCGCCGACATCTCAGGCCCAGGGCAGGGCCTCTTCGAGGAACTCGCGCTCTCGCCCGACGGCCGCTTCCTCTACGGCTACTCAAACATCGTCGGCGGGGCCGCACTCGACCTGACCGAGTTCAACCTGGTGACGGGTGCCACGCGGCAGTTCATCCCGCAGGGGCTCACGGCGGCGAGCTACGGTGCGAGCGGCCACGTCGCCGAGGCGTCGCTCGCGCGGCGCACCGAGGCGCGCGGCATGCCGAACCCGCGCGTCGAGAACGCCGGCAGCGGCGTCGTGGTCACCGACACCCGCGTCTGCGTCGGCCTCTCCGGCGTCGCCTGCTACGACCGCGCCTCGGCGAGCCTGCACTTCTACACGCCGATGGTCTACGTCTCCGCCGGCGGCGGCAACAACGGCAACCTGCTCTACCTGCCGCCCGGCGGGCCGTTCGGCAACCCCGGCGGGCCGGACGGCGCGCTCGTGCTCGCCGCCCCGGTCGAGGAAGCCCCCGTCGGCACGGTCCGGGCTGCCTTCGTCGCCGTCGACCTTGCCACGGGCGACGTGATCGAGGACTGGGACGTCGGCTTCGACGGCCCCGGCGCGCTCGGCTTCGCCGGGACGATGCTCGACCCGGACGGCACCGGCGGCCCGGCGCTGCCGACGCTCTACCTCGGTGGCGAGTTCGAGTCGTTCGGCGGCCCGGTCGGGGTACGGTCGGATCTGCTCGCGGCGGACCCCGCGACGGGGGCGGCGCGGCCGTGGGCGGCGACGGTGTCGGGCGGGACGGCGCCGGTGCTCGCGATGGCGTCGCACCGCACGGAAGACGGCCGCGGCGTGGTGTACGCCGGCGGAACGCTCTTCTTTGCGGGAGGCGTCCGCGTCGAGACTGGCGTCGTAGCCTTCGACGCGGTCGGTGGGGCGCGGCGGCCGTACGCGGCGCGCGTGACGGGCGTGCCGCGGGTGATGCTGCTCTCGGAGCGTCACGGCGCTCTCTTCGTCGGCGGCTCGGTGGGCTTGTCTGGGACAGGTCACAGGAACATGGCTGCGCTCGTGCCGGCAGCGCCGATCCTTCCGACGGCGGGTGAGGCGGGCGTCGCCGAGGCGACTCGGACGGCGAGTCTCGCGCTGGCTGGTCCGAACCCGCTGCGCTCGCGGACGGCGCTGTCGCTGTCGCTGCCCGAGGCGCAGGCGGTCCAGGCGTCGCTCTACGACGTGCTCGGCCGCCGCGTGGCCGTCCTGCACGCCGGGCCGCTGCCGGCGGGCGTCTCGCGGATCAACGTGGACGCCTCGACACTTCCAGCGGGCGTGTATGTCGCGCGCGTCGTCGGTGCGTCGTTCACCGAAGCGCTCACCCTCACCATTGTCCGTTGAGGCCGGCCTATCTTGATCCATGTCCACCGTCTCTC
>JBBSQZ010000106.1:0-10771 GCA_038243565.1 Rhodothermales bacterium | reverse complement strand
GCACCCCGAGACCGTCCAACCGCTCCAACCATGCGCGCAGCAACGGCGACGCCTTCACCGCAACAGGGAAGACACGACCCGTTGATCCGACGAACACCTCCTGGCCCAGACCTGTGGCCCACCGAATGACTTCTTCGGGACCGAACTCGGAGAGCGCGCGCGCAAAGGCAGGCGACACCTCGCCGTACCCCACGTCGAAGTGGTCGTCTACTTTCGTGAGATTCAGGCCTGACCTGCCCGCCATCAGGAATTTCCGAGCAGGCGACGGCATTTGGTCCGCGACAACGACCGAAACACCCGCCCGCGATAGCACCTCGGCGGCCATCAGCCCTGCAGGACCCGCCCCAATGACGAGCGCCCGGCCGTTCTTCCTGCCCACATCACCCTGGGGGTGGCCTTTTTCGCGCCGTGGGTCAGAACCCAATGGGCTACGGGGCGCGCCTGCACCCTGGTCGTATGGCCCAGACGCGCTCACGCCTCGTCCAGCCTGCGTGTTGGCTCCATGAACCAGCACGAATAGGGAAAATCAACACCGGTAGCCGTGAGGGCATTCCAGACGGGGACAAACAGAAGGCTGACGTGTGTCTTCATCGTGAGGGTCGGCGGCAAGACAGGGTACGGCATCGTCGCGCTCAGATCGACCCTCTACCGAACCCGCCGCCGGTCGCGCTTGCGTTAGACGAGGGCGCGGACGCGTTCGTCGGAGAGGTAGTACACCCGGCCGTCGGCGTCGCGGTGCGGGCCGACGAGGCGGTCGATGGCGTCGCGCGCGCTGATCCCGTCGCCGCGGAGGTTGTCGAAGGCGTCGCGGAGGCGCTCGTCGTGGACGGCGCGCCAGACGGCCCGGCGGACCGTCCGGTCGGCGAGGGCGCGGTGGACCTCGCCCGTCGTGGGTGGCGCGGTCTCGGGAGAGGTGACGGTCGTAGACATAGCTCGACGCTACGCGAGAGCGCATCGAGGCGGCAAGGTCGTTCGAGCGCCTCTCGCGTCCAGGCGGGGCAGGGGAGAGCCGCGCGGTCCTCGTTCAAGACCCCATAAAGGGCAGGATGACGGTCTTTGCGCGCCGGAGCGCGTTAACGTGGGATCGAAAGGTCTCCCGCATGGGACCCAAGCGCTGAAGGCACTGTATCAGTTGCGCTTTGCCGCGGCGCTCCGTGCGCGGTCCCGATACTCAATCGGTCTCGCGAGCATCGAACACAGCGTGCACGTCGTCGCCGATGTGGCGCCGCAGGATCGGACTCAGGTATTTCTGTGGGACCAGGTCGATGTCCCGGTCCAAGATGATTTCCAGGAGAGACTGAAGGTCCATCAACGCGTTGAGCGTCGCGGCGTCTGGAGCGAACTCGTAGAGCAGGTCGATGTCGCTATCAGGGCGGGCGGCACCTCGGGCTGCGGAGCCGAACAGCGCGAGCGAGCGCAGGCCGAGCCCGCGCAGCGCGTCGTCGTGCGGGCGGAGCGCCTCGGTTACGTCGTGTGTGGTCATGGAGTCGTGGCGAGTAGGTTCCCGATCTGCTCGTGAAGGGGTGGTACCTCAGCGGTGACGACGTTCCACACGATATCGTAATCGACGGCCCAGTAGACGTGGGCGACGACGTTTCGGAGGCCGTGGATCGCGCGCCACGGAACGTCTGGGTGTGCCTCCTTGAAGGCGTCGTCGAGTCGCCCGACGGCTTCGCCGATGATCTCCAGGCTGCGCTCGAACGCCAGGATGAGCGTCTGGTCAGCCAGGAACGACTCTTTGGTCTGTCCGGCGGACGCCGCCAACAAGTAGCGCGTCTGCTCGTGGATATGCTCCAGGTAGAACCGGGGTGTCTTCATAGCGCCGTCGGGTCGGGCTCCAAAGGTATCGCTTCGGGCGCCTGCGCCTCGAGGCGGCAAGGTCGTTCGAGCGCCTCTCACGTGCAGGCGGACCGCGACATCGTCTTCCGCATCTTCGACTCTGGGCGGGCGTGCTCGAACGGAACGACGTGGCCCCCGAGGTGAGGCACGTTCTCATTGCCGTTGTAGGGCTGCTCCGGGTCGGCGACCAACTGGTTGGCCATGAGGCGGCTGAGCGGGCGCCCCCACAGATGCGCCGGTGGATGGAGGAGGCGCCGCGGATGGTGTCTCCGCTGGGTGGCTCTCCCGATTCGAGCAGGCGAACTCTCGACAGATGACGTGCTGCACGTACCCTGACGCATCCCGCTCTTCCCCACACCCTCATGTGTGGCGTCGCCGCTGCCAATGCTTCTCTGCTCCATGCGGCGGATCAAGCGGGGCTAGCCGAGCAGGAGTGGTGTCAGCGTACCGGACGGCCGGCGGCGACGTAGACCGCACCGAAGAAGAACGACTCGTCGGTGTCGAGCTCGACGTGCCGGGAGAGTGGGCCGCGGAGGTCCCGGCGGGCCATCTCCCACGTCTCGCCGAGGCGCGCCGCGAGGGCGAAGACGGGCGTCTGGGCCAACGCTGGCCACGACCTGGGGACCATGAAGTCGAGCACGGCGAGGCGCCCGTCCGGAGGGAGCGCGGACGCAGCCTTCGCGATCACCGCCTCAGGGTCCGGCATCATCGAGAGCGCGAACGTCGACAGCACGCGGGCCGTGTCCGGGGGAAGGTCCGCCTCTGCGGCGTCGGCCTGGACGAGCTCGACCTGCGGGAGGCCGCGCGTTCGTCTCCGCGCGCGGGCGAGCGCGCCGGCCGAGACGTCGACGCCGACGACGTGGCCGTGCTCGCCCACGGCCCGAGCGAGAAGCGGAAGGTTGTGGCCGGTCCCGCATCCCAGGTCGACGACCGTCTGGCCCGCCCGGACGCCAAGCGCCGCAATGGCCTGGCGGCGGTAGGCTCCAGCCCGGAAGCCGGCGAGTGGGAAGAGCGTCAGGGCGAGGTCGTACGAGCCGGCCGAGCGGTCGTAGACGGTGCGGACGCGGTCGGTCCAGGCGGATTTAGAGGCGCTCACGAGACGACCGCGATCGTGCCGCGCTGCATGCCCATGCCGCACACGAACTCGGCCTCGCGGTCCTCGTCGGGCGTGAACTCGATGGCGACCGGCGTGTTCATCGGGAGGTCGGTCGCCTCGACGTCGTAGGCCGGAAGCGTGATCTGCGACGAGCAGCCGTCCTCGACCGTCCGCGTGACGACGAGGCGCGCCGGGACGCCGGCGCGGAACGTGACCGTGCGGGGCTGGAAGCCCATCGCGCCCGCCTCGATGCGGGCGACCTGCACGCCGCCCTCCATCTGCGCCTCGGCAGGAGGCGCGGGGACGGTCGTGCCGGGCGCCTCGGCCGACGCGGCGTCCGCCGACGGCTCGACGGGCGGGGTGGCCGTTTCGGACGAACAGGCGGCGAGCGCAAGCGGGGCCGCGAGGACGGCGACGAGCAGGAATCGAGACATGGTGGGAGCAGCTGTGCCGCGGGTGGTTAGAGAGAGTCGTGGGCGCTCGCCTCGGGGGCGAGTGGCTCGAACGCGAGGTCGGGCCCTGCGAGGCCATCGCCCGCCGCCTCGTCGCGGAGCGTGCGGCGCAGCCGGCGGCCCTGCACCACGGCGTAGAGCGCCGGGATCATCACGAGCGTGTGCACGGTCGACGTGATCAGCCCGCCGACCATCGGCGTCGCGATCCGCTGCATCACCTCGGACCCGGTGCCCGTGCCGACCATGACCGGCACGAGCCCGATGATCGTCGTGAAGACGGTCATGAGCTTCGGGCGGACGCGGTCCACGGCGCCCTCCTCGAGGGCCGCCTTGAGGCGCGGGACGGACGTGAGCCGGCCCGTCCGCTGGTACCGCTTGACCGCCTCGTCGAGGTAGACGTGCATCACGACGCCCGTCTCGGCGGCCAGGCCCGCGACGGCGATGAGGCCGACGCCGACCGCGATCGAGAAGTTGTAGCCCAGAGCCAGCATCAGCCAGACCGCCCCGACGAGCGCGAATGGCAGCGGAATCATCAAGAGCAGCGCCTCGGTCGCGCTCCGGAAGTGGAGGAAAAGCAGCAGGAAGATGAACGCGAGCGCGATCGGCACGAGGACGGCGAGGCGCCGGTTGGCGCGTTCCAGGAACTCGTACTGCCCGCTCCACCGCAGCGAGTAGCCCGGCGGGAGCGTCACGCGCGCCTCGACGGCCGCGCGGGCGTCCTGCACGTACGTGCCCACGTCGGCGCCGTCATTCAGGTCGACGTACACCCAGGCATTCGGGCGGGCGTTCTCGGACTTGATCATCGGCGGGCCGCTCGCGAAGCGGAACGCCGCGAGCTGCCCGAGCGGCACGGTCGCGCCGCCCGGCACGGGCACGAGCACGCGCCTCAGCGCCGGCAGGTCGGATCTCAGCCCCTGCGGGTAGCGGACGGTCACGCCGTAGCGCTCGAGCCCCTCGACGGTCGTGGTGACGGCCATTCCGCCGACGGCGACCGCGAGCACGTCCTGCACGTCGCCCGACGTGAGCCCGTAGCGCGCCGCGGCCGCGCGGTCGACCTCGACGTCGAGGAACGAGCCGCCCATCACACGCTCGGCGTAGGCGCTCCGCGTGCCCGGAAGGTCCGCCACGGCAGCTTCGACCTCGCGCCCCAGGCGGTCCAGGACGGCGAGGTCCGGCCCGCCGATCTTGATCCCGACGGGCGTCTTGATGCCCGTCGCGAGCATGTCGATGCGCGTCTTGATCGGCATCGTCCAGGCGTTGGTGACGCCGGGGAACTGGAGCGCGGCGTCCATCTCGGCCACGAGCGCCTCGCGCGTCAGGCCCGCGCGCCACTCGGACTCGGGCTTGAGCGTGACCGTGGTCTCGATCATCGAGAGCGGGGCTGGGTCCGTCGCCGTGTCCGCCCGGCCGACCTTGCCGAAGACGCGCGCGACCTCGGGGAACGAGGCCAGGATGCGGTCCGAGCGCTGCAGCACCTCTTTGGCCTGCTGCGCCGAGACGCCCGGCAGCATCGTCGGCATGTAGAGCACGTCGCCCTCCCACAAGGGCGGCATGAACTCGGAGCCGATCTGCGGGAACGGGACGATGGTCCGCCCGAGCACGAGGCGCTGCACGGGCAGAACGGTCAGAAGCAGCAGCGAGAAGCCGACCACGAGGACCGTCCGCGGGTGCCGCAGTGTGCCGCGGATGACGGGGCGGTAGACGCGGATGAAGAACGAGGCGATGGGGTTATCGCGCTCGGCGCGGATGCGGCCGCGCACGAAGACGGCCATGAGCGCCGGCACGAGCGTCACCGCGAGGATCGCCGAGGCGGCCATCGCGAACGTCTTGGTGAGCGCGAGCGGCCGGAAGAGCCGCCCCTCGCTGCCTTCGAGCGTGAAGACCGGCAGGAAGCTCACGGTCACGATGAGCAGCGAGAAGAACAGGCTCGGGCCGACCTCCTTGGCCGCCTCGATGACCGCGTGGAGCCGCTCGCTCTCCGTCAACTCGGGCGGTGGCCCGTCGCCCGAGACGCCGCCTCGCTTCGCCTCGCGCGCCCGCTCGATGTGCTTGTGCGCGTTCTCGACCATCACGAGGCTCGCGTCCACCATCACGCCGATGGCGATGGCGATGCCGCCGAGGCTCATGATGTTGGCGTTGATGCCCAGCAGCCGCATCACGCCGAGCGCGACGAGGATGCCGATCGGGACCGAGACGACGGCCACGAACGCGCTCCGGACGTGGAGCAGGAACACCAGGACGACGAGCGCGACTACGAGCAGCTCCTCCCAGATCTTGGACGTCAGCGTCTCGACGGCGCGCTCGATGAGCCCGCTGCGGTCGTACTCGGGCACGACCTCGACGCCAGCCGGCAGGCCTGCCTGAAGCTCGCCGAGGCGCGCTTTCACGGCCCGGATGGTTTCGAGCGCGTTGCCGCCCTGCCGCATCACCACGATGCCGCCCACGACCTCGCCCTGCCCGTCGCCGTCCGCGATGCCGCGGCGGAGCGCGGGGCCGAAGCGGACGTCCGCGACCTGCCCGACCGTCACGGCGGTCCCGTTCTGGGCCTTCACCACGACGCCGCGCACGTCGTCGAGCCCGCGCAGGTAGCCTGTGCCGCGCACGACGAACTCGCGCCCGCTCATCTCGAGGAGCCGCCCGCCGACGTCGCGGTTGCTGCGCCGGATCGCCCCCGCGACGTCGCCGATGGGCACGCCGTACGCGGCCAAACGCTGCGGGTCGACCACGACCTGGTACTCGCGCTCGAAGCCGCCCACGGCCGCGACCTCGGCCACGCCTTTGACCGACTGCAACTCGGGGCGGAGGTAGAAGTCCTGCACGGCGCGGAGCTGCGCGAGGTCGTTCGTGCCGGTCGTGTCGCGGAGGCTGTACTCGTAGACCCACCCGACGCCCGTCGCGTCCGGCCCCAGTTCGGGCTCGGCGCCTGTGGGCAGCCGCCCGCGGATCTGCGAGAGCGACTCGAGCACGCGGGACCGCGCCCAGTAGAGGTCCGTGCCGTCCTCGAAGATGACGTAGACGAAGCTCGTCCCGAACATCGAGTACCCGCGGACGGTCGCGGCGCCCGGCACGGAGAGCATCGTCGTCGTGAGCGGGTACGTCACCTGCTCCTCGACCGTCTGCGGCCCCTGGCCGGGGTACTCGGTGCGGACGATGACCTGGACGTCGGACAGGTCCGGGAGCGCGTCGACGGGCGTGGTGACCGCCGCGACGGCGCCCAAGACCGCGACGAGCGCGGTCACGAGGCCGACGAGGAGCCGGTTCTCGGCGCTCCACTCGATGAGGCGTTCGAGCATCGTTACGGGGTGGTGGATGTGCCGGCGCCCATGTCCATCCCGGGCATCGAGCCGCCGCCGGTCATGCCGGCGATGGCGCTCGACAGGCGCGCCTCGGAGTCGATGAGGAACTGCGCGCTCGTGACCACGTGGTCGCCCACGCTCAGGCCCGAGAGGACGCGCGTGACGCCGCCCGCCTCCTCGCCGACGCGGACCTGCACCGGCCGGAAGCGGCCCTCGCCGAGCGCCACGATGACAACGGCCTCGCCCGGTGCCTCGGCGCCCGTCCGCACGACGGCCTCGCTCGGCACGACCGGCCCGGCGGCAGTCGGCGCGCCGTAGAGCGTCGCCGTGGCCGTCATGCCCGGCCTCAGGCGCCCTCCTGCGTTGGCGAGCGTGACGCGCGCCGTGCCCGTCCGCGTCGCCGGGTCGACGGTGTCGTACACGAAGCCGACGCGCCCGCGGATCTCCTCGCCCGGCAGCGCCGCCACGGCGACGACGGCGCGGACTCCCGGCTTCACCCAGCCCAGATCTTGCTCGGGCACGGCGACTTGCAGGTAGACCGCGCCGAGGTTCACGATGTCCATGAGCGGCATCCCCGGCGTGGCCTGCATCCCGTCCACGACGCGCTTGTTCTGGACCGTCCCGCTCGCCGGCGCGAAGATCGTGACGGTCTCCTGGACGCTCCCCGAGCGCTCGACGGCCGCGATCTGCTGCGCGCCGAGCCCGAAGAGGCGCAGGCGCGTCCGCGCGGCCTCGACGAGGCGCTCCGACCCCGCCCCGCCGCCGAGCAGCTCGCGGTTGCGGGTCGCGAGGAGCAGGTCCTGCTGCGTCGAGACGAGCTCGGGGCTGTAGATCTCGAGGAGCGGCTGCCCCTGGCGCACGCGCTGCCCCTCGGTGTCGACGAAGAGCCGCTGCACGAAGCCGCCGACGCGCAGCGTGACCGTCTCGCGGCCCGTGTCGCGCGCCTCGAACGTGCCGGTCGTGCGGAGGTCGCGCTCGATGCCGCGCGAGGCGACGACGGCCGTGCGGACGCCCATGTTCTGGAGCGTGACGGGGTCGATCTCAACCACGCCGGCCTCGCCGCCGGACACCTGGACCGGCGTGAGCTCCATGTTGCAGATCGGGCACAGGCCGGGCTCGTCCTGGACGATCTGCGGGTGCATCCCGTCCTGGTAGACGATCCCGTCGCCGTTGGTGTCGAACTGCGCGAGCGGGCCGTCGGCCGCGACGGGCGCCATCTCGTCCGCGTGCGGCGACCGCGTGATGGTGGTGACGGGCGCAGCCGGGTCTTTTCGAAGGAGCGCCCAGGCGCTTACAGCGACGACGGCAGTCAGAAGGGCGACGCCGGCGATGACGAGCGCGCGGCGGCGTTTCGGGCCGCCCGGCCGCTGTGGGCGCTCGGCGTACACGTCGGCCGGGTCGGGCGCCTCGGTGACCGTGACGGGCACGACTGGAGGGATCGGATCGGTCATCGGGTCGGGAGGGTCGTGGTGCCGAGCGCGCGCGTGAGGTCGGCCGCGGCGGCGAGGCGCCGCGTGAGCGCGTCGACGTAGCCGAGCTGGACCTGGAAGCGCGACCGCTCGGCGTCGAGGAAGGCGAGCACGTCGGCGGAGCCCGTGGTGTAGCCCGAGAGCACGGACTCGACCATCACGGCCGACTGGGGGAGGAGGACATCTTCATAAAGCGCGACCGTCTCGGCCGCGCGGCGCGCCTCGGAGAGCGCGTCTGCGACCTGGGTCTGGACGTCCGTCGCGGCCGCGCGGCGCCGCGCCTCCGTCGCCTGCTGTCGAAGCCGGGCCTCGCCCAGGCGCGCGCGGAGGCGTCCGCGGCCGAGCGGGATGCGGACCGACGCCATCACACCGAACGCGTCACGCCCGTCGGCGCTCATGGGGACGCTCGCGTCGCCGACGTCGGTGTAGACGACGCCCACGCCGAGGTCTGGGTAGAACGCTCGCTGCGCGAGGGCGACGTCGGCCTGGGCCTCGGTGACGGCCGCGTCGGCCGCGGCCACCTCGGGGCGGCGTGCGAGCGCCGCGTCCAGCGCCTCGGCGTCAGGCAGAGCCGGCGTCGCCACGACGACGCGGCCGGGGACCGCGAGGTCGGGCCGGTCGAGCAGCCGGGCGAGAGTCTGGACCGCCGAGGCGCGGCGCCGGTCGAGGTCCAGGAGGCGCTCAGCGAGGCGCTGGCGCTCGAGCTGGATCTGGAGCACGGCTCCCTGTGACCCGCGGCCGACCTCGTAGCGGACGGCCGCGGCCTCGGTGAACGCGTCGAGACGCTGCCCGAACGCGCGGACGACGGCCGCGGCCTCCTGCGTCTGGTAGAGGTCGGCGAAGGCGAGCGTCGCGGCGCGGGCGAGGTCGAGGCCGGTCGCCTCGGCGCGGTACCGCGCGCCCTCGGCCGCCGCGTCGGCGGCGTCGCGGCGGAGGCCAAGCGTGCCGGGCCACGGGAACGGCTGCTCGAGGCGCCACTGGCTGCGAAGCGTGCCCCGCGCCGAGTAGACCGGGTACGGGGCCACCATGACCGACGCCGTCGGGTCGGGGAGCGCCCCGGCCTGGTCGCCGCGGCGCGCGAGCGCGCGGGCGTCGAGACGCGCGGCCTGAAGCGCGGGGTTGGCCGCCGAGACGGCGTTCAGGACCGCGTCGAGACGGAGCGTGTCCGGCGGCGCCTGAGCGGCGGCCGGTCGCGCTCCGGAGAGGGCGCAGGCGAGCAGCGCGAGGCGCGCTGCAGAGGTAGGGTCTACCATCGGGGAGATCGGATCGGACGACGAGACGCAGGGCCGCCGGACGCAGAGCGCCGGGCGGAAGAGTCCGGTCGGATCAGATCAGGAGGACCGAGAGCGCGAGGTAGCGCCGGCGGAGCGGCGGCGGACCCGTGTCGTGGGGACGCGCGTGGTCCTGGGCGACCGGGCGCGAGAACGCGCGTCTGAACACCTCCGAGACGATGGCCAGCGGCGGTGTGGTCGTCGGAGGCGTGATCGCCGATGGGTGCTGAGATGCCGGGGCGAGCGCGCAGCACGCCACGACAGACGGCACGCCGAGCGAGGCGTCCGGGGTCGGGCACTGCGAGGCCGGGCAGTGGTGACCGCAGCAGTCTCGCCGGGACGCAGCAGCGCTCGCCTCGGCCGGAATGGCCGAGAGGGAGAAGAGTGCAGCGACGAGGAGCGTCGCCAGCATGCGAGCCGGTCGGGTCGAGAGGTCCACGTCCCAGAGATACGGCGCTCGGCGTGCTATCGTCCCTCGCGAACCTTAAAAGACGCTCAGGTTGGACTCGCTGCACGATCTATTCGGCTCCGAGGCGGTAGACAGAAAACCTGTTCGTGACCGGGGCGACCGCGCCGTCCGGTAACGGTGAAGCTCTCGGCGCGTTTGTCCAGGAAAGCCCCTGCCCTCCATGCGACCAGAAACGCTCTCTCCGCTTCCCGCCGACCCACGCCCCGACGCATCGACCGGCGACGGAGCCGCGTGCCCGCTGCCCGAGTCGGAGCCGACCCACGCCCCGGCCGGTGCCTCGGCCAGTGGCACCGCCGAGGCCAGCCTGTCCATCGGCGGGATGACGTGCGCGGCGTGCGTCGGGCGTGTCGAACGGGCGCTCGCGGGCGTCGACGGCGTCGATTCTGCCGCCGTCAACCTCGTCACCGAGCGGGCGACCGTCCGCTACGACCCGGCCCGCGTGACGCCGGCCGACCTCGCTGAGGCCGTCGATCGGACGGGCTACGACGTGCGGACCGAGGAGACGACGCTCGCCATCTCGGGCATGACGTGCGCTTCGTGCTCCGGGCGCGTCGAGCACGCGCTCCTCGCCGTCCCCGGCGTCGTCTCGGCGACGGTCAACCTCGCGACCGAGCGCGCCAGCGTTCGGACAGCCCCCGGCGTCACGGTCGCCGACCTGCGCGCCGCCGTCGAGCGCGCCGGCTACGACGTCGTCGAGATGGAGGGCGGCACCTCGACCGACGCCGAGGGTGACGCGCGCGAGGCCGAGCGCCTCGCGCTGCGGCGCCGGCTGCTCTGGGCGGCCGGGTTCACGCTGCCGCTCGTGCTGCTCGACATGGTCCCGATGCTCGTCCCGGGCGGCAGGGCGTGGCTGGACGGCATCGTGCCGATGCAGACGCT
>JBBSQZ010000105.1:0-10793 GCA_038243565.1 Rhodothermales bacterium | reverse complement strand
CGCCGTAGACGCCGAGCACCTCGTAGGTGACCGGGTAGGTGTCGGTCCCGTACGACGAGCCGATCTGCGAAGCACTGAGGGCGAGGAACCCCAGCCCGCCGAGGGCGAGCAGCCTGAAGCCGCCGCTGCGCACGATGAGCGCGAACTCCTGCCGAGTGAGCGCCCAGAACTGCTTCGCCCGGATGCCCCAGCCCGTCTCGAGGCGCGGCGTGGGAATGGAGAGCGCAGGCGCCGCGGAGCTCGGCGCGGCCTCGGGCTTCCGGACGCGGCGGCTGCCGCTCGCCTCGGCCATCCGAAACCGCAGGGCAACGATGCCGAGCGCGAGCACGCCCGCCGCGATCCACACGAGCCGGTTCGTCAGGAAGACGCCGCTCAGCGGCACCAGGCGCGCATTCTGCTCCGCGACCGACCAGTACTCGGTGAGGATGGAGATCGGCCGGAGCCCGAACGGGTCGATAAAGACGGCGTAGGCGCGGCTGTCGATGTCGCGGGCGAGGCTTCCCGCGCCGAGGTACCCCAGCAGCAGCCCGACGCCCGAGAGGTAGACCGGCAGCATCCGCCGCGCGAGCGCCCCGACGGCGAAGAACAGCGCCGCCGTGAAGAAGAGCGTCGGCAGCAGGACCGTGAGGACGGGGCTGAGGAAGCCCGCCACGCTCGCCGCGCCGAGGCGCTCCGCGTCCAGGAACGGCATGAGCGTGCCAAGCCAGAAGCCGAGTGGGATCGCCAGAAACACGCCGAACACGGCCACGAGCGCCCCGACGAAGCGCGACCCGAGCAGGGCCGCCTTCGAGACGGGCGTCGTGAACACGAGCGGGTGCATCCCGACCGCGAAGTCGCGCGTGGCGGCTCCGCCCACGATCGCGGCCGTCGCGAGCGAGCCCAGGAAGACGAGCAGCCCCATCATCATCGCGACTGGAGCCGGCGCGTCGACGAGCACGCGGTCGCCACTGAACGAGACGCTCCCGCCGGGGAACGCGCCGCCGGCCGCGATCATCAGCAGGTAGGCGAGCGCGAGGAAGACGCCGAAGAAGACCCAGGTCGCCGGCCGGCGGGCGTGGTCGCGGATCTCGGAGCGGAGCAGCGAAGCGAACATGTGCAGGAGAAGGGGCCAGTGGCCAGTGGCAGACGGCAGATCAGACCGCCGAGGCGCGTCGGGGCACCCGTAGACACGGCTTGCCGTGTCCGCGGACAGCGTACCGGGGCACGGCCGGGTGCGCGTTACGCCGGGGCGCCGAGGTCCGGCGGCTCGGCCAGCGCGCCGTCGCCCGAGGCGAGCGCCTCGGTCGCGATGCCGTTCATGGCGGCGAAGTAGACGTCCTCGAGGTCAGGCGTGACCGCCTCGAAGTCGGGCCCCGGCGCGCCGTCGCTGTAGACGTGGACGACCTGCTGCCCGGCGAGCAGCTTCGTCGAGACGACAGCGAGGCCGTCCGTGTCGGGCTCGGTGCCGCGTGGCGAGAGGCGGCGCCAGATGCGGCCGTCGAGCGCGGCGAGCGCCTCAAGGGGCTCCGTCTCGGCCACGATCGCGCCGTCCCGGATGATCGCCATGCGGCTGCACAGCTCGGCCACGTCCTCGACGATGTGCGTTGACAGGATGACGACGGCGCGCTCGCCGAGGGCCGAGAGCAGGTTCAGGAAGCGGACCCGCTCGGCGGGGTCCAGCCCGGCCGTGGGCTCGTCGACGATGATCAGGCGCGGGTCGCCGAGCAGCGCGACCGCGATGCCGAAGCGCTGCCGCATCCCGCCCGAGTACGTCCCGACGTGCTTCCGCCGCGACTCCCACAGGTTGGTCTGCTCCAGCAGCTGCCGCACGAGCGCCTTGCGCTCGGACCGGCGCCCGACGCCCTTCAGGACCGCGAAGTGGTCCAGCAGGTCCTCGGCCGACACCTTCGGGTAGAGCCCGAAGTCCTGCGGCAGGTAGCCGAGCAGGCGCCGCGTCGCCTCCTTCTCCGCCACCACGTCGATCGTGCGGCCGTCGACCTCGAACGCGACCGTGCCCGCGTCCGGCTCCTGGAGCGTCGCGATGGTGCGCATGAGCGAGCTCTTGCCCGCCCCGTTCGGCCCGAGCAGGCCGTACATGCCCCGGTCGATGGTGAGCGACACGCCGCGGAGCGCGTGCACGCCGTTCGGGTACGTCTTGGTGAGGTCTCGGACACGAAGCTGCATCGCGGTCGGGGGCAGGTGCCCGACGAAGATCGCAGTCCGAGGTTGCACCGCGCGCGTCGCCTTGCGTGTCGGTACGGGAGGCCGCCGTCCCGTGGCGCGCACGTCGGAGGCGCCCTGCGTCCCGATCTTGCCTCTCCCCCGCCCCCGGCCTCCCCCTTGACCCGCTTCGACTGGCACGTGCTGCGCCGCTTCGCCGCCGCGACGCTCCTGCTGATGGTCCTGATCGCGCTCATCTTCGTCGTGCTCGACTACGCCGAGTACGTCGACGACTTCCTGGACCGCGGCGCGACGATGCGGCAGGTCTTCGGGACGTACTACCCGCACTACCTCTTCGACATCGTCCGCCTGACGAGCCCCCTTGCGGTCTTCCTCGGCGCGATCTACGTCACGGCGCGGCTGTCGCAGTCGATGCAGCTTACGGCGCTGCAGGCGTCGGGCGTCTCGCTCGGGCGATACATGCGGCCGCTCGTGCTGGGTGGGATTGCAATAACGGCATTCATGGTGTACTTCAACGGCTGGCTCGTCCCGCCCGCCAACGCCATCGTCGTGGACTTCCAGAACCAGTACTACCGCGACGCTCCGCAGCAGTCCGGCGGCGCCGAGGCGTTCCGGCAGGCCGCCCCCGGCGTCGTCCTCTCGACGGGCTTCTTCGAGCGAGACAGCGGGACGGCCTACCGCATCAGCCTCATCACGACCGACTCGACCGACGCCATCACCGAGCGCCTCGACGCCGCCGAGATGACGTACGTCGACTCGCTCGGCCAGTGGCGCATGCGCGACGTGACGCGGCGCAGCTTCGCCGGCGACGCCGAGCGCTTCGTCGTCCGGCCCCTGCTCGACACCACGCTCGCGATCACGCCGGCCGACCTCGCGCAGACCGAGCGCGACGCGGACAAGCTGACGCTGCCCGAGGCGCAGGCCTACGTCCGGTCCCTGCGCCGCGCGGGCGTGACGGACCTCGGCCGGCCGCTCGTGGCGACGTACTCCAAGCTCACGTACCCGCTCGCGAACCTCATCCTCGTGCTCATCGCCGTCCCGCTGGCGTCGCGGCGGCGCCGCGGCGGGCAGGCGGCGCAGCTCGGCGTGGGCCTCGGCGTCGCGTTCGTCTACCTCGCGGCGCAGAAGGTGCTCGAGCCGCTCGGCTTCGCCGGCGACCTCCCGCCGGCCGTCGCGGCCGTCGCCCCGCACGTCGCGTTCCTCGCCGTCGCGGGCGTGCTGCTGTGGCGCGCGCGGCGGTGATGCTCTTGACAGACGAACCGCTCCGCCTTATCGTTCATCTACGATGGGCGATCACTCGGACCGCCTGCGCTCACCAACCCACGACGACCATGATCTACTCCTGCGACTGCGGGTGCGACGGCTGCGACGGCGAGAACTGCTGCTGCCGCTAGCCCGCTCCGCCGGCCGGGCATGGCGCCCGGCCGGCCTCCTCTCCCCCATTCCGATGACCGCCACGGACGCCCCGACGCTCACCGACGACGCCCTCGTGGCTGTCGCCCGCGCGCTCTCGCACCCGGCGCGCCTCGAGATCCTCCGGACCCTCGCCGGCCGCGGCACCTGCCTCTGCGGCCAGCTCGTCGACGTGCTGCCGCTCGCACAGTCCACCGTTTCGCAGCACCTGCGCGTGCTCCGCGAGGCCGGCCTCGTCTGCCGCGAGACCGACGGCCCGCGCACGTGCTACTGCCTCGACGCGGCCGCGATCGCCCGCGCCCGCGCCGCCTTCGACGCCCTGTTCGACGGCCTCGACGCGGCCGACTCGTGCTGCGGGTCTGTTTGAAGGTCTCACATCAGGGCAGGACGCGTGTCCACGTCACCGACCCGTTGCCGGCTGTGCCGAAATTGGTCGTGGCCGCGAATGCGATGACGCCGGTCTGGAGCCTGAAGGTGACACGCGGTCCGAACGACGAGCCGCCGTCCTGGTCGTTGATGTAGTTACCGGACGCGAACGCCGAAGCCTCGACCGAGCGTGGAATGCTCAGACCGAAGGGCGGGATCACGTTCTGATTGCGCACGGGGTACCGCGGCGCCGTCGTCGTTGTCTGGTCGGCCGTCGTCGTCCACTCATACGCCTTCTCTACGACGCTAGGAGGCCCATACGGCCCGTACTCGAGTGTGTGAGGGTTTTGGTACGCCACCTCTCTGGTGAGCGTCTCGGCCACCGGTTGTGTCCGCACACCGTCCGCGCAGGTGGATACCCCGAAGCGCAGGACAGCGGTCCCGCGAATCCGATACGCGGCCTGCGTAGGGAAACTCTCGTACTCCTCGTTCCCGAAGTGCCACTCCGCGCCTTCAGCGAAGTCCGGGAGAAGCGCGACCCGTCCTGCTCCGACGGCTGCCGGGCAGCGGCCCGTGCTCCGGACCTGGATATCGCCGCGCGCGCTGATGCCGGCCGCGCTCGTTGCCGAGACGCTCACGATGGCCGTCCCGGCGGAGACGAGCGAGATCCGCAGCGAGTCGCCGTCGATGCGCGCCGAGATCGGGCCCGCTGCCGGCGACGCGGTGTAGCTCAGTGCCCCGACCTCGCCCGACGCGGTAAAGAGAGAGGCAAGCGCGAAGGCGAGGCCGTGGCCGTCCTCCTCACCCACGGACTCGCCGCTCGGCGGCGTGAACGTGAGGCTGGGCGCCGGTCCAGGCGGCGTCGTACCGGGCGGTGCGGTCGGCGGCGGGATCGTGGGCGGCGTCTCGGTCGGGCCGGCGCTGTCGCAGGCGGCGAGGACCGAGAGGGCGAGCACGAGGCTGACGAGGCGCGTCATAGTGCCGAGGGTGAGCGTTGAAATCGAAACGTACGGCACACACGCCGTTCACCATACGAGGCAGCACATTTGTCGACATGCAACGCGGCCTCCGTACGCGAGGCGTCTAAATCCGACGCCACAATGCCTCAGCGCATGACGCCACCGGTCTCCGTCGACTGCCGGATACGCTGCGAGAAGTCCGGCGCCCGGGCCGCCGCCGCGGCGCGGTCGTTGATCTGGAACGCGGCCCGCGCGCGGTCCAGCGGCAGGTCCGTGTCGAGGAGGCCCTCGTCGTAGGCGAGCTCGTCCGAGTAGCCGGGGAAGAGCACCGGGAGGCCGTAGGCGATGGGCGTCTCGCGGACGGAGTTGATCGCGTCGAGGAGATTCGTCGTGCAGTTGTTGGCGAGCGTGTTGTAGAACTCCGGCTGGCGCTCGAGCGCCTGCGCCCGGCGGAGCAGCGCCACGAAGAGGGCGCGCGCCTGTGCGGGCGTCGCACGGCCAGGATAGAGGTACACCGGGTCGTTCCACGTCACCGCCCGAAGGCCGATGAGGTCGCGCTCGCTGCCCACGACGACCATCAGCTCGTACTGCCGGAACGCCCCGCCGACGACCGAGAACGCCTCGTCCGCCTCGCGCCGCGCCTCGACGGAGACGCTGACGAACGTGCTGTCCGCGAACTCGAACGAGAAGAAGCTGTGGGCCGGCCCTCGCCAGTCCGGGTTGAACGGCGAGAGCACGTACCACACGCGCCGGATCTGTCGGAGGTCATACGTGCGGCTGTCGTACCGGCGGACGGCCGTCGTATCCGACGTGTGCGAGAAGTCGCGGAGCCGGTCCACGCGGACTGTGTCGCCCACGATCGTGACATGCGGCAAGACGGCCTGCTCTGGTGCCCACGTCCGCTCGTTAGACGGATGGAGCGTCAGTTGCCACGCGCCCACACCGAGCGCGGACGCGAACACGGCGAGAGCGATGGCCCGGCGAGGGCGAACGGACATGGCGCGGCGCGGCAGGGGGAGCCGAACCTACGCACGGCCAGCCGCGGCCCGTATGACGCACGGTGTCACCCGCCGCGGGTAGCTTGTCCAGTAAACGCCCCACCGCCGATGCCCGTCGTCGAAACGATCCCGCTCCACGAGACCGCGCGCGAGCGCTACCTCACCTACGCGCTCTCCGTCATCACGAGCCGCGCACTGCCCGACGTCCGCGACGGCCTCAAGCCGGTCCAGCGGCGGATCCTGTATGCGATGTACACGGGCCTTCGGCTGACGCCGGATTCGCGGCACCGAAAGAGCGCCACGATCGTCGGCGAGTGCTTCGTCGCCGGGACGCGCGTCTCGACGCCGGGCGGCTGGCGGCCCATCGAGGCGCTGGAGGCCGGAGACGCCGTGCACACGCAGACAGGCGTTCAGCCCGTCACGGCGTGCTACGTCATGCCGCCGCAACCGCTGCGCCGCGTGGCGCTCCGCGGCGGGCGCGCGCTGACCTGCACGCCCGGGCAGCCGTTCAAGGTGCTCCGCGACGACCTCACGCTGGGCTGGGCCGACGCCTCGGACCTCCGCCCCGGCGACACCGTCGTCCTGCGGAGCACGCACCCCGAAGGCACGCCCGCCGCCCCCGGCAGCTTTACGCTCGACGCCGACCTCGCGTACCTGCTCGGCTTCTTCCTCGCCGACGGCTGGCTGGACCGCGACGCCGCGAGCGGCCGCGTCCGCCTCGCGTGGGCCTGCGCGGACCGTCCCATCATCGAGCGGATCCAGCGGATCGTCTCGCGCTCGCTCGGGCACGAGTCCTCCGTCGAGGAGCGCCGCGGCCTGTTCTGGCTGCGCGTCAACGACAGCGCGCTCAGCGCCCGCTTCGCCGAGGCGTTCGGCCTGCTCGACAAATACGCCGCGACCATCCGCATCCCGAACGCCATCTGGACGGCGCCGCCGGACGTCGTGGCCGGGTTCGTCTCGGGCTTCCTCGACGGCGACGGGACCGTCCACAAGACGCGCCGCCTCATCGCGCTCACGAGCATCGCCGAGCCGTTCCTGCGGGGCGTCCAGACGCTGCTCCACGGCCTCGGCGTCGCCTCGCGGCTGCTTCCGTACCGCAAGACGGAGCAGCCGGAGCACCACGAGCTCGAGTGGGCGCTCGAGATCACGGGGCACTCGTTCGTCCGTCTCGCCGGCCTTCTCGACCTGTCGGCGCCGCGCAAGCGCGAGCGTCTGGCCGCGTGCGTCGCCGACCGGCCGCGGTTCACGGCCGAGGACGCCGACCGCATCCCGTTCCTCGGGCCGATCGTGATGCGCGAGTTCCAGGAGCGCCACCTCGGCGGCGGCTGGTACGCGGCGCCCGACGGGCGGAAGGTCCGCTCGGGCCTCCGCTACCCGGGCGGCGCCAAGCTCCGCTACGCCGACGGGCTCGCAGACACACTCGAGCTGTCGTTCCCGATGCTCGACACGCTCGGAATCACGCGCAAGATGGACGCGCTCGGGATGCCGCTCGCCGACACGTTGCGCGAGTGGCAGGAGCACGGCGTGACCTTCGGCGAGGTCGTGTCGGTCGAGTCGGCGCCGGCCGAGACGACGTTCGACATCCAGGTCGAGGGCGACCACGAGTTCGTCGCCGAGGGCGTCGTGGTGCACAACTGCATGGGAAAGTACCACCCGCACGGGGATACGGCCATTTATGACGCGATGGTGCGCATGGCGCAGCCGTGGAGCCTCCGCATGCCGCTCGTCGACGGGCAGGGCAACTTCGGGTCGCTCGACGGCGACACCGCGGCGGCGATGCGCTACACCGAGGCGCGCCTGACGCCCTTCGGCGCCGCGATGCTCGGCGAGATCAAGCAGGACACCGTTCCCTTCCGCCCGACCTACGACGGCCAGCTCTTCGAGCCCGTCGTCCTCCCCGCGACGGCGCCGGTGCTGCTCGTCAACGGCGCGACGGGCATCGCGGTCGGCATGGCGACCAACATCCCGCCGCACAACCTCGGCGAGGCCGTCGACGCGTGCCTCGCGCTGCTCAAGAGCCCCAACGCGTCCATCGAGACGCTCGTCAAGAGTCTGCCGGCGCCCGACTTCCCGACGGGCGGCCGCATCCTGAACACGCCCGCCGAGCTGCTGCGGATCTACCAGACGGGCGAGGGCGCCGTCGACCTGCGCGGCGAGTGGGTCGAGGAGAAAGGCCGCGTGATCCTGACGTCGGTGCCGTACGCGCTCGACAAGTCGGACCTGATCGAGAAGATCGCGGACCACATCCGCGCCGGCCGCGTGCCGCAGATCGTCGACATCCGCGACGAGTCCACGGACGACGTGCGCGTGGTGCTCGAACTGAAAAAAGGCGCGAGCGCGGCGGCGGCGATGGCGTACCTGCTGAAGCACACGCCGCTGCAGAGCCGCTTTCACGTCAACCTGACGTGCCTCGTGCCGACGGACAACCCGGAGATCTGCGCCCCGCAGAAGGTGGACCTCAAGACGGCGCTCCAGCACTTCCTCGAGTTCCGCCTCGAGGTCGTCACGCGGCGCCTCGCCCACGAGCTCCGCGCGCTCGAGGCGCGCATCCACATCCTGCGCGGCTTCGCCGCCATCTTCTCGGCGCTCGACGAGGCCGTCAAGATCATCCGCGCCTCGCGCGACCGCGCCGACGCCAACGCGCGCCTGCGCCACCGCTTCTCGGTGGACGAGGAGCAGGCCGACGCCGTGCTCGACATCAAGCTCTACCGCCTCGCGCGGATGGAGATCGACGCGATCCTGAAGGAGCTCGCCGAGAAGGAGGCGCGCGCCGAGGAGATCCGCATCCTGCTCGCCGACGAGGCGTCGCGCTGGGCGGTCGTCCGCTCCGAACTCCGCGACGTCAAGAAGCGCTTCGCGGACCCGCGGCGCTCGACCGTCGGCGGGCCGGACGAGGCGGTCTCGTACGTCGCCGAGGACTACATCATCTCCGAGGACGTCTACGTCATCGTGACGCGCGACGGCTGGGTGAAGCGGCAGCGGTCCTACACCGACCTCGCCTCGATCCGGGTCCGCGACGGCGACCGCGTGCTCTACGCCCTCGCGGCGTCCACCCGCTCCACGCTCGGCTTCTTCACGTCCGCCGGCCGCTGCTACACGCTGCGCGTGGACTCGCTGCCGCAGACGACGGGCCACGGCGACCCGGTCCAGAAGTACTTCGAGTTCCACGACCGCGAGACGGTCGTCGGCGTCGTCTCGTTCGACGGGCGGACGCTGCCCGAGGGCGTCCCGGAGACGGCCGACGGGCAGCCCGTCCTGTTCGAGGGCGACGGCGCCAGCCCCGAGGCGGCCAGCGTCGGCCCGTACGTCGTCGCTATTTCCAGCGACGGCCTCGGCGTGCGCTTCGAGACGGCGGCCTTCGCCGACGTGTCCAACAAGAACGGCCGCGTATTCATGCGCCTCCGCGACGGGGCCGGCAGCGGCCCCGCTGTGCGCGTCATCGGCGCCGAGATCGCAGCGGGCTCTGAGAACGTGTGCCTCGCCAGCCGCGACGGCCGCGCGCTGATCTTCCCGGTCGGCCAGATCCCGGTCTTCCGCTCGGCGGCCAAGGGCGTCATCGCGATGCGCCTCGCCGGCGACGCCGACGCCGTCCTCGGCATGGCCGTGTCGGACGCCGCGCGGCGCGGCCTCGAGGTCGAGACGAGCCGCGGGCGGACGGAGACGATCCGGACGACCAAGTTCGACGTCTCGAACCGCGGCAACCGCGGCGCGACCGTCATCTCGAAGGGCACGCTCAAGGCGGCCACGGCGGACCCGACGGAGACCCACCTCCCGGGGCGCGGATGAGCCGCACTGCCCGCGACCTCGCCGGCCTCGCCCGCCTCGCAGCAGATGCGACGGCCGGCGGGGCCGACGTCGCCGAGGCGCTCCACGCGCAGATCGGCCTGCGGATCGCCGCGCGCGGCGACCGCCGCCGCGGCATCTCGGGCGTCGTCTACCGGACCGTCCGCCGCGTCGCCCGCCTCGTCGGGCTCGGGTCCGACGCCGCCCTCGCCCGCCTCATCCGACAGACCCGAGACGCACCGCCGTCGCCGCCGCGCGACGCGCTGGTCGCGGCGCTCAACGGCGTCGTGGGCGACCACCTCGAGGCGACGCACAACCCGCTCGCCATCGAGATGGGCCTGTGGCGCCACGGCGCCCCGCTCGATCCGAACACGCTCGCCGGCGCGTCGCCGCACGTCGTCGTCCTCATCCACGGCCTCTGCATGACGGACGCGCAGTGGATGGCGGGAGGCCACGACCACGGCGCGGCGCTCGAGCGCGACGTCAACATCACAGCTGTCTACCTGCGCTACAACACCGGCCGCCACATCTCGACGAACGGGCGCGAGCTGTCGGACGTCCTCGATCGGCTCGTGGCCGAGTGGCCCGTTCCGGTTGAATCGCTGTCGCTGCTGTGCCACAGCATGGGCGGGCTCGTGGCGCGGAGCGCCGCGCACGTCGGCGCCGGCCGCGCGTGGACGCGGGCGCTGCGCCGCGTCGTCTTCCTGGGGACGCCCCACGCCGGGTCGCCGCTCGAGCGCGGCGGCAACCGTCTCGACCGGCTCTTTCCGATGTCGCGCTTCTCGGCGCCGTTCGGGCGCGTCGGGCAGATCCGCAGCGCGGGCATCACGGACCTCCGCCACGGCGCGCTCCTCGACGCCGACTGGCAGGGCCGCGACCGCTTCGAAACGCGCGAGATGCCGCGCATCGTCCCGTTGCCCGACGGCGTCGCCTCCTTCGCGATGGCCGCGACCGTCGGCGACGGCGGCCTCGCGGGGCGCATCATCGGTGACGGCCTCGTGCCCGCGGCGTCCGCGCTCGGCGCGCTCGGCATCCCCGAGGCGCGGCGGCACGTCGCGACGGGCGTCCACCACCTCGGCCTGCTCGGCGCGGGTGTGTACCCGACCGTTCGGCG
>JBBSQZ010000104.1:0-10818 GCA_038243565.1 Rhodothermales bacterium | reverse complement strand
GCTTTTAGCCTTGCATTAACGAGAAACGCGGCGCTGCACCCGCAGAAGCCGGTCGGGGTGGGCTATTTCTCGCTCGAGATGTCCGCCCAACAGCTCGCACAACGTCTGCTCACGTCCGAGGCGCGCGTCGACGCGCAGCGCGCTCGCACGGGCCGCCTCCACGACGACGACTGGCCCAAGCTCGCCCGCGCCGCCGGCAAGCTCTCGGCCGCGCCCATCTTCATCGACGACACGCCCGCGCTCGGCATCCTCGAGCTCCGCGCCAAGTGCCGCCGCCTCAAGGCCGAGCACGACATCGGCCTCGTCATCGTGGACTACCTCCAGCTGATGCACGGCACGCAGCAGACGCAGGGCAACCGCGAGCAGGAGATCGCGCAGATCAGCCGCTCGCTGAAGGGCCTCGCCAAGGAGCTCAACGTGCCGGTGATCGCGCTCGCGCAGCTCTCGCGCGCCGTCGAGACGCGCGGAGGTGATAAACGCCCGCAACTCTCAGATCTAAGAGAAAGTGGGTCGATAGAACAAGATGCAGATGTCGTCATGTTCATCTATCGAGCCGAACGATACGGTATTACGGTAGACGAAGCTGGGAACTCGACCGAGGGCCTCGGCGAGCTGCTCATCGGGAAGCAGCGAAACGGGCCGATCGGCGACGTCAAGGTGGCCTTCGTCAACCAGTTCGCGCGCTTCGAGAACCTCACGAGCTACGCCCAGCCCGACACGGACGGCGGCTACGGCGACCCGTACGGGCAGGACCCGTACGGCGGCGACGGCGCCGGCCTGCCGCCGTTCGACCCGCCGCCGGACTTCGGCCCGCCTAGCCTCCCGCCGCCGTCCTCGCAGGATCCGTTCTGATGCCTGCCACACCCATAGGCGAGGCGCTGAACCTCGCCGAGAAGCTGGCCTCGTTCTCGGAGCACTGGCAGCCGCGCGTCGTCGCGGAGCTGAACGACGTGCAGTTCAAGGTGGCGAAGCTCTCCGGCGACTTCGTCTGGCACCGCCACGACGACACGGACGAGGCGTTCCTGGTGCTCGCGGGTGAGCTGGAGGTGGCCTTCCGCGACCGCGTCGAGACCGTCCGGGCAGGCGAGATGATCGTCGTGCCGCGCGGCGCCGAGCACGTCACGCGCGCCTCGGCCGAGTGCCACGTCCTGATCGTCGAGCCGCGCGGCGTCGTGAACACGGGCGAGGCCGGCGGCGACCTGACGGCGCCGAACGACGTCTGGGTCTAGGCCTCGAGGTCGGCGAACGCCGGGAGCGCGTCGACGAACGCCCAGCCTTTGGCGCCGCGGACGCAGCAGTAGCGCACCCGGCCATTGTCCACGACGAGCACGGGCGCGCCGAGGACGGCGTTGTAGCGCGCGAGCTGGTCGAACGTCGCCTGGCTCACCGCGACCTCGGGCGCCTTGCACTCGGCGAGCAGCAGCACCTGCCCGCCGCGGCCGTAGGCGACGGCGTCGGCGCGCCACGTCTTGCCGCCGAACGCGAGGCCCTTTTCCACGGCAAGGAGGCCCGGCGGGTAGCCCAGCGCGAGCAGGTCCGCGAGCAGGAGTTGCCGGACGCCCTCCTCGGGCGTCAGCGCGACGTAGCGGCGGCGGACCGGGTCGAGGACGAGCGTCCGCCCGCCGTCCTCGCGCGTCACGAGGCGGCTCACGCGCCCGCCTTCGGCGCGGCCTGCTTCGCCATGCGGCGGACGAGCGCGCGGTGCGCGCCGACCCACAGGTCCGCGTCCCGCGTGACGGTGGCAATCGTGACGTCGGCGACGTGCGGGATGAGGGCGATGAGCGCCGGCACGATCTCGGCCCACTGCTCGGCAACGGCGAGGCGCTCGAGGTCGTCCGCCGCGCGCGGGGCCCAGCGGTAGTCGTCGCGCAGCGCCTCGGCCTTCTTCCAGTAGTTCCGGTCGTCCCACGCCTGGGCCGAGCCCTCGATGGTGTCGCCGATGCCGCGCAGGTGGACGGCGAGGAAGGCGACGAGGTCCTTCGCCTCGGCGTCGAAGGTGCCGTCGGCGAGGGCCGGGCGGCCGGCGAGCAGGCGGAGCGCCTCGGCGGCGGAGCGGCGGTGGGCGTTGCGGCGCGAGGCGGGCGTGTCGCCCGCGCGGATGACGCGGCTCACGGCGGGGCGCGCTCAGGCGCGCGGCGGTGGTGGGCCGGGAAGGTACGGGCGGCGCTACCGCGCCACGACGAGCCGCGCCGTCGCGGTCTGCGCGCCCGCTCCGCCGCCGAGGGTGGCCCGCACGACGTACACGCCGGGGGGCCACGCGCCCGTCTCGACGAGCCGGACCGTCTCGCCTGCCGGCACCGGGCCGTCTACGACGACGGCGACCTCGCGCCCGAGCGCGTCCACGATGGCGACGCGCGCCGCGCCGGCCGCGGCCAGCGACAGCACCACCTCGACGCGGCCCCCGGCCGGGTTCGGGCGGACCGAGACACCGACCTCGGGCACGGTGGCCGGCGGCGCCTCGCCCGCGGCCGTCACGACCGGCGCCGTCGTCCGCCACACGCTGTACGACGTGGCGGCGTAGAGGCGCCCGTCGCGCGCGAGCGCGAACTGGTACACCGTGTAGCCCCGGCCGGACGCGTCGCGGAAGCCTGCGTCCGCCGACTGCCACGTTGCCCCGCCGTCGGTCGAGCGCGCGATGATGCCACGGGCAGGATTCCCGAACGTCGTGCCCAGCGCTGCGCCGGCCCACAGCGCACCATCCGGCGTGACGAACAGGACGACCTCGGTGAAGTCGCCGCTTTGTGGCGACGGGAAGCCGAACTCGGCGCCGGTGAAGCTGTGCGCGAGCGTCCACGTCAGCCCGCCGTCGTCGCTTCGGAGCACCTCTGCACCACGGAGTTCTCCCACGACGACGTTCTGAACGCCCGCATAGACGGTTCCGCCGTACGGATGCCCGGCGACGGGCCGCCACGCGAACGACCACGCGATGTAGCACGCGAAACAGTACGCGCTCGACGGGTGCCACGTTGCCGCCCTGTCGTCCGAGTACACGATCCCGTTCCAGAGCCCGAGCAGGACGCGGCCATTCGGCAGCGCGGAGGACGGCGGCACCTCGCCGATGGACTGGTGGAAGCTGAACGCGCGCCCGGCGATCTCCCACGTGCCGGGGGCGCCGTCGCCGAACGAGAGCGCGGTGTCGCCGTCGCCGCCGACGCCGGCGAGGATGCCCGGCGTGCCGTCGGGCCCGAGGAAGGCGCCGAGCGTCAGCTCGGCCATCGAGGTGGGCATGAGGTCGGGGTGGCTCTGAGTCCACGTCCGGCCCCGATCGGTCGAGCGCCGGATCCGCCTGTTTTGGTCGCCGATCACGATCGCGCCGGAGGTCGTGACGAAGCCTCCGTAGTCAGCGCACAGGCCCCTCGCGCAGAGCGGGTGCCACGCGCCCCACTCGCCCTGGTATCCATTTTCCCCGGCCGCCCCGGCGGCGCCGGAGGGGTTGTAGATAAAGGCGCCGCTTTCACGGACTACAACTAGAGAGTCATCAGCCGCTACATCGCCCAGGAGGAAGTCGACTACGCTGACACGCTGCCCGACACGATAGGGAAGCAACGGCATCATCTCCCACGTCTGTGCGCTCGCCGGGAGGACCGCGGCGATGCTGGCGAGCACGGCCAGCGCCGCGCATGTCCTCCGAATCTGGGCTGCCATCGTCTGGGTTGTCATCGGGCAATGGTCAGGCGAGCCGTCTGAACGACCGCGCCCGCCGCCGTGTTCACGACTGCTTGCACGACGTAGGTATTGGAGACGGCAGAGGTTCAGTAGCGCTCGCCGGTGAGGGCGTCGTAGAGCGATACGGCGATCCGCCCCTGGTCGCGAGCGCCACGAGGCGCGTGAGCGCGAGGCCACGGCACCCGAGGCGCCCGTCAGCCCCGCCCGCGCGGATGACGCGGCTCCCCGCGCGCGGCGGTGGTGGGCCGGGAAGGTACGGGCGGCGAAGAACCCCCCGCCCGAGCGCCCATCGCGCCGGATGAGATGGGCGCACTGGGACGAGCACGGTGACGCCGCTCCGCGGCACTCGGGCTGTCCCCCTCGACGAGGAGGACAGTCTGAACGCGCGATGCTGACCGATCCGGCCTGCTTGACCTGAGCGCGTTCGGACGGGGGCTTCTGCTCAGTCCCGCCCGCGCGAGCGCAGCGACCGCACGGCCGCGACCATCTGCGGCCGCGTCGTCCGCCCGCGGAAGTACTGCTCGATCATGAGGCTCGCGATGGGCCCTGCGGTCGTCGCGCCGAAGCCCGCGTTCTCGACGATCACCCCGACGGCGACCTCGGGGTTCTCGCGCGGGGCGAACGCGATGAACACGGCGTGGTCCGCGCCGCGCGGGTTCTCCGCCGTGCCCGTCTTGCCCGCGAGCGTGATCTCGGGGAAGCCCTCGGCCGCCGGCATCTGCATGCGCCGCGCCGTGCCCGCGTCGACGACGGCGAACATGCCCTCGCGGACGATCTGGAAGTTGTGCGGGTCGATCGGGATGTGGCTCGGGCGGCGCAGGCTCGGCGTCACCGAGACGCCCGTCTCGGGGTTCGTCTGCCGCTGCACGAGGTGCGGCGTGACCAGCGTGCCGCCGTTGGCGATGGCCGCGGTGTAGCGCGCGAGCTGGAGCGGGCTCACCCCCATGTTGCCCTGCCCGATGCCCATGTTGACGGTGTAGCCCGGCCCCCAGCCCTGCGGGTACGTGCGGTCGTAGTACGACGAGTCCGGGATGAGGCCCGCCTTCTGGTTCGGGATGTCGATCGGCGCGAGCTGCCCGAAGCCGAAGCGGTGCGCCCACGTGTTGAACATGTCGAGGTTCATGCGGATGCCCTCCGGGTGCGTCGCGTTGACGAACGTGTCGTTCATCAGGCGGAAGAAGAACGTGTTGCAGGACACCCGGATCGCGTCGCGGACCGAGAGGAGGCCGTGCGCGCCGCCGTGGCAGCGGTAGAGCCGGCCGAGGACGTAGCCGCCGCCGCAGAACAGCTTCGTGTTCTCGTCGATCATGCCCTCCTGCAGCGCTACGGCCGCCATGAACGGCTTCCACGTGGAGCCCGGCGGCAGGCTCGCCATCGTGGCGCGGTTGAAGTCCGGCTTGCGCGGGTCGCGGTAGAGGTAGTCCACCTCGGGCTGCGTGAGGCCGTCGCGGAAGATGTTGAGGTCGTAGTCCGGCGCGGACACCATCGAGATGATGCCGCCGTCGCGGACGTCCATCATCACGGCGCCGCCCTCCTTGTTCACGAAGAGGCTCTCGGCGAGCGCCTGCACGCCCGCGTCGACGGCGAGCGTGAGCGCGACGCCGGACTGCGGCTCGACGTCCTCGGCGCCGCCCTCGTACGCCTGCACCTCCATCCCGTGGACGTTGACGAGGCGCAGGTGGCGCCCGGGCCGCCCGCGCAGGACGGGCTCGTACTGCGCCTCGATGCCCGTCTTGCCGATGCGGTCGCCGAGGTCGTAGCCCTGCTCGCGGAGGTCCGCCAGCTCGCTCTCGCCGATCTCGTTGACGTAGCCGAGCGCGTGCGTGAGGCGGGCGCCGCCGTGGTAGCGCCGCTGCTGGTCCTCGGAGAAGCCGATGCCGCGCAGGCGGTACTGGCTCTCCTGGAGGCGGGCGAAGGCCGAGAACGGGACGTTCTCGAGCAGCGTCGCCTCCTGGTACGTCGAGCGGTCCTTGATCGTGGCGTAGGCCGCGGCCACCTCGGCGAGCGGCCGGTTCGCGAGCTCCGCCACGAACGGCAGGTCCGCCTCGTTGAAGTAGCGCGGCGTGACCGTGACGGAGAGCGTCGTCTCGTTGTCGACGAGCAGCACGCCGTTGCGGTCGAAGATGTAGCCGCGCGCCGGGCGGATGATCTTCGTCGCGATGGCGTTGCCGTCGGCCTCGGTCGCGTACTGCGCCTGGTCCACGAGCTGCATCTGGACGAGGCGCGCCGAGAGGAAGCCGAGCAGCAGCACGACGACGGCCGAGAAGATGCGGAAGCGGACGCGGGCGTCCTCGCGGGCGGTGACGGCAAGCACAGGGGCAGGGGAGGGGAGACAACGGGCATCGACGGGCCGAACGCGACCTCTGTTCAGCGTCATCCCGAGTGTGTCGGGGGATCTCTACCGACCCGAATGCCTCGGGTCGGAGCGCTGTCGAGGCGCCTGGCGCGGCAGAGATGGGCTGCGCCTTCGCTTCGCGGTCTTCGACTTCGCTCGCCCGGGGGCTCGCTACGCTCAGGATGACGGTTCGGGACGGACTCACGACGGACGGCAGGTCGTGCCGGGGGCAAAAGCGGTGCCCCGCGGCGGTGTGAGAGTACGAACGCACATACGCTGTCCGTCGTGTCTGCCGCCCGGAATCCATCGTTTTGCACGCCGGGCGCGCTGCGCCCGCGGCGTCCCGCCGTCCTCGAGACACGCCGGACGGCGAACCCGTTCCGTTTTCGCGGGTTTGCTCCGTCCGGCCCCGCTCGTCGCCCGACGCGACCGTCTCCTACCGCCCACTCGATGCCCATCCCGACCGCCCGGCGCTCGCCCGCTTCCCGCCTCGGCGCTGCGCTCCGTACCGGCCTGATGCTCGCCACCGTGTGCGTGGCCCTCGCACCCGCGGCGCAGGCGCAGTACTTCGGCCGCAACCAGGTCCGCTACGACAATTTCACCTACAAAATCCTCGAGACGGAGCACTTCGACATCTACTACTACACCGGCATGGAGCAGTCCGTGCGCGACGTGGGGCGGATGGCCGAGCGCTGGTACACGCGCCTCTCGACCGTCTTCGGGCACGAGTACGACGAGCGCAAGTCGATCGTGCTCTACGCCGACGACGCGGACTTCCGGCAGACCAACATCGCGCAGATCGGCGAGGGCACGCAGGGCGTCACCGAGGGCCTGCGGCAGCGCGTCGTGCTGGCCGTCGCGAGCACGAACGCCGAGACGGACCACGTGCTCGGCCACGAGCTCGTCCACCAGTTCCAGTACGACATCGCCCAGAAGTCTGAGCGGTTCCAGAACTTCGTCCGCCTGCCGCTCTTCGTCATCGAGGGCATGGCCGAGTACTTCTCCGTCGGCCGCGAGGACGCGCTGACGTCGATGTGGATGCGCGACGCGGCGCTGCGCGACGACGTCCCGTCGCTCGACGAGCTGCAGAATTCGAGCCGCTTCAACGAGTACCAGTACGGGCAGCCGTTCTGGGCCTACGTCGCCGGCGAGTACAGCGACGAGGCCGCCGTGCGCCTCTTCCGGACGAGCCTCGAAATGCCGCTGGACTCGGCGCTCGTCGTCGTGACAGGCCTCACGCCGGACAGCCTGTCGGCGAACTGGGCGCAAGCGCTCCGGGCGAGCCTGCTGCCGTCCGTCGCCGGCCGCGAGGTCCCGACGGCGCCGCGCACGGCCGACGAGCTCCAGCGCATCGCCGACGAGCGGGCCGCCCGCGACGCCGCCCGCGCCGAGGGCCGCCGCCCGCGCGCGCCGCGCTTCCTCGCCTACCCGGACTCGCTCCAGCGCCTCCGCGCCACGCGCCTGCTCGCGACCGAGCGCAACACGGGCAACATCAACCTCGCGCCGCAGCTCTCGCCCGACGGCCGGACCATCGCGTACCTCTCCGAGCGCGACCTCTTCGGCATCGACCTCTACCTCGCCGACGCCGCGACGGGCGAGGTCCTCGCCAAGCTCGCCTCGGTCGGCTCGGACGCCCACACGGACGCGCTCCGCTTCATCGAGTCTGCCGGGACGTGGCGGCCCGACGGCTCGCAGTTCGCCTACGTCGTCTTCGCCGGCGGCAACAACGAGATCGCCGTCCTCGACATCGCGCGGCGCAAGGTCGCGACGCGCCTCGCCGTCGAGGGCATCGGCGCCATCCGCGACCTGTCGTTCTCGCCCGACGGCGGCCAGATCGTCTTCTCGGGCGTCAAGGGCGGCATCGCGGACCTCTTCGTCATCGACGTCGCCTCGGGGACGGTCCGCCAGGTCACCAACGACCGCTTCGCGGACCTCCAGCCGGCGTGGAGCCCCGACGGCGAGACCATCGCCTTCGTCACGGACCGCGGGCCGGGCACCAGCTTCGACCGCCTCACCTACGCCCAGCCGCGCCTCGCGCTGCTCGACGTCGCGACGGGCGCGATCGAGCCGCTGAGCCTCTTCCCGGGCGCCAAGCACATCAACCCGGCGTGGAGCCCCGACGGCCGGAGCCTCTACTTCATCGCCGACCGCGGCGGCTACAACGACGTCTTCCGCCTCGAGGTCGCGCGGCGCGAGCAGGGCGAGGCGGCGATCTCGCAGGTGACGCGCCTCGCGACGGGCGTCGCCGGCATCGCGGACCTCTCGCCGGCGATGTCGGTCTCGCGCCAGACCGGCGACCTCGCCTACTCGGTCTTCGAGGGCCAGCGCTACACCGTCTACCGGACGGACGCGGCGCAGGCGCTCGGCGAGCCGCTCCAGCCCGTCCCGTTCGCCGACACGGCCACGCTGCCGCCGGCCGCCGCCGCCGCGCGCAGCCGCGTCGAGGCGTACCTCGCCGACGCGCGGACGGGCCTCCCGGACTCGTCGGCCAGCTTCGCCTCGCGCGACTACCGCAGCAAGCTCTCGCTGGACTACATCTCGCAGCCGCAGATCGGCGTCGGCTACGACCCGGCGTACAGCGGCGTCGGCGTCGGCGGCGGCGTCGCGTTCCTGTTCTCGGACCAGCTCTCGGACAAGTCGCTCGGCGTCGTCGTCCAGGCCAACGGCACCATCCAGGACATCGGCGCGCAGGCGGTCTACCTCGACCGCGGCCGGCGCTTCATCTACGGCGCGCAGGTCGGCCACATCCCGGTCCTGCAGGTCTTTACCGGCCTCGAGCCCGGCCGGCAGTACTTCACGCGCTACTACAACCGGACGTTCATCGACCAGGCGCAGGGCGTCCTCGCCTACCCGTTCAACCAGACGCAGCGCCTCGAGGCGACGGGCGGATACACCCGCTACAGCTTCAGCACGCAGTACGACACCTACATCCCGGTCGACGTCGACAACAACGGGACCATCGATGGCAGCACCTACGACGGCCGCGAGAGCCTCGACACCGGGCGCAAGGCGCTGAACCTCGGCTCGGCGGGCCTCGCCTTCGTCGGCGACAACTCCAACTTCGGCTTCACGTCGCCCATCCGCGGCTCCCGCTACCGCTTCGCCGTCGACGGCACGGCCGGCTCGATCTCGTTCGCCGCGATCACGGCGGACTACCGGCGCTACCAGTTCATCCGCCCGCCGGGCTTCCCGCGGCGCTTCCCGGTCACGCTCGCCGGCCGCGTCACCCACTTCGGGCGCTACGGCGGCGGGGCGGACGACAACCGCCTCAACCCGCTGTTCATCGGCTACGGGCAGTACATCCGCGGCTACTCGTTCGGCTCCTTCCCGGAGGACGACGTCGAGTACGCGGCCTTCCAGAGCCGCCTCTTCGGCACCAGCCTCGGCGTCGCGACGGCGGAGCTGCGCGTGCCGCTGCTCGGCGTGCCGCAGCTCGGCCTGCTCACGTTCCCGTTCCTCCCGACCGAGCTCGTCCTCTTCGCCGACGCCGGGATGGCGTGGGGGACGTACACGTACACCAACCTCGCCGGCGGCCCCGACCGGGCCATCGGGGCCTCGTTCGGCGACCAGCGGCCGCTGTTCTCGGTCGGCGTCTCGGGGCGCATCAACGTCCTCGGCGCGCTCGTCGTCGAGCCGTACTACGCGTTCCCGCTCTCGCGCTACGGCCAGGACTTCAACGGCGATGGCGTCTCGGACGGCCTCGGGTCGGGCAAGGGCGTCTTCGGCGTCAACCTCACGGCGGGCTGGTAAGGGAAGACGGTTTAAGGTTTAATGTTTAAGGTTAGAACATTAAACCTTAAACCTTAAACCGCATTTCGCTTTGTACTCTGCCCTCCGCCCGCTCCTCTTCCGCCTCGACGCCGAGGCGGCGCACGGCGCCGGCAGCCGCGCGGCGGCGCTCGGGCAGCGCACGCCGCGGCTCGTCCGCGCGCTCGTGGGCGTGGAGGCGCGCGCGCGCCTCGGGCAGACGCTCTGGGGCCTGCGCTTCCGCTCGCCCGTCGGGCTGGCGGCGGGGTTCGACAAGAACGCGCACCTCGTGCGCTTCTGGGACGCGCTCGGCTTCGGCTGGGCCGACGTCGGGTCCGTGACGAACGAGGCGTCGGCCGGTAACCCGCGCCCGCGCGCCTTCCGCCTGCCCGACGACGCGGCGCTCGTCAACCGGATGGGGCTGAACAACGACGGCGCCGCGGCCGTGGCGGCGCGCCTCGCGGCGCCTCGTCCGTCGGGCTTCGTCGTCTCGGTGAACGTCGCCAAGACGCATCGCGCCGCGGGCGCGCAGCTCGTTGGCGCCGCCGGCATCGAGGACGTGCGGCTGGCCGTCCGGACCGTCCTGCCGGTCGCGGACCTCGTCACGGTCAACGTCTCGTGCCCCAACACGGCCGACGGCAAGACGTTCGAGACGCCGCGCGCGCTGGACGACCTCCTCGCGGCCGTCGCGGCCGAGCGAGACGCTCACGCGCCGCGCCGCGTGCCCCTCCTCGTCAAGCTCTCGCCGGGCGTGCAGGACGTGCCGGCGCTCGTCGCCGTCGCGCTCGCGCGCGGCGTGGACGGGTTCGTCGCCACCAACACGGCGTCCGGCCGCGACGGCCTCGCGACGCCCGCGGCGCACCTCGACGCCATCGGCCGCGGCGGCCTCTCGGGGCGCCCGCTCGCCGCCCGCTCTCGCGCCATGACGCGCGACCTCTTTCGCGAAACCGGCGGCCGAGTGCCCGTCGTGAGCGTCGGCGGCATCGC
Organism: Rhodothermales bacterium; assembly: GCA_038243565.1. Taxonomy (GTDB): domain Bacteria; phylum Bacteroidota; class Rhodothermia; order Rhodothermales; family Rubricoccaceae; genus DASVSE01. Next base: position 83 of record JBBSQZ010000104.1, on the reverse strand, counting down.
CTCGGCGGACGAGGCGTACGCCCGCATCCGACTGGGCGCGAGTCTCGTCGGGCTCTACACGGCGCTCGTCTACGAAGGCCCGG
>JBBSQZ010000103.1:0-10940 GCA_038243565.1 Rhodothermales bacterium | reverse complement strand
GAGCGGGCGGGCGGGCGTTCCGTCCTTTTCCGCTTCCCGCTGGCTCTTGAAACCGTCCCGTCTCGCCCTCGCCGGCGGCGCGCTCGCCACGGCCACCGTCGGCGCCGTGCTCTGGAAGCGCTGGCACTTCCCCGTCCGCCACCGCAGCCGCGACGTGGCGACGCTGCCTGCCGCGCCGGCGGTCGAGCTGCCCGACGCGCCGGGCCGGCCGGCCGTGCAGGTCGAGGCCGACGGCTGCGGCCCGCGCTTCCACCGCCGCTACCGCGTCCGCATCGCCGGCTCGCCGCTCTCGCCCGAGGAACTCATGGCGCGGCTCGCCGAGAACCCCACCGCGTTCGTCCCGTCCGAGATGGCGCTGTTCGAAAAGACGTTCGGCGCCGGCGGTCCGATGCAGGTCGGCGACGAGTACGAGGTCCACCCGAGCGGCCCGTGGCGCGCGCCGGTCCGCGTCGCCGCCTGCGCGCCGCGCTCGCTCACGCTCGTGACGCTGGACGGACACATGGAGGCCGGCCAGATCCAGTTCTCGGCGTCCGAGGGCTCGCATGGCGGCGGGACACTCGTGTTCACGGTCGAGTCGTGGGCGCGCTCCGCGACCCCGGCCGTCGACCTGGCCTACGACGGCCTGAAGCTCATCCAGAAGGGGCAGCAGGCCACGTGGACCTACCTCTGCGACGCCGTCGCGACGGACTCCGGCGGCGAGCGCCGCGGTCCCGTCGACGTGCTGACGGAGCGCGAGGCCGAGGCGCCGGCCGAGCGCCCCGACGTCTCGGAGCACGCCGGCGAGCACGACGGTAAGCCGGTCGGGCCTGACGTTCGCGCGCCGCGCCACCGCGTCCCGCTGCCGTCCGACGACTGGGAGCGCTACCGCGACCGCATCGAGGCGCTCCGCGAGGCGCCGCTGACCGTCGACCTCGAGCAGCGCCACACGTTCACCGAGGCGGCGGGCTGGAACATCGACCACCACGCCGGCGACCTGCCGCCGGAGCCGCCGGGCGACCCGCTGCCGGCCGGCGCGCCGGGCGCCTCGTGGGCCGCCGCCTGCCGGCTCGTCCGCGACTACGCCTTCCCCGACCCGGACCTCATCACGGGCCTCTTCGCGCCCGACGGGGAGCTCGCGGGGCGCCCGATGCTGCTCCGCGCCCGCTTCCTCGGCTTCACGTTCTGGTTCGGCGTCCGCGTCGGCGACGAGATCGACGAGACGGTCCAGACGGACGCCGGCCCGGCGCGCGACTGGGGCTACGGTTACGCGACGCTCGAGGGCCACTTCGAGCGCGGCGAGATCACGTTCCGGGTCCGCAAGACGCTGGAGACCGGCCGCGTCCAGTTCCTCGTCGACGCCGTCTCGATGCCGGAGCGCATCCGCAACCCGTTCTACCGCGTCGGCTTCGCGCTCTTCGGCCGCCGCCTCCAGCAGCGCTTCGCCCGCACCGCCATCGCCCGGATGCAGGCGCTGACGGCCGAAAAGGTTGAAGGGTTGAAGGGTTGAAGGGTTGAAGGGTTGAAGAGGCACCTCGCGGAGTTCCGCGCTTCCACCTCGATATCGCCTGTCGCACTGTCCGTCTATCGCAATCAACCAGACCTGTCATCCTGAGCGCAGCGAAGGATCTCGATGCGGCCGTTCGTGCCTGGCCTGATGGTCGGCGTTGAGATGGGCTGCGCCTTCGCTTCGCGGTCTTCGCAAGCTCAGGATGACACGGTAGAGATTGTGTGCCATATTCCGTCCTCAGTCCTCCGTCCTCCGTCCTCCGTCCTCCTCACCACCCTCCGCCCTCCGCCATGCCCGCCGACCTCAGCATCCGCCAGCACAACTTCTCCGCCGGCCCCGGCGCGTTGCCCGAGGAAGTCCTCCTCGAAGTCCGCGACGAACTGCCCGTGTTCGGCGGCCTCGGCGCCTCGATCATGGAGGTGAGCCACCGCTCCAAGGCTTTCGACGCCATCTACGAGCGCGCCGCGGCGCGCATAAAGTCGCTGCTCGGCATGGGTGACGAGTGGACCGTGATGTTCCTCCAGGGCGGCGCCTCGATGCAGTTCCACCAGGTGCCGCTCAACTTCCTGCGGGCCGACGCCTCGGCGGACTACCTCGACACCGGCACGTGGTCCACGAAGGCCATCGCCGAGGCGCGCCTCATCGGCGGCGTCAACGTCGCGGCGTCGTCCAAGGACGAGAACTTCAGCTACATCCCGCTGCCCGCGAAGTGGACTCTCGACGACGACGCGACCTACCTGCACTTCACGTCCAACAACACAGTCGTCGGGACCCAGTTTCACGAGACGCCGCGCGCGCGCGTCCCGCTCGTCTGCGACGCCTCGAGCGACTTCCTCTCGCGGCCGATCGAGACCGACCGCTACGGGCTGATCTACGCCGGCGCGCAGAAGAACATCGGGCCCGCCGGCGTGACGGCCGTGATGGTCCGCGACACGTTCCTCGCGGCGAAGAAGGACCGCCTGCCGGCGATGCTCGACTACGGCAAGCACGCCGGCACGATGTACAACACGCCGCCCGCGTTCGCGATCTACGTCGTCGACAAGGTCCTCGGGTGGATCGAGCGGCAGGGCGGGCTGGATGCCATCGCCGAGCTCAACCTCTCCAAGGCCAACCGCCTCTACGGCGCGCTCGACGCGTCCGCCTTCTACCGCCCGACGGCGCGGACCGACAGCCGTTCGCTCATGAACGTCTGCTTCCGCCTGCCGGACGAGGCGCTCGAGGCGCGCTTCATCGCCGAGGCGGCGGACGAGGGACTGCTCGCGCTCAAGGGCCACCGCTCGGTCGGCGGCGTCCGCGCGTCGATCTACAACGCCGTCCCGCTGGCGTCGGTCGAGGCGCTCGTCGGCTTCATGGAGCGCTTCGAAGCGTCAGCCGGCTGAGGCAGTTGTTTTTACGGTCGGGATGCGACGGGAGAGGAGAATTCGCTAAGTTCAGCGCCTCTCCTGTCGTAAGCCGATGTCCACTCTTCTCCTAGCTGCCGCTGCGGTCGCGCTGTTCGCCGTGGGCGCCGCGCTGATCTGGGCGGTGGCTGCTACCCGCCGCCGCGCGGTGCGCGCGCGGCACACCGCCGAACTGTGGGCGCACTTCGTGGACACGTGCCCGTCCATGCCGACCGGCACCGACGGCGAGGCGTTCGCGCTCACGTCGCCGGGCCCCGCCGGCGACGTGTCCGTTCAGCCCGACGGCCTCTGCCTGCGCCTCGACCGCTACGCCGGGCGCACGTTCTGGCTCACCTGGTCCAGCATCCGCGGCCTGGACCCGGACCCCGACGGCGGGGCGATGCTGCGCCTCGCCCGCGGCGTCGAGGTGCACCTGCCGGCGCTGGCGTGCCGCGCGATCTGGGACGCCAAGGCGCGCGTCGGCCGCCCTCAGGCGCCGGCCGCGACGGCGAGCTGACCGCACGCCGCGTCGATGTCCTGCCCGCGGCTGCGCCGCACCGTCACGCGGACGCCCTTCGAGACGAGGACGCCGATGAACGAGTCGAGGCGCGCCTCGCCGGACGGCGAGAAGCCGGTGCCTTCGACCGGGTTGTACATGATCAGGTTGATCTTGGACGGCGCCCAGTGCGCGACGCGGGCCAGCGCGCGGGCGTCGGCGTCGGAGTCGTTCGCGCCGTCGAACATGCAGTACTCGTACGTCACGGGCCGGCCGGTGCGGGCGTGGAAGTGCCGCACGGCGTCCTTCAGCGCCGTCAGGTCCGTCTTCTCGGAGCGGTTGACGGGCATGATCGCCGAGCGCTGCGCGTCGGTCGGCGCGTGCAGGCTGATGGCGAGCCCGAAGGCGGGCGCGCGGCCCTCGGCCTGGTCGTCGGCGAGGTCGCGGATGCGCCGCGCGAGGCCGACCGTCGAGACGGTCACGCGGCGCGGCGCGATCCCCAGGCCCTCGGTGACGAGGGCGACGCTCGCCACGACGGCGGCGTAGTTCTGCATCGGCTCGCCCATGCCCATGTAGACGACGTTCGTCAGCCCGCGCCCGTAGAGGTCCAGCGCGACGGCGTTCATCGCGTGCGCCTGGTCCGCGATCTGGCCCGCCGTGAGGTTCTCGAGGAAGCCCATGCGGCCCGTCGCGCAGAACGAGCACGCCATCGCGCAGCCGACCTGGCTCGAGACGCACGCCGTGAGCCGCTTCACCTTAAAAGGAGCCTGCCCCGGGCCTGACCCGGGGTCAACGTCCGGGATGAGAACGGCCTCGACGTGGCGGCCCGTCGGCAGGCGGAAGAGCGCCTTGACGGTTCCGTCGGCTGCCGTCTGGCGTTTGACTTCGGTGAGCGTGCCGATGCGCGCCACATCGCCGAGGCGCATGCGGAAGGCGGCGGGCAGGTTCGTCATCGCCGCAAAGTCCGTCGCGCCCTTCTCGTGGACCCACTCCCAGAGCTGCGTCCCGCGGAAGCGCGGCTCCCCGAGGCCCGTCGCGAAGGCGATGAGCGCGTCGCGGTCGAGCGAGCGGAGGTCGGTAAGCGGGGGCGGGCTTGAGAGAGGCGGCATGGCGCAAGAAACGGACGGAAGCGCCCCGCGCGTGTCGGATGGCCGTGAACGGGCGTCGCGGCGGGCGTGAAAAGGGCGCGCCGCCGGTTAGCTTGCGCGCGGTCCACCCATGCCGTGATGCTTCGTCTGTCCGGTTTCGCCCTCGTCGCGCTGCTCGCCCTGCCCGCCGCGGCGCAGGCCCCGCCGGAGCCGCTGCCCGCGACGTTCCTCGCCGGCGGCGCGACGGCCGGCGGCTGCCGCGCGCAGTGGCAGACCGTCGCCGCCGTCTCGGCGCGCTCCGCCCCGACCGACGCCGCCGCGATGACGCGCACCATCGAGGGGATGCGCCGCGTCGACGCGAACGATTATTCCGAGGCGCTCACGGCGGTCCTCGAGCCGGGGCGCGTGCGCCTCCGCGCGGCCGTCTCCGCTGGGACGAACCCCACGCTGCTCCTGTCAGCCGGAGACGAGCTCCGCGTGCTGACCACCTCGAACGGCCTGACGACGTTTGCGTACGGCGGGCGGCTCTACGAGGCGCGCCTCGGCGAGGTCGAGACGCTGCAGGAGCCCGTCGCCGAGGTGTGGATCTTCCTCGTGCCGCGCGACGACCGCCCGGCGGCGTGGCTCAACACGGCGCAGGCCGGCGTCGTCCGCTGGGACCCCGTCTGCGGCTGACGCCGGTCACCCGAGGCGATCGATCGCCATGCCGGCGATCTCGTCGCCGATGGCGAAGGCCGCCGTCGCAGCGGGGCTCGGCGCGTTGACGACGTGGACCGCCCGGCGCGTCGCCTCGATCACGAAGTCGTCCGCGAGTGTCCCGTCGGGGCGAACGGCCTGGGCGCGGACGCCCGACTGGGCCGGCACGAGATCGGACAGGGCGAGCCCGGGCACAAGGCGCCGCGCCGTCTGCCAGAACGCGCGCCGGCTCACCGACCGGCCCAGTTCGCCGAGGCCCATCCGCCAGTGCTTCGCGGCCAGCCGCCAGAAGCCGGCGTTGCCGAGCGACTCGGCGAGCTCGCGCGGGCGGACCGTCCCGAGCGTGTAGCCCTCGCGGGCGAACGCCAGCGCCGCGCTCGGCCCGGCATCCACGACGCCGTAGACGCTGCGGGTGAGGTGGACGCCGAGGAACGGGAAGGACGGGTCCGGGACGGGGTAGATCAGGCCGCGGACGAGGTGCGCGGCCTCGGGCCGCAGCTCGGCGTACTCGCCGCGAAACGGCACGAGCCGCACGCCCGGCACGACGCCGAACGCCCGCGCGACGCGGTCCGCCCACAGCCCCGCCGCGTTGACGAGCACGCGTGCCCCGACCGTCCCGACCGCCGTCTCGACGGTAACGCCGCTCAACCCCTCGCGCCCGCCCGCGACGGCCGCGCCCGTCACGACCTCGACGCCGCGCGCGCGCAGGATCTCGACGAGGCGCCGTGCGACGGCAGCGTAGTCCGTCACGCCCGTCCCCGGCACCCAGAGGCCGGCGACGCCGGCCGCGTGCGGCTCGTGCTCGCGGATGCCGTCGGGCCCGAGGCGATCGACGGCGACGCCGTTGGCCTCAGCGCGTGAGGCGAGCGTCGCGAGGCGCGGCCGCTCCTCGTCCGTGAGCGCGACGATCGTCTTGCCGGAGCGGACGAACGGCAGGCCCTCCGCGTCGCAGAAGGCCTCCATCTGCGCCTTGCCGGCCGTGCACAGCCGCGCCTTGCGGCTGCCGGGCGCGTAGTACAGGCCTGAGTGGAGCACGCCTGAGTTACGCCCGCTCTGGTGGCGCGCCGGCGCGTCCTCCTTCTCGAGGAGCACGACGCGGAGGCTGCGGCGCCGCTCGGTGAGCCGGTACGCCGTGCCGAGGCCGACGAGCCCGCCGCCGATGATGGCGACGTCGTACGTGGAGGACAGCATGGGCTGGGAATGGAAAAGGGGAGGACACGCGTAGAGACGCGCCGCCGGCGCGTCTCCGCTCAGCGTGTATCGTCCGAACCAGGGGCCGTCATCAAGCGGAAGCGCCCGCCCCGAGCAGTCGGGGCGGGCGCGCGGAGCGCGGTGGCTCGGAGCTTACCGCGACAGCACGATGCGCGTCGACGCCGCGGCGCGCGTGCCCTCGACGCGGACGACGTACGTCCCGGCCGGCAGGCCGCCGCCCTGGATCTCCACCGTCTCGAAGACGCCCGCCTCGACCGGCGCCTCGAAGAGCGTCCGCACGCGGCGCCCGAGCGCGTCGTAGAGGACGACGCGGACGTCCTGCGCCTCGGCGACGCGGAAGCGGACCGTCGTCTGCGGCGTGAACGGGTTGGGCGTCGCCGCCTGCACTTCGACGGCCTGGTGGATCGCGTCTGGCCCGCCCTCCGAGGCGACGCCGTTGTAGCCGAACGGCGTCAGCGTCGGGCCGCGAAGCTCGCAGGTGCCCGTCGTGCGCTGCGAGGACGAGCGGTACCAGAACACGTTGTCCGTCCCATCGCCGGCCGCCGTCGACTCGCCGTTGAGCCACGGCTCGAACTCGAAGGCGCAGCCGGCGCCGAAGGCCACGCCGTCGGTGATCTCGTTGGTGTGGTAGCGCAGCACGAGCGCGTCGGCCTTAGAGAACGCGTCGTGGCCGAGCAGCAGGTCCGCCGAGCCGGGCGTGATCGTGAAGCCCACGTTCGCCGCCGCGTCCGTGACGGACCAGTCGCGGACGGTCACGGCGCCCGGCATCCCCCACGAGCGCGCCGACTCGGTGGTGATCTGCGTCGTAGTGCCGTCCGTGGCCGTCTCCGTCACGACGTCGTTGGAGGGCGTGTTCTCGAGGTCGAAGTCGAAGCGCCAGTAGGCGTGGTGTCGGCGCGGCTTGTTGGTGCAGGCCGAGGGCGTTGAGGCGAACGAGAACTCGGGCCAGATGCGGCCGTCCGTGTAGAAATGCCACTTCATGCGGTAGCGGTACCAGCTCGCGCGCATGTGGGCCGTCAGCACGAGCTCCGTCCCGTAGTCTTCGACGGCGATGCCGGTGAAGGTGCCCTCGTCGTTGGCCGGGCCCGTCGTGGCACGCTCGCAGTTGGTCCGAACCGATCCCGGGACAGCGTCCATGTAGAACGTCGTCGCAGTCCCGCCGGCAGCCGGCGTGCTCTCGAACGCCGACTCCTGGTACTGCCAGTCGCGGAAGCAGCCGCAGCCGCTGCCGCCCTCGTACTCGACGCTGAGTATGGGCACGCCCGCGCGGTCTATCACGCGCCGGCCGAGGTAGTTCACGTTGCGGATCTCGAGGCCCGTGCCGAGCGGCGTCGTTCGGTTGGCCGGGCGGTAGAAGTCGAACTCCCAGACCGGGGCCCCGACCGGCCACGCGATGTGGCCCGTCGGGGCGAGCGGAACGGGAGGGCCGGCGCTGAGGTTGGTGGCCCCGTTGAGGTTGCTGGCCGGGCTCTGGGCCTGCGCGGCGGGGACGAGGGCGGCGACGAGCGCCGCGGCGAGCATCAGGCGGCGCATGGCTCAGTTGGAGCGGGACTGCGCCCGCGCGGCTGGATTGGCGAGGTTCCCCTCCGTCGCGGGGTCGAAGTCGTCGAAAGCCACGCGGACGGTCCGAAGGTCCACGACGACGAAGCGCAGCCGGCGCGCGAACTGCTCGCCCGGCACGAGCTCGAGCACGTCGTACTGCACGCAGCGCGAGCCCGGCCCGCACGCGTGCCCCGCCTCGCGGACGAGCGGGAACCCGCCCGTCACCTCGACCGGGTACGGCGAGCGCGCGATCAGCGCCGCGATCCCCGGGTCGAGCTCGACGAGCGCGCGGGCGGCCGCGTCCTCCTCCGCCGTCGGCGGGACCATGACGGTACGGCTGACGGCGCGAGAGCGGACGCTGCCGTCGGCCTCGGTGACGGTCTCGGAGTACTCGCCTGAAGCGGGGTCGTAGGCGACGACCGCGCGGAGCGTCACGTGCGCCCCGTCGTCGTCCTTGACCGTGTCCGTGATGTCCGAGAGGACGCGTGGGGCCGTGCGGCTAAGCGTGACGGCCTGCTGCGCCGCGGCCGGCGCGCACGCAAAGAGGCCGGCCGCGGCGAGCGCGAGGGCCGAGCGGAGAGTGGAAGACATGGTCCGGGGAGGAGGAGAACCCGGCCAACCTACGGCAACTCCCTCGAAAGCGGAACCCTGCTCATCCGTCAGCAGCCAACGCCGAGTGTCACGAGCAGGGCCGGCAAGGTCAGCCACAACAGGCCCTTGCCGAGGAAGAAGAGGAAGCCGAGCACGCCGAAGCGCTTCACCCACACGCCGACGCCGGAGCGCGTCGGAGCCGGGTCTGAAATGTCGCGAGCGGAAGGGATCGGGTCGTCCATCGGGCCGGCACTTGGAAGTCCGGTGCGACGGGCCCGGCGGGACAGGGTTCCGCCCACGGAGCACCACACTGCACGCGCGTGCCGGCGGACCGGCAGCCCGAGGCCGTATCTTGGCAGGCCGCGTCCGGCCCTCGCGTCCGCAGTCCCCGAAGCCCCTTCCGACCCCCGCCATGGCGTCCGAGAACCACCCCGACCTGCCCGCCGACGACCGCCCGGCCCCCGCCGAGGCCAGCCGCTACACGACGCGCTCGCTGCTCACGCCGGACGCCGGCGACGGCGCGCCTGCCGACGCCCAGCCGCCTGCCGAGACGCCCGCCGCCGAGGCGCAGCAGGCCGAGGCGACCGCTGCGCCCGACGCGCAGCGGGCCGAGGCGCCCGCTGCCGCGGCTTCGGAAGCGCTTGAGGAGGCCTCCGCCGAGGACGCCCCGGAAGGCCCGCTCGATGCCAGCGTCCTCCGCGCCGCCCTCGCCGCGGACGCCCCGGCACACGATCAGGAGGACACGCCTGCCGCCGAAGACACGGGCGAGGCGCCCGTCTCCGAGGCTCCCCAACCGCCTCACGAGGCGTCCGCCGCCGAGGCACTGCGCGACGACTCCATCGCCGACGACGCCGACATCACGGCCGACGTCGACGACGCCTTCGACGAGCAGACGGATCTGGGCAAGCCGGCCCGCCCCGCGCCGGTCGGCTTCGAGGGCGACCTCGAGGTGACGCCGCTCACGCTCGAGGACGTCGGCCAGGAGACGCTCCTCGCGTGCCTCCGCACCATGATGACCTCGCGGCGCCTCGACGAGAAGATGCTGACGCTGCTCAAGCAGGGGAAGGGCTACTTCCACATCGGCTCGTCCGGCCACGAGGCCTCGCAGACGGCCCTCGGCCGCGCCTTCGTCGGCGGGCACGACGCGTTCTGCTTCTACTACCGCGACCTCGCGACGGCCCTCTCGGTCGGGATGACGCCGCACGAGATCCTGCGCGCCCACTTCGGCAAGGCCGCGGACCCCAACGGCGGCGGGCGCCAGATGCCGGAGCACTTCGGCCACAAGGACCTCAACATCCTCTCGACCTCGTCGTCCGTCGCCGCGCAGTACCTGCCGGCCGTCGGCTTCGCGCTCGCCTACCAGCGCGACGCCGCGTCGGCGGAGCAGGCGGGCGAGCCGGCGCTCGAGACGCCCAAGGCGGTCTACGTCTCGGGCGGCGAGGGCTCGACGAGCCAGGGCGCCTTCCACGAGGGCCTCAACTGGGCCGCCCGCGAGGCGCTGCCCGTCGTGTTCCACGTCCAGGACAACGGCTACGCCATCTCGGTCCCGGTGAGCGAGCAGACGGCCGGCGGCTCCATCTGGACGATGCTCGGCGGCTACCCCGGGCTGGCGCGCCTGAAGTACGACGGCACGGACCTCCTCGCGAGCCTCGCCGCCGCGAAGGCAGCGCTGGACCACGTCCGCAGCGGCAAGGGCCCCGTCGCGCTGCACGCGGACGTCGTGCGCCTGCTGCCGCACTCGTCGTCGGACGACCACAACAAGTACCGCGAGGCGACGGCCGTCCAGGCGGACCGCGACCGCGACCCGATCCCGGCGCTCGTCCGGCGCCTCGTCGAGGCCGGCATGACGACCGACGCGGACGTCGAGGCGATGCGCGCCGAGATCCACGGCCAGATCGACGCCATCGCCCGCGAGGTCGCGGCGGAGGCGGACCCCGACCCGGCCGAGGCCACGCGCCACGTCGTCTACGACGGCCCGGACGACCGCGTCTACGAGCAGGACGGCGAGGCGGGCGAGCTCGTCGTGCTGGTCGACGCCATCAACCACGCGCTCGACGAGGAGATGGAGCGCAACGACAAGGTCCTCGTCTACGGCGAGGACGTCGGCGGCGGCAAGGGCGGCGTCTTCACGGCCACGCGCGGGCTCGCCGAGAAGTACGGCCGCGCCCGCTGCTTCAACAGCCCGCTCGCCGAGCACTCGATCGTCGGCTCGGCCGTCGGCCTCTCGGCCGCGGGCTACATGCCCGTCGTCGAGATCCAGTTCGCGGACTACGTGTGGCCCGCGATGCAGCAGATCCGCAACCAGGTCGCGTCGATGCGCTACCGCTCGAACGGCGCGTGGGCCAGCCCGATGGTGATCCGGATGCCCTGCGGCGGCTACATCCACGGCGGGCTGTGCCACAGCCAGAACGTCGAGGCGATGTTCGCGCACTTCCCCGGCCTCCACGTCG
>JBBSQZ010000102.1:0-10960 GCA_038243565.1 Rhodothermales bacterium | reverse complement strand
GAGGGCATGCTCGGGCGCGTTGTTGACCCGCTCGGCAACCCGCTCGACGGCCGCGGCCCGATCGCGGGCGAGCTCTACGAGATGCCGATCGAGCGCAAGGCGCCGGGCGTCATCTACCGCGAGCCCGTCACGGAGCCGCTCCAGACAGGCATCAAGGCCATCGACTCGATGGTGCCGATCGGGCGCGGCCAGCGCGAGCTCGTCATCGGCGACCGCCAGACGGGCAAGACAGCCGTCCTGATCGACACGATCCTCAACCAGAAGCGGACGCACGAGGCGGACTCGGCCACGCCGGCCAAGCCGGTCTACTGCATCTACGTCGCCATCGGCCAGAAGGCGAGCACCGTCGCCACGCTCCAGGCGGCGCTCGAGAAGTACGGCGCGATGCCGTACACGGTCATCGTCTCGGCCCCGGCGTCGGCCCCGGCGCCGCTCCAGTTCATCGCGCCGTTCGCCGGCGCGTGCATCGGCGAGTTCTTCCGCGACACGGGCCGCCACGCGCTCTGCATCTACGACGACCTCTCGAAGCAGGCCGTCGCCTACCGCGAGGTGTCGCTGCTGCTGCGCCGCCCGCCGGGCCGCGAGGCGTACCCCGGCGACGTGTTCTACCTGCACTCGCGCCTGCTCGAGCGCGCGGCGAAGATCAACTCCACGGATGCCATTGCCCGCGACATGAACGACCTCCCGGAGTCGCTCCGGGGCATCGTCAAGGGCGGCGGCTCGCTGACGGCGCTGCCGGTGATCGAGACGCAGGCCGGCGACGTCTCGGCGTACATCCCGACCAACGTGATCTCGATCACGGACGGCCAGATCTTCCTCGAGTCCAACCTCTTCAACGCGGGCGTCCGCCCGGCCATCAACGCCGGCATCTCGGTGTCGCGCGTCGGCGGCAACGCGCAGATCAAGGCGATGAAGAAGGTCTCGGGCTCGCTGCGCCTGGACCTCGCGCAGTACCGCGAGCTCGAGGCGTTCTCGAAGTTCGGCTCGGACCTCGACGTGACGACGCAGCGCCAGCTCAACCGCGGCGCGCGCCTCGTCGAGATCCTCAAGCAGCCGCAGTACGCGCCGGTCCCGGTCGAGGAGCAGGTCGCCCTGATCCACGTCGCCTCGAAGGGCCTCATCGACGCCGTCCCGATCGAGCGCGTGCGCGCCTTCGAGGTCGAGTTCCGCGAGGCGCTCCGCCTGCGCCACGCCGACGCCCTGAACTCGATCGTCGAGACGGGCGCGCTCTCGGACGCCGCCGCGGCGACCATCGAGCAGGAGGCCCTGGACATCGCCGCCGGCTACGCCGGCTGAGGGACTGGGGAATGGGGAATAGGGACTCTCAGATCGCGATCTGATCCCGACCGCCTTTCCCCAGTCGCCAGTCCCCATTCCCTAGTCCCCCTAGACGAGCATGGCGAGCCTCAGAGACATCCGCGCCCGGATCGGGTCGGTCAAGAACACGCAGCAGATCACGCGCGCGATGAAGATGGTCGCGGCGGCGAAGCTGCGGCGCGCGCAGGAGCGCATCTTCACGGCCCGGCCGTACGCGTACACGATCCGCGAGATGATCGGGCACCTGCGCCAGCAGCTCGACCCGACCGAGCACCCGCTCTTCCAGGAGCGCGAAGCCGTCTCGGGCGTGCTGATGATCGTCGTGACGTCGGACCGCGGGCTGGCGGGCGCCTTCAACACGAACCTGCTGAAGGCCGCCGAGGTGGCCATCGCCGAGCGCTACGCGGACCTCCGCGCGACGGGGCGCCTCCACGTCGCCGCCGTCGGGCGCAAGGGCCACGAGTACTTCGCCAGCCGCGGCGCGACGCTCGAGGGCGACTACCGGGGCTTCTTCACAGACCTCAAGTTCGAGCGCTCGCGCGAGCTCGCGGACCTCGCCGTGGCCGGCTTCCAGGACGGCCGGTGGGACCGCGTGGAGCTCGTCTACAACGAGTTCAAGAACACGATCACGCAGAACCGCATCGTCGAGACGCTGCTGCCCGTCCCGGCAGAGACGGTATTCACGCCGGTGATGGAGGAGACGGAGGGCTACGACACGTCCGGCGAGGCGCTGGAGCAGGTCGAGTACCTCTTCGAGCCCAGCCCGGCGGCGCTGCTGGACCGGCTGCTGCCGGAGTTCCTGCAGTACCAGATCTGGCGCGGGCTGCTCGAGTCCAACGCGTCCGAGCAGGGCGCGCGGATGGTGGCGATGGACAACGCGACGACGAACGCGGGCGAGCTCCTCAAGACGCTCCAGCTCACGTACAACCGCGCACGGCAGGCGGCGATCACGACGGAGATCATCGAAATCTCGTCCGGCGCCGAGGCGCTCGCGGACGCGTAGCGTCGGGCATCTGGAAACGGCGAACGGCCATCGGGGATGCCCCGGTGGCCGTTTCCCGTTGGCGACCTTCCCGATTCCCCGCCGCCCCGCCGATGCGCCGCCTCGCGTTTCTCGTCTGCCTCATCTCGCTCTCCGCGAGCGCCCAGGTCCGGTCGCCCGCCGCCTTCCTCGGCTACGACCTCGGCACCCGGTTCACGCCGCACGCCCGAATGGTCGAGTACATCCGCGCCGTCGCCGCGGCGTCGCCTCGGGTAGGCATCGAGACGTACGGCGAGACGCCCGAGGGCCGGCCGCTCGTCGCCCTCACCATCGCCGAGGCCGGGACGGACGTCGAGGCCATTCGCCAGAGCAACCTGCGCGCCGCGGGCGTGCTGCCCGGCGGCGGGACGCCCGACAAGGCCATCGTCTGGCTGAGCTACAACGTTCACGGCGACGAGGCGGTGAGCACCGAGGCGGCGATGGCGACGCTCTACACGCTCGCCACGGACCCGCGCGCCGATACGTGGCTCCGCGACGTGGTGGTCATCCTCGACCCGTGCCTCAACCCGGACGGCCGCGAGCGCTACGTCTCGGGCGTCACGCAGCGCACGGGCGCGACGCCAAACGCGGACCCTACGGCGCGCGAGCACTCGCAGCCGTGGCCCGGCGGCCGCTTCAACCACTACCTCTTCGACCTCAACCGCGACTGGGCGTGGGCGACGCAGCCCGAGACGCGCGCCCGCCTCGCGCTCTACGACCGCTGGCTGCCGCACGTCCACGTGGACTTCCACGAGCAGGGCGTCGAGAGCCCGTACTACTTCGCGCCGGCCGCCGCGCCGGTCCATGCCCGCGTGACGCCGTGGCAGATGGCCTTCCAGACGCGCGTCGGCGAGGCCAACGCGGCCGCGTTCGACGCGCAGGGCTGGCTGTACTTCACGCGCGAGGAGTTCGACCTGTTCTACCCCGGCTACGGCGACACGTGGCCGACGTTCAACGGGTCGGTCGGGATGACGTACGAGCAGGGCGGCGGCGGCCGCGCCGCGCTCGCCATCCGGACCGCCGCCGGCGACACGCTGCGCCTCGCCGACCGCATCGCGCACCACGTCTCGACGGGCCTGACGACGGTCGACGCGACGGCACGACACGCGGCGCAGGTGCGGGCCGAGTTCGCCGCCTTCTTCCGCCGCCCGCTGCCCGACGCCGTCCGCGCGTACGCGGCGCAGGGCGACGCCGGCCGCCTCGCCGGGCTGGCGGTGCTGCTGGACCGGCAGGGCATCCGCTACGGCTACGCCGACCGCGAGCAGAGCGCCCGCGGCACGCGCTACGCCGGCGGGAACGCGACCGAAACGGGGCGGCAGACGCTGCGACAGGGAAGCCTCGTCGTCCCGCTGGACCAGCCCAAGGGCACGCTCGCCGCCGTCCTGTTCGAGCCCGCGCCGCCGCTCGCCGACTCCGTCACGTACGACATCACGGCGTGGGCGCTGCCGTACGTCTTCAACGTCGAGGGCCTCGCGCTCGAGGGCAGCGTCTCGACCGTCGCACGCCCGCCGGCCGAGGCACCGGCCCTGCCCGAGCGGCCCGTCGCCTACCTCGCACGCTGGCAGACGACGGCCGACGCAGCGCTCCTCGCGCGCCTGCTCCGCGCCGACGTCCGCGTGCGCGTCGCCTCGGAGCCGTTCACGTCGGACGGCATCGTGTTCGACCGTGGGACGCTCATCCTCACGCGCGCCGGCAACGGCGACGCGTTCGACCGGACCGTCCGAGATGCCGCGGCATCTGCTGGGCGCCCGCTGTTCGCGCTCCGCGGCGGCTTCGTGCCGACCGGCCGCGACCTCGGCTCGGGCAGCGTCGGTCGGATCACGGCGCCGCGCGTCGTCGTCGCCGCCAACACGCCCGTCTCGCCGCCCAGTCTGGGCGAGGTCTGGCACCTCTTCGAGCAGACGCTCGGCTACCCCGTCACGCTCGTCGACGCCGACAACCTCGCGGGCGCGCTGGACGACGCCGACGTGCTCGTGCTGCCGGACGGCCGCTGGGGGTCGTGGATGACGGACGCCCGCGCCGAGCGGCTCCTCGCGTTCGTCCGCGCCGGTGGGCGCCTCGTGGCGATGGAAGGCGCCGTCGCGGCGCTCGCCGGGCGCGACGGGTTCGGCATCGGAAAGGCGCGCGAAGCCGACGCAGACACGTCGGACGCGGCGCTTCTCAAGCCGTACGCGGATCAGGCGCGCCGCGACGCCACAGACGGCACGCCGGGCAGCATCTTCCGCGTGCAGGTGGACCCGACGCACCCGCTCGCCTTCGGCCTGCCGGATCACACGTACACGCTCAGGCAGAGCGCTGACGCCTACCCGTTCCTCGCCGACGGCTGGAACGTCGGCGTGCTGCGCGGCGGGGCGCCGGCCGCGGGCTTCGCCGGCCGTGCGACGCGCGCGCGCCTCGCCGAGTCGCTCGTCTTTGGCGTCGTGGAGGTCGGCCGCGGGCAGGTCGTGGCCTTCGTCGACGACCCGCTCTTCCGCGGCTTCTGGGCGGACGGGCAGCTCGTCTTCGCCAACGCCGTGTTCACGCTCGGCGCGGAGTAGGCGGGTGCGCGGAAGAACCCCCCGTCGCCCGGCTGGTCGCTTCGCTCCCGGCTCGTCCAAACGGGGGGTTCTGGGGCCGTTTCGCGGGTCACGTGATGGGGCCGAAACCGCGCGCGGCGCGCGGCGTGAGGCCGGAAACGCCACACGCTGCATGTCCGCTCTCCCCGACGCCGCCTTTCGGCGCGCCGACGAATCTCCCGATTCGGACTTCTACACGTCCCCGCGCCTCGTCACCCACATCGACGCCGCGGCCACCGCCGCCGTGACCGCGATCTACCGCGAGACGCTCGCGCCCGGCGCCGACGTGCTCGACCTGATGACGTCGCACGTCTCTCACCTGCCGGACGACCTGCTGCTGGGACGCGTTGCCGGCCTCGGGATGAACGCGGAAGAGCTGGACGCCAACCCACGCCTCACCGAGCGCCGCGTCCACGACCTCAACGCCGACCCGACGCTGCCCTTCGACGGCGCAGCCTTCGACGCCGTCCTGATCTGCGTCTCGGTGCAGTACCTCACCGATCCCGTCGCCGTCTTCCGCGAGGTTGCGCGTGTGCTGCGCGTGGGCGGCGCACTCGTCGTGACGTTCTCGGACCGCTGCTTCCCGACCAAGGCTGTCCGCGTCTGGAGCGCACTGGACGACGCCGGCCACGTCGCGCTCGTCGGGATGGTTATGCGCGAGGCGGGCGACTTTGGCGAGTACGACGCGGTTGCCCACACGCCGCACCGGGGCGACCCGCTGTTCGGCGTCATCGCCCGGCGCGATGCCTGAGGACCCGGACATTCTGTCTGCCCGGAAGGTGTCGTTCGGCGGCCGCTCCGGCACGGCCTACCGGATGCTGCGCCCGCACGTCGTCACCGGCGACGCCGAGCTGGACCGCGCGCTGGCGACGGTCCGTGTCCTCGTCTTCGCGCCGCCGACGCCTGAGCGTGCGCCCGTCGTGACGCTGCTTCAGGGCATCACGGCGCCGCTCGAGCGCAGTGGGCCGCTCGTTGCGCCGCTTCTGGATGCCGGCTTCGGGCTCGTCCTGTTCGACACCCCGCTCGGCGGCGAGCGCCGCGCTGGTTCAGGCCCGCGTGGCAGTGAACTCGCCGAGATCGGCCGACGGCAAGACCTCACGCTGGACGTCACCTTCGCCAGCCGCCTCTTCGACGGCGTCGCCCTCGACTTCCCCGCAGCGCTCGGGCTCGCGGCCGAGCGCCACGGGCTCGTCGAGGGCGTCGGCGGGCGCCTCGCGCTGTTCGGCGTGAGCTTCGGCTGCCTGCTCTCGTCCCTCGCCTTCGGCCGCGACGGCGTGGGGCAGCGCCTCGTCGGCGCGTGCGGCCACTCGGACCTGCCGGCGATGGCGCGCGGGCTGGCGCAGACGTCGGCGTCGTGGGCGGGCATCCCGGACGCGCTCATCGGCCCGGCGCTCGTCGCCGGACCTGCCCTGTTGCCCGGTCTCGAGCGCGCCGCCCGCGCCCGCGGCGGCGACACGGCCGTCGGCGTGCTGCGCCTCGCCGTGCTGCTCGCGCGCCTCGGCCGGGGCGGCCGCGCCGTGCAGGCGTTCAACCCCGTCACCTTCGCCGACCGCGTCGGCCCGGAGCGCCCCGTCACGTTCCTCACCGGCGACGCCGACACGGTCGCGTCGCCAGACGAGACGCGGGCAGCGGCGGCGTGCTACGCCACGAACGCGTTCCGCCTCGTGCCCGGCCTCGGCCACGGCTGGCGCGCCCGCGGCCCCGGCTCGTTCTCCGGCGACTGCACGGCGCTGATCCTCGAGGCGCTGGCCGATTGGAGAGTCCAGGCGGCCTGAAGTCTGGTTGCGCCTGCGGCGTTGGTGCACGGAGGCCGAGTCTGAAGGCGCCGTGGCACGACATTGGCCTCTCGACCGAGACGCCTTCCCGCCGCCCGATGTTCGCCCTCCCCGACGCACTCGGCCACGATGCTGCCCGTCCGCTGCACCTCGTCTGCCTCGGCGCCCACGCCGACGACGTCGAGATCGGCGCCGGCGGGACCATCCTGCGCCTGCTCGCCGAGCGTCCGCACGTGCACGTCCGCTGGGCCGTGCTTTCAGGTGGCGGGACACCGCGTGAGGCCGAGGCGCGCGCCTCGGCCGCGGCCTTTTTGAGCGGCGCCGTGCACGCGCAGGTCGAGATCCACAGCCTGCGCGACGGGCTGTTTCCTCAGGACGCCGAGGCGCTCCGCGACATGGTCCGGGAGATCCGCGATGCGGGCCCGGCAGACCTCGTCCTGACGCACCGCCTCGAGGACGCGCACCAGGACCACCGCGCCGTCGCGCGGGCCTCGTGGCAGACGTTTCGCGGCGGGCCGACCGTCGCGGCCTACGAGATTCCGAAGTGGGACGGCGACCTCGGCCGCTCCACCGCCTACGTCACGCTCTCGGACGCCCTGGTTGAGCGGAAGACGGCGCTCCTCGCCGAGCACTTCCCGAGCCAGGCCGGCAAGCTGTGGTTCGACGCCGAGACGTTCCGCGGCATGATGCGCGTCCGCGGCGTCGAGGCGGCCGCGCGCTGGGCCGAGGCGTTCGAGTGCCCCAAGCTGGTATGGTGATGCACCGGCTCTGCTTCTTCGTGCTCACACTTCTGGCGACGGGCTGCCAGGGACGCGCCGAGACGGTCGAGATCGTCGTGCCGGCCGGCGCCTTGGCTCCGGCCGCGGCGTTCGGGCCGGCCGAGGCGCCCGCTGCCTGCCCGGCCGGCGAGGTCGACGCCGGCGCCGGCTGCGCCTCGGCGCTCGTCGCCTACGCCGCTCCCGGCGCCCGCACCTTCTCGGTCGACGCCCGCCGCGGCGACGACGCGGCCGACGGCTCGCCCGGCCATCCGTGGCGGACGCTCGCGCGGGCAGCCGGCCTCGGCGTGCTGCACCCCGGCGACGCGGTCCTCATCCGCGCCGGCGTCTACCGCGAGACGCTCGCGCCGCGCGTCGGCGGATCCGGGCCCGAGACGCGCGTGACGTTTGCGGCCTACCCCCGCGAGTCGGTCGTGATCTCCGGCGCCGAGCCGGCCGACGCGGGCTGGACGCCCGCCGGCCGCGGCGTCTGGCGCCACGCCTGGACGTGGGGAGATATTCCGGCCTACAGCGACGAACACGACTGGCACTTCCGCCGCCCGCTCGTCGTCGCGAATGGCCGCGTGCTGACGCCCGTCGAGACGCCGGCGCGCCTCGTCCCGGGCGCGTTCACGCTCGAGGGGCCGGACGACCGCCCGACGGCGCTCCTCGCCCGCTTCCCCGGCGACGCCGACCCGCGCGCCGCGGGCGGCATCGAGATCGCCGTGCGGACGTACGGCATCCGTCCCGAAGGCGCGACCCCGTACGCCGAGTGCGGCGCGCCCGAGACCCCCGGCTGGCTCCGCTTCGCCGGGATCACCGTCCGCCACACGACCAACCGCGCGCAGTGGGGCGCCATCTGCGCCGGCAGCCGCGGCGGCCTCGTCGAGGACGTGGCGGCGGAGTGGACGGCCGGGGCGGGCGTCGATGCCTCGGGGCAGGGCCACGTCTTCCGGCGCGTCCGCGCCGACCACAACGGGCAGATCGGGTGGGTCGGGCAGGCCGTTGGCGTGCTCATCGAGGACTCGCAGGCCGTCGGCAACAACTGGAAGGGGCACGACCCGTTCTGGGAGGCCGGCGGCGGCAAGTGGTCCGAGACGCGCGGCACCGTCATCCGCCGCCACTACGCCGCCGACAACGCCGGCCCGGGCATCTGGCTCGACGGCGACAACGCGGACAACACCATCGAGGGTTGCCGCGTCGAGCGCAACGCGATGGCCGGCATCATGCTCGAGCTCAACACGACGCGGACGCTCGTGCAGCACACCCTCGTCGCCGGCACGCGGCGCCTCGGGTGGACCGGCACGGGCATCCTCTCGCAGGCCGCGTCGCACAACGTCTACCTGTTCAACACGGTCGTCGGGAGCGAGGGCACCGGCCTGTGGCTGCGCCTCGACCCGGACCGACGCGCGCCGGATGGCAGCAACGTCGTCGCCGACAACTGGATCGTCGGCAACGTGACCGGGGGAGAGGAAGCGCGTGAGGTATCGATTGAGGCGGACCGGATCGAGGCGTTGCAGCAGAACGTCTTCCGAAGTAACGTGTACGGCGTCCTGCGAGGCGACCCGCTGTGGCGGTCGGCGTTCTACGCGTTCCCGCACGGCGAGGCCGGGCTTCGTTCCAACGCGCTCGCGGAGTGGGCGGCCGTCGTCGGTGAGACGGGAGCCTCGACGGCGTCGGGGTGGCCGGACGGGCGGCGTGCGGGCGCCGTGCCGGCGGCGCAGGCCGGCGCGCCCGGCGCGGGCATCCGCGTGGGCGCGGCAGTCGGGGCAGATCCGCGCCTCGTCCGGTCGGCGCCGGCATGATCTGATCCGTGGATAAAGGCACTGTTTCTTGATCGGTTGCCAGGCGGACGATGGCGCGTCGTCCCTACGTTGCATTGGGTGAGGCCATCGCGGGCGAGGCTTGAGGCGGCACGCACCTTGCCCGATACGACGGGCCTGCCCCTGTCCACGCAAATGGAAACCATCGACCTGCCCCGCAACTCGGTCCCCGGCATTCGCCTCGCGGTGGACCGTCTGCACTCGGCGGCGTACACGCATCGGTGGACCTTCAACGCGGCCGCGCTCGCGGCCGTCGAGGCCCTCGCGCTCGTCGCGTCGTTGCTCATCGCGGGCTGGCTGCGAAAGGCCGTCACCGGCGAGGCGAGGATGCTCATCGGGCCGGCGTGGGGCGTCGTGCCGCTGTACCTCGTCGTCGCGATGGCGGCGCGGCTGCTGCCCGGCTGGGGCCTCGGCGTGGTCGAGGAGCTGCGGCGCCTCGTGCTCGTCCTCGCCGGCGTGTTCGGGCTGGCCGCCGTCGCGATGTGGCTCGGCCACACCAACGCCGAGCTCGGCGTCGTCTCGAGCCGCCTCGCGCTGGGGCTCGCCGGCGCCGTCGCGCTCGTCGCCGTCCCCCTCATGCGGACGAAGGCTAAGGCGTTCCTCATCCGCCGCGACCTCTGGGGCGTCGGCGCGGTCGTCTACGGCGCCGGCCCGGCCGGCGCGCGCATCGTCCGGCAGCTGCAGGAGGAGCGCGGCATCGGCTACACGCCCGTCGCCGCCTTCGACGACGACCCCGAGCGCTGGGGCGAGTTCCTGGACCTCGTCCCGATCCTCGGCGACACGCAGTGCGTCGCGCCCGAGGCCGCCGTCGCCTTCCTCGCGCTGCCCGAGGCGGACCGCGAGCACCAGGTGGCGCTGCTCGAAGGGCCGCTCCAGCGCTACCGCACCGTCGTCGTGATCCCGGACCTCTTCGAGGCGCCGAGCCTGTGGGTCCGCCCCCGCGACTTCGCCGGCATCCTCGGCCTCGAGCTCCGCTCGACGCTCACGCGCCCGCTGCCGCGCCTCGCCAAGCGTACGGTGGACCTCGCCGCTATCCTCGCCGCGGCGCCGCTCTGGATGCCGCTCGTCGGCCTCGCCGCGCTCGCCGTCTGGCTGGGCGACCGGACGTCGCCGTTCTATTCGCAGGAGCGGATCGGGCAGGGCGGCCGCCCGTTCCGTACCCGCAAGCTCCGCACCATGGTGCCGGACGCCGAGGCCGTTCTCCAGCACGCCCTCGCCTCCGACCCCGCGCTCGCCGAGGAGTGGGCTACGACGTTCAAGCTCGAGCACGACCCGCGCATCACCCGCGTCGGCGCGCTGCTGCGCCGCACGAGCCTCGACGAGCTCCCGCAGCTCTTCGACGTGCTCCAGGGCACGATGAGCCTCGTCGGCCCGCGGCCGCTGCCGCGCTACCACCACGAGGACCTGCCCGAGCGCGTCCGCGCCCTCCGCGAGCGCGTCCGCCCCGGCATCACCGGCCTCTGGCAGGTCTCGGGCCGCTCCGACGCCGGCAACGTCGGCATGGAGCGCTGGGACCCGTACTACGTCCGCAACTGGTCGCTCTGGCTGGACGCGGTGATCCTGGTGCGGACGGTGCAGGTCGTGTTCAAGGGATCGGGGGCGTATTGAGGGGTGGGGCATGGGGCGCCGCAGTTTGTTCCGCCGCGACGCCCGCCTGGACCACCGGCCGACCCGCAGGGGCACATCGTCCCGCCGGTTGGCCCACCCGGCCCAG
>JBBSQZ010000101.1:0-10961 GCA_038243565.1 Rhodothermales bacterium | reverse complement strand
TGCGCGAGATGCAGCGCCTCGCCGAGACGCCCGTCTCGCCCCGCATGCTCGAGCGCTCGAAGCAGCAGCTGAAGGGCTCGATCGTGCTCGGCCTCGAGTCAAGCTCGAGCCGGATGCAGCGTCTGGGGCGCGTCGAGCTGACGTTCGGCCGCGAGGTGCCCATCGCCGAGGTCGTCGACGAGATCGAGGACGTCACGGCCGAGGACGTCCGGGCCGTCGCCGAAGCGCTCTTCGCGCCGGAGCGGCTGAGTACCGTCACGATCTTGCCCGAGGACGAGTGAGAGTTTGGAGTTTGAAGTTTGGAGAGGCCGACCATTTGAGCTGATCCGACACTCCACCTCGACACTCCACGTTCTTCAAACTTCTTTTCTTCAAACTATGTCTTTCCCCTACGCCGGCCGCCCGGTCCTCGTCACCGGCGGCGCCGGGTTCATCGGCTCCCACGTCGCCGAGGCGCTCGTCGCCCGGGGCTGCGAGGTCCACGTGATGGACGACCTCTCGGGCGGCGTCCGCGAGAACGTCCCCGAGGGCGCGACGCTGCACGCCCTGGACATCCGCAGCCCCGAGGCGGCGACGCTCGTGCGCTCGACCCGATTCGCGGCGCTGTGCCACCTCGCGGCGCAGATGGACGTCCGCCGCTCGGTCGCGGACCCGCAGTTCGACGCGACGGTGAACGTCCTCGGCCTGCTGAACCTCATGGAGGCCGGCCGCGAGGCAGGCCTCGAGCGCGTCGCCTTCGCGTCCACGGGCGGCGCGATCTACGGCGAGCCGGACCCGGCCGTCAACGGCGGCGGGCCGCAGCCGGAGTCGCACCCGACGCGCCCGCTCTCGCCCTACGGCATCACGAAGCTCGTCTCGGAGCACTACCTCCGCTTCTACGAGCGGACGTACGGGATCGCCTACGCGGCGCTCCGCTTCGGCAACGTCTACGGGCCGCGCCAGAACCCGCACGGCGAGGCCGGCGTCGTCGCCATCTTCGCGCAGCGGATGCTCCGCGGCGAGCCGGTCCGCGTCAACGGCGAGGGCACCCAGACGCGCGACTACGTGTTCGTGGGCGACGTCGTCCGCGCCTTCGTCGCGGCCCTCGGGTCGGACGTGTCGGGCATCTTCAACGTCGGCACGGGCGTCGAGACGGACGTGAACGCGCTCTACGACACGATCAACACGCACACCGGCGCCGGCCGCACGCGCGAGCACGGCCCGGCGATGCCCGGCGAGCAGATGCGCTCGGTCCTCGACACGGGCCTCATCCGCGAGACGCTCGGCTGGACGCCCGAGACCGACATCGCCGCCGGCCTCCGCGAGACGGTCGAGTGGTTCAGGACGAGAGAGGTCTGAAAATGCAGTTTGGAGTTTGAGGTTTGAAGGGGTCAAACGCCTCGCTTCGGCAGGGCGCCGTGCTGAGCGTGAAGGCCGACCTCTCCAAACTCCAAACTCAACTTCCGCTCTGCCAATCCAACGCGCCGATCTATGTACCGCGTCCAGCTCGACCAGTTTGAAGGGCCGCTCGACCTGCTACTGTTCTTCGTGCGCCGCGACGAGCTGGACATCCACGACATCCCCGTCGCCCGCATCGCCGACGAGTACCTCGAGGCCGTCCGCTCGCTCGAGGCCCTGGATCTGGACGCGGCGGCGGACTTCATCTACACCGCGGCGCTGCTCATCCAGATCAAGACGCGGATGCTGATGCCGCGCCCGGAAGTGGATGCCGACGGCGAGCCGGTGGACCCGCGGCAGGAGCTGGTGGACCGGCTGCTCGAGTACGTGCGGTACAAGGAGGCCGCGGGCGTGCTGGCCGGGCGCTTCGAGGCGCGGCAGCGGCTCTTCCCGCGCGGCGCCGCCGCGAGCGAGCACGACCGCTTCGCGGAGCCCGCCGAGACGACGTTCCGCGCCAGCCTCTTCGACCTCGTCTCGGCCCTCAACGGGGCACTCGCCCGGGCGAACGCGGCCGACCCGCCGCTCCACACCATCGAGCGCGAGGCCTATGCCATCGACGAGCAGCGCGACTTCGTCCTCGAGCGCCTCGCCGCCGGCACTGCGTCGTTCGTGGCGCTCGTCGCGGAGCGCAGCCGCGCCTTTATCATCACGACGTTCCTCGCCGTGCTGGACCTCGCGCAGCGGCAGGCGATCCGCCTCACCTTCGGCGTCTCGCCCGAGGACTTCGGCCTCGAACTCGCCCCGACCGACACGTGATCGACCTGTCCGCTCTGGATTTCGCCGTCGAGGCGCTCGTCTTCGCCGCCGAGGCGCTGCTCGGCGCCGCCGAGGTCGCCCGCGCCATCGGCGAGGTGACGGGGGCGGACGTGGACGCCGCGGCCGTCGCGGCGAGCGTGCAGCGTCTCAACGCGGAGTACGACCGGGCGGAGCGCGCCTTCCGCATCCTCGACTACGGCGGCGGCTACCGCATGGCGACCGTCGCGGATGCCGAGCCGTTCCTGCGCGTCCTCTTCGCGACGGAGGACGAGCGGCGCCTCTCGCGCTCGCTCCTCGAGACGCTCGCCGTCGTGGCGTACAAGCAGCCCGTGACGAAGCCCGAGATCGACCACGTCCGCGGCGTCGGGTCGGACTACGCGCTGCGGTCGCTGCTCGAGAAGGACCTCGCGCGCATCGCCGGCCGCAGCGACTCGGTCGGCCGGCCGCTGCTCTACGGCACGACCGAGCGCTTCCTCGACCTCTTCGCGCTGGGCTCGCTGGACGAGCTGCCGCGGCCGCGCGAGATCGACGAACTCCTTGCGGACCCCCGCTTCGCCGGCGAACGTGCCGACCTTCTAGCCTCCCTGCCCGCCCCGCCCGATGCCTCCTCCGAACCCGAATAAGAAGTCCGGCGGCAAGCCCCGCGCCGGCGGCGACCCGTCGGTCCGCCGCCGCAAGCAGGTGCAGCGCACGTACGGCCGCGCCGACGATGAGCGCGATGGAGGCCCCCCGACCGGTTCTCAGAACGGTCCGCCGAAGCGTCCTCAGGGTCAGCGTCCGCCGGGGCCGCGCCCCGGCCCGCCGCGCCGCGAGGCCCCGCCGCGCCCCGAACCGACCGACAGCCTCACACGCGACGAGGGCGAGACGGTCCGATTGAACCGCTTCATCGCGCGCTCCGGCATCGCGTCGCGCCGCGAGGCGGACGCCATCATCGGGGCCGGCCGCGTCTCAGTCAACGGCGCCGCCGTCACCGAGATGGGCGTGCAGGTCGGTCCGCGGGACCGCGTCACCGTCGACGGCCGGCCCGTCGGGCCCGTCGGGCTGACGTACATCCTGATGAACAAGCCGACCGGCGCCATCACGACGACGAGCGACGAGCGCGACCGCCGCACGGTGATGGACCTCCTGGACCTGCCGCCGGGCGAGCGCGACGGCCTCTTCCCGGTCGGCCGCCTCGACCGCAACACGTCCGGCGCGCTTCTGCTCACGACCGACGGCGACCTCGCGCACCGCCTCATGCACCCGCGCTACGAGACGACGAAGCTCTACCTCTGCCGCACGGAGCGCCCGCTGACCGACGGCGACCTCGACCGCCTCACGACGGGCGTGATGCTGGACGACGGCGAGGCGAGGGCCGACAACGCGCAGTTCGTCTCGCCCGACCCGCACGTCGTGGCGCTGGGCCTGCACGAGGGCCGCAACCGGCAGGTCCGCCGCATGGTCGAGGCGCTCGGCACGCGCGTCGAGGCGCTCGAGCGCATCGCCTACGCCGGCCTCTCGCTGGAGGGCCTGCGCCGCGGCAAGTGGCGGTGCCTCACGCCGTCCGAGGTCAACACGCTGCGCCGCAAGGTCAAGCTCAAGGCAATCGTTTATGGGGGTTGAAGGGTGGGAAGGGGAAAGGGTCGAAGGGGAGATGCGCTTGTGAGCATGCTCCTTTTGCCTTTCCCCTTCCACCCCTCCACCCTGTAACCCTTCCACCCTCATGCAAAAGATCGCCTTCGAGGGCCTCACCTTCGACGACGTCCTGCTCGTTCCCGGCCGCTCGGACGTGATGCCGCGCGACGTCGACACGTCGACCCGTCTCACGCGGACGCTCCGCCTCGCGGTCCCGCTCGTCTCGGCCGCGATGGACACCGTCACCGAGTCGCGCTTCGCCATCGCCATCGCACGCGAGGGAGGCGTCGGCGTCTTGCACAAGAACATGACGGCCGAGCTCCAGGCGCGCGAGGTGCGCCGTGTGAAGCGCTCGGAGTCCGGGATGATCCTCGACCCGGTCGTCCTCCACCCGGAGCACACCGTCGGCGACGCGCGCGAGCGCATGGCGCGCTACTCCATCGGCGGCATCCCGATCGTGGACGACCAGCAGCGCCTCGTCGGCATCGTCACCAACCGCGACCTGCGCTTCCAGCCCGACAACAAGACGTCGCTGGGCGACATCATGACGCGCGAGGGCCTCGTGACGGCGCCTGTCGGGACGACGCTCGACGGCGCCGAGGACATCCTGCAGCAGCACAAGATCGAGAAGCTGCCGGTCGTAGACGACGATGGCGTCCTCCGCGGGCTCATCACGTTCAAGGACATTCAGAAGAAGAAGCGCCATCCGAACGCTGCCAAGGACTCCTTCGGGCGCCTGCTCGTCGGCGCCGCCGTCGGCGTGACGCCGGACACGGACGAGCGCGTCGCGGCTCTCGTCGAGGCGGGCGTCGACTTCGTGGTCGTGGACACCGCGCATGGCCACTCGGGCGGTGTCCTGCGGATGGTGTCGCGCATCAAGAAGACGTATCCGGAGTTGCAGGTCATTGCTGGCAATGTCGCAACAGCAGAAGCCACTTTGGATCTTATTAAGGCAGGTGTAGATGCGATAAAAACGGGCATAGGTCCGGGTTCAATCTGCACGACGCGCGTCGTCGCCGGCGTCGGCGTTCCTCAGCTGACTGCCATCATGCAGTGCGCCGAGGCGGCGCGGCCGCACGGCGTCCCGATCATCGCGGACGGCGGCATCAAGCAGACCGGCGACATCCCCAAGGCGCTCGCCGCGGGCGCGGACACGGTCATGATCGGCGGGCTCTTCGCCGGCGTCGAGGAGTCGCCCGGCGAAACCGTCCTCTACGAGGGCCGGCGCTACAAGAACTACCGCGGCATGGGCTCGATCGGGGCGATGGCGGCCGGATCCAAGGACCGCTACTTCCAGGACGCCGAGGACGACCTCGGGAAGCTCGTCCCCGAAGGCATCGAGGGGCGCGTGCCGTACAAGGGCGCGCTCGCCGAGATCGCGTACCAGATGGTCGGCGGCCTGCGCGCTGCGATGGGCTACTGCGGCACGCCGACCGTCGCCGACCTCCAGGAGCGCGCGCAGTTCGTCCGGATCACGTCGGCCGGTCTGCGCGAGAGCCACCCGCACGACGTGACGATCACGCAGGAGTCGCCCAACTACACCACGAAGCGATGACGAGGGGAGAGGAGCGCCTGGACGCCATTCGGCGCCTCGCGGCTGAGCACGGCTGCGACGCAGCGCTGATCACGCACGGCGCGGACGTCGCGTGGGCCGTCGGCTTCACGGGCTCCAACGGCGTCCTCGTCGTGACGGAGACCGCGGCGCACCTCGTCACGGACGGCCGCTACCGGACGCAGGCGCTGGAGCAGGTCGACGCCGCCGAGGTCCACATCACGCAGGACGCACTCCCGGCGTTCGTCGCCGAGCACGGCCTTCTGGGCGATTCGTCGCGCGTCGCGGTGCAGGGGGACGAGATGACGGTGTCCACGATGGGCCGTTATTGCAAAATAAAAAAAGAGTTCGTCCCCGTCGAGACGTTCCTCGCCGAAACGCGCGCCACCAAGACAGAGGACGAGATTCAGGCCGTCGCCTGCGCCCAGGCGCTGACGTGCGATGTCCTCGCGTCCGTGCTCCCGCTCGTCCGCGCCGGCGTCACGGAGCACGAAATCGCCGCCGAGCTGACCGTCCGCCATCTCCGCGCCGGCTGCTCGGCGATGTCGTTCGAGCCCATCGTCGCCTCGGGAGCACGCGGCGCGCTCCCGCACGCACGTCCGAGCGACAAGCGCATCGAGACCGGCGACCTGGTCGTAATCGACGTCGGCGGCATTCTGGACGGCTTCTGCTCGGACCTCACGCGGACCGTCGCCGTCGGCGAGCCGGGCGCCGAGGCACGGCGGGCGTACACGGCCGTCGGAGAGGCGCAGCGCGCGGGCATCGCCGCGATCCGTGCTGGCGTGCCAGGCGCGGCCGTCGACGCCGCGGCGCGCGCGGTTCTGGACGCTGCGGGCCTCGGCGAGTGGTTCTCGCACAGCCTCGGCCACGGCGTCGGGACGGAAGTCCACGAGTGGCCGCGCCTCTCGGGCCAGGCAGACCACGTGCTCCCGGCCAACTCGACCGTCACCGTCGAGCCCGGCGTCTACCTGCCCGGCCGCTTCGGCATCCGAACGGAGAACGTCGTCGTCGTCCGCGAGACGGGCGCCGAGGACCTCACGCCGCTCTCGGCCGACCTCGTCGTTCTGGACGCGTAACGGAGGAGTGGAGTCCCCGGTCGCCATTCCCCAGTCCCCGTGCGCATCACCTTCGTCCTGCCCGCCCCGGTCCGCATCCCGATGGGCGGAGCAGCGGTCGTGTACCGCCACGCGGCGGGACTCGCGTCGCGCGGACACCGCGTGACCGTCGTGGGGCCGCGGACGGGGGCGGGCGGACTCGTCGGACGTGCCCGCGCGCTCGCCGTGCGCCTGCGCGACCGCCACCACGGTGTCTCGGCTGCACCGTATTACGCAGCATACGGCGTCGAGACGCTTGAGGTCGAGGCGATCCGCGACGCGTCCATCCCTCAGGCTGATTCCGTTATTGCAACTGGATATCAAACTGCGCCGTGGGTCGCCGGACTCGACGAGAAGGCAGGGGAGAAGCTCTACTTCCTCCAGCACGACGAGCGCCACCTCACGCCGCGCGCCGAGGAGACGTGGGCGCTTCCGATGACGCGCATCGCCGTCGCCCGCTGGATCGCCGAGACGGTCGAGGCCGCCGGATTCCCCGTCCTCGGCGTGGTGCCGAACGCTGTCGACCCGGCTGACTTTGCGCTCGACGCGCCGCTGATGGGCCGCAGCCCTCGCGTCGTCGCGCTGTACCACCGCCTGCCGTCGAAAGGACCGGACACGCTCGTCGCGGCGCTGAACGAGATGCGCCACATCCGCAGCGACGTCGAGGCGGACGTCATCGCGGCGCGCCCGCCGAGCCATGCGCTGCCGGAGTGGGTGCGCGTCCACGTCCGGCCCGACCCGGCAGCGCTGCGCGCGCTCTACAACGGCGCCGCCGTCGTGCTCCACACGTCGCGCCTCGAGGGCTGGGGGCTCGTGCCGATGGAGGCCGCCGCCTGCGGCTGCGCCGTGGTGGCGACGGCGAGCCGTGGCGTGGCCGAGTTTCTCCGCGCCGGCGTCTCGATGCGGGAGGTGCCCGTCGGCGACGCCGGGCCGCTGGCCGAGGCGGCCGTCAGCCTCCTCGACGACCCGGACGCTCGCATCCGGATGGCGCAGGCAGCGATGGCGGACGTGGCGCGTTTCTCATGGGACGCCTCGACCGACACGTTCGAGCGGCTCTTGCTCGAGGCGGTCCGATGACGAGCGTCGTCGTCCCCGTCTTCAACGTCACGCACGTGCTTCCGGCGTCCGTCCCGTCCGTCCTCGCCCTCGCGGGCGTCCACGAATGGCTCTGGGTCGACGACGGCTCGACGGACGGCACGGCCGACCTCCTCGCTCGTCTGCTCAAGGACGAACCCCGCGCCCGCGTCGTCTCGCACGCCCAGAACCGTGGCCGCGCCGCGGCGCGCAACACGGGCGCCGCCGCGGCCCAGGGCGAGACGCTCGTCTTCCTGGACGCCGACGTCTCGCCCGGCCGCGACCTCGCGCTGCGCTTCACCGAGACACTCGCATCCGGCGCAACCGCTACGGTTGCGCGCCTCATCCCGACCGAGTTCGCGGCCGACCCCTACGGCGAGTACCTCCGCCGCGCCCGCCGCGGCGTCCCGGTCTCCGCCGGGCAGGGCGACGTGCTCCCGTGGCGCCTCTTCGTG
The DNA here is from genome assembly GCA_038243565.1 of Rhodothermales bacterium. Classification (GTDB taxonomy): domain Bacteria; phylum Bacteroidota; class Rhodothermia; order Rhodothermales; family Rubricoccaceae; genus DASVSE01. Next base: position 2,979 of record JBBSQZ010000101.1, on the reverse strand, counting down.
ACCGCTGCCTGCGCCGTCACCGCCGAGGCGCTCCGGCAGGCCGACGGCTTCGACGAGGCGATCGTCTACGGCGAGGACCTCGCGCTCGCCTGCCGCCTCGCGGCTGCCACGCCAGACGGCCTGCGCGCCTCGGGCGCGACCGCCCGTATCGCGGACACGAGCACGCTCGTCCGCGCCCTCGCCAACATCGCCGCCTTCGGCACGGCACTCCCGGCCATCGAACGGGTCTGTCCGGATGTGCTCCGCCTCGCCGGGCTGGACCGCGCCGTCGCGCCGGGCTGGCGCAGGTCGGTCGGCCGCTCGAGGCCGCTCGCGCGCCTCGTCGCGCGTCTCGCGCCGCTCGCCCCGCCTCAAATGCAGACTGCCGCCGTGCGCTACCTTCTCGGCCACACCCTGCTTCGCGCCTACGACGATGCCCGGCTTCCGCCTCGCCCCGTGCGCTGACACGGCGACGATCGCCGCTCACCTCGACGCGATCGAGCGGGACCTCGGGCTGTCGCCGCTGGCCGAGCGCGTCCTCCTGGTGGCCGCCGAGGTGCTTTCCAATGCCGCGGAGCACGGCGACGAGGCGGTCCACGTGGGGTGGGAGGCCACGACGGCGGCGGTCGTGTTGACGGTTCGAGGGAAAGGACCGGGAGCCGCTCAGATCCGAGACGCGGTGCTCCCAGAGGCGAGCACGACGCGGGGACGCGGCCTGTTTCTGATCGACGAGCTAGCGTCGTCGGTTGAGGATGTGACGGACGGGCTAAGGATCACATTCAGATGATTCCGTTATTGCAAATTAAATCAACCGTAACCTCAGACGCACCGAGCCAGACGGAGGCTTCGTAGCGGCGCAGCCACGTGAGCTGCCGCTTCGCGTAGCGCCGCGAGTTCTGCTTGACGAGGCGCACCATCTCCGCCTCGGAGATCTCGCCCCGCAGGAACCGGATCGGCTCCTGGTACCCGATCGTCCGCAGCGGCACCGTCGACAGGCCGTGTCCCGCCTCGAGAAGCCGCCGGTTTTCCTCGACGAGGTCGTCCGCGAGCATCTGGTCGACGCGGGCGTCGATGCGGGCGTAGAGGTCGGCGCGCGGTCGGTCCAGCACGACGAGCCGCACGTCGCGCGGCGGCGGCGCGCCCTCGGCCCAGAGATCCGACGGCCGGCGGCCGGTCGTACGGAGGAGCCCGACGAGCCGCGCGAGGCGCTGCGACTTGGTCGCGTCCAGCGTCGCGGCGGCGGTCGGGTCGGCCTGCTCGAGCTCCGAAAAGAGCCGTTCGCGGCCCTCGGGCGTCTCGGCCTGCCGCACGGCCTCTGTGGCGATGTCGGCCGGAACGTCGGGGAGGTCGGCCAGCCCGCGCACGACGGCGTCGATGTACAGCGTCGAGCCGCCGACGACGAGGGGCGTGCGGCCGTCGGCGTGGCACGCCGCGATGTAGCGGTCTGCCTCGCGCGCGAACAGGCCGGCCGAGGTCGGCTCGCCCACGTCCAGCACGTCGATCCAGTGGTGGCGGACGCGCGCCAGCTCATCAGGCGGTGGTTTGGCGGTACCGATGTCGAGGCCGCGGTAGGCCTGTCGGCTGTCGACCGACAGGATGTCCGTTCCGAGCGCCTCGGCGACGCCCAGCGCGAGGCGCGTCTTGCCGACGCCCGTCGGGCCGGCGATGACCAGGACGGGCGGGCGGCTCACGGCTTCGGAAGCGACGGGTCGATGGCGTCGCTCCACGCGTGGATGCCGCCCGCGAGGTTGACGGCGTTCGTGAACCCCTGCGACTGGAGGAACTCGACGGCGCGCGCCGAGCGGGCGCCCGAGCGGCAGTGGACGACCAGCACGTCGTCGTCGCGGTGCGCCTCGAGCTCGCCGACGCGGTCGGGCAGCTCGCCGAGCGGGATGAGCGCGCCGTCGATGTTGGCGGCGTCGTACTCGCCCGGCTCGCGGACGTCGAGCACGAACGGGTCCTCGCCTGCATCGCGGAGCGCCTTGAGATCCTGGACGGACAGTTCGGGGACGGAAGCCATGGTCGGGCCGCACGCGGCGGCGGAATCGGTGAGGGAGCGGACGGACGGATGATCGCCACAGACCGGGCACGCCGGGTCGCGGGAGATGTGAAGCGTCCGGAACGATGCCAGGAGGAGGTCGGCGAGGAGCAGCCGGCCGACGAGCGGCTCGCCGATGCCGAGGATCAGCTTGAGCGCCTCGGACGCCTGGAGCGTCCCGAAGAAGCCGGGCACGACGCCGAGGACGCCGCCCTCGGCGCACGACGGGACCGTCCCGGCGGGCGGCGGCTCGGGGAAGACGCAGCGGTAGCACGGTCCCCGCGTCCCGTCGGGAAGCACCGCACCGAAGACCGACGCCTGTCCGCCGAACTGGCTGATCGAGGCGAATGCGTTCGGCACGCCCGCAAGCACGCACGCATCGTTAACGAGGTAGCGCGTCTGGAAGGTGTCCGTCCCGTCGATCACGACGTCCGCCTGCCGGACGAGACCGAGCGCGTTGCCCGCGTCGAGGCGTACGGGGTGCGTCTCGACGCGGACGTGCGGGTTCAACGCCGCGAGGCGCTCCGCCGTGACCTCCACCTTGAACCGCCCCGCGTCTGCCTCGGTGAACAGCGGCTGCCGGTGCAGGTTGGACACGTCGACCGTGTCGCCGTCCACGAGCACGAGGCGCCCGACGCCCGCCGCGGCGAGGTACGTTGCCGCCGGCGCGCCCAGACCGCCTGCGCCGACGAGTAGGACCGTTGCCGCCTTTAGCCGAGCCTGGCCTTCGAGACCTACCTCGTGGAGGATCGTCTGCCGCGCATACCGCGCTGCCTCGGGAAACGTGCTCATCGCGACGCCTTCGGAAGGAACAGCGCCAGCCCGAAGACGCACAGCGTCGTGGTGACGACGAAAAAGATCGCCTCCTCGAGGGGCAGGCCGAACGGGTCGATGTGGAGGCGGTAGGCGTCGGCGATGTCCCAGATGCCGATCCCGATCGCGACGCGGTCGATGATCCACAG
>JBBSQZ010000100.1:0-10976 GCA_038243565.1 Rhodothermales bacterium | reverse complement strand
TCGAGCCCGAGGCGGCCTTCCCCGCCACCCCGCCCGACGGCGCCGACGGCCCGCGCCGCTACGTCGTCCCGGACGCCTGGCGCAGCGCCGCCGCCACGACGCGCCTCGACGAGCACGCCCGCCGCGACGACGGCGTCCTCGGCCTCTACGCGACCCTCTACGCCGGCCGCCTCATCGCCGCACGCTCCGACGGCACCGCGACGCCGGCGGACGTGGCGCTGCTCGCGCGGCTCGGGTTGTGAGGGGAAATGGGGAGTGGGAAATGGGGACTGGTCGGACCGAGGCGTCGCGGGTCGGTCCACCCGCGGCGCCTTCCCGAACCGCCGACCGACCCGTAAGGGCTCGGCTTGCCGTGCCCTCCTCGCAGGATGCCTCCCCGCTCATCTGCGGATCGCGTCCCGCTATCCCGAACATCAAACTCAGCACCTCAAACCGCATTTTCTGATGATCCGCTACCTCACCGCCGGCGAGTCGCACGGCCCTGCGCTCGTCGGCATCGTCGAGGGGATGCCGGCGGGCGTACCGGTCCTTCCCGAGCACATCGACCAGCACCTCGCGCGGCGCTGGAAAGGCGCCGGACGCGGCGGACGCGCCATCTTCGAGACCGACACCGTGCAGGTCCTCGGCGGCATCCGCTTCGGGCACACGATGGGCTCGCCGGTCGCGCTCCTCATCCCGAACGCCGCCTATGAGAAGGACCGCGCCGGCTGGCCCGAGACGATGGCCGTCACCGGCGACGGCGCCGGCGTCGCGCGCGTGACGCTGCCGCGGCCCGGGCACGCGGACCTCACCGGGGCGCAGAAGTACGGCTTCGACCGCCCGCCGCGCGGCCCCGACATCCGGCCCGTCATCGAGCGGTCGTCCGCCCGGGAGACCGCGATGCGCGTCGCGTGTTGTTCGGTGGCGAGGCAGATGCTCGCGGCGCTCGGCATCGAAATCGGAAGCCACGTCCTCCGCATCGGGGCCGTCGGCGTCGCACATGCTTCCGATGCCGCCGCCGCGCGCGACGCGCTCCTCGAACGCGGCGCGCACGCCCTCAGCGAGGCCGCCGACGCCAGCCCGGTCCGCATGCTGGACGCCGCGCTCTCCGACGCTGCCGGGGCGCACGTCGGCGAAACGAAAAAGGCGGGCGACACGCTCGGTGGCGTCTACGAGGTCGTCGCGACGGGCGTGCCGGTCGGGCTCGGCTCGTACGCGCAGGCCGACCGCCGCCTCGACGGGCGCCTCGCTGGCGCCATCCTCTCCATCCAGGCCCAGAAGGCCGTCGAAGTGGGCGACGGCGTGGACGGGGGGACGCACCCGGGCTCGCAGGTGCAGGACCCGATCGCGCGCCTCGGCGGGCGCCTCGCGCGGACGAGCAACCACGCCGGCGGCATCGAGGGCGGCATCTCGAACGGCATGCCGATCGTCGTCCGCGGCACGATGAAGCCGATCCCGACGCTCATCCGTCCGCTCGGGACGGTCGACCTCGCGACGGGCGAGGCGGCGGTGTCCCGGTACGAGCGCTCGGACGTGACGAGCGTCCCGGCGGCATCGACCGTCGCCGAGGCGGTCGTGGCGTGGGCGATCGCCGAGGCGCTCCTCGAGCGGTACGGCGGAGACACGTTCGAGGCACTCCAGGCGCGCGTCGCCGCGGACCGGGCGGCGGCACTCTGAGCGACCGCAGTTTCATGGCCGGCCCGGTTGCGCACCCGCCCCGCTGTCGATTCCGGGCGGATGTACGGCCTTGCCTCGCTACGGCTTCGCCGCGATGGCCAGCGACTGGAGCGCCCGCGCCGAGCTCCTCGACGCGCTCGGCCCCAGCCGTGCTGCTGTGCTCGACGCCGCCTGGCGCCCGGCGTTTGCGTGCTTCGCGTGACGGGCGATACGTTCGCCGCACGTCGTCGGATTACCGTCGCGAGGTGATCGGGAGCGGAAGGGTTCGGGCCAGACGCCCGGAACCTGCTGCTTCACGGTTCCATTACTTTCGGGTATTGCTCCTCCGCACTCCCGTCGTATCATGGGGCTGCGCACAGACGCCTGCCCCCCCATTCCCGACTCAGATATGACCTTTCGTTCACTCGCCGCGCTCGCGCTGCTGATGGCCGCTCCGGCCGCCTTCGCCGCTGGCCCGCAGTCCGTCCCGTCGTGGGCTTCCCCCTCCGCGTCGGCCGTTGCTCCCGCCGGCCAGGCGTCCAACTTCGGCCCTGGTGGCCCGCCCCCGCCGCCGCCGCCGCCGCCGCCGGTCCCGCTCGATGGCGGCCTGACGCTGCTCGCCGTCGCGGGCGCCGGCTACGCGACGAAGAAGCTCCGCGCGCGCCGCGCCGCCTGAGCCTCTTGGCGCCTGCCTCCGGAGGGCGCGACTCCGCGAGTCGCGCCCTCCGACTCGTTATGCCGTGGCGTCTCTGACGGAATAAGATTCGGTGATGTGACGCTCCCGTTCTCCGAGACCGGCCGCACATTCTCTATTCTCCTCCCGTCCCACCTACGCTTTACACATGACTACTCGCTTCTCCCTCAGCCTCCTGCTCGGGCTGCTCCTGCTCCCGGTAGCCGGCAACGCGCAGTCGCTCCTGCTGGACAACTTCAACTCCCCCGCGACCACCGCGCTCTCCGACGCCAACTGGACCGTCGTTTCGGGCGGCACGACGAACCCGATCCTCGTCGCTACGCCGGGCCTCACGCTTCCGAAGTACCCCGGCGCGTCGGGCAACGCGGCCTCGTTCACGACGACCGGCCAGGATGTGAGCCGGGACCTGACCGCACCCGTCACGGCCGGGTCGGTCTACGTCGCGGCGCTCGTCAACTTGTCGGCGGCGAAGAGCGGCGACTACTTCCTTCACGGCGCGCTTGCGGGCGGCGCGAGCCCGTTCGGTGGCCGCGTGTTCGCGAAGTCCTCGGGTACCGGCTTCCAACTCGGCGTCTCGAAGGCCACCAGCACTGCCGCGTACGGCGCGCCGGTCTATTCGTTCGGGACGACCTACCTCATCGTCCTGAAGTACACCTTCAACGGCGGGACGGCCACGGACGACCTTTCGGACCTCTACGTCTTCGCTGCCGGCGACGACTACTCGGCGGAGCCCGCCACGCCTCTCGCGTCGAGCACCGATGGCACCGACGTTGCTTCGGTCGGCGCTGTGAACCTGCGGCAGGGGACGGCCTCCAACGCCCCGACAGGGACCATCGACGGCATCCGCGTCGGTTCGTCCTGGAACGACGCCGTCCTCGCGACGCAGACCGTCGACGACGGCGCGGGCTACCGCCTGCTCGGCGCGCCCGTGCAGGGCGTCACCGTCGGCACGCTCGCCGGCATCAACCTCGTCCAGAGCGTCGTCGGCCAGTACCCGACCTTCCCGAACGACAACCTCTTCCTGAGCTACTCCGGCTCGGGCGCGACGGCCGGCTACGTCGCCGCGACGGACGTCGCCAACGCGGTCACGCCGGGCAAGGGCTTCTTCTGGTACCTCTTCGACCAGGCCATCACGCCGGACCCGGCCAGCTATGGCGGCGGCACGAGCCGCAGCTACACGCTCCCCGAGCGCCCGCTCTTCGCCTCGGGCACGGTCAACACGGCTGACGTCGCGGTGGGCTTCCCGCTCGTGACAGACGGATTCTACATGATCGCCAACCCGTTCGCGCAGACGATGCTCGCCTCGGGCATCACCCAGGCCGGCGGCACCACGTTCTCCAACTTCCTCCAGGCTTACGACGCCGCGACGGGCTTCGTGCTGGTCGACCGCACGACGGCAGTGGAGGTCTCGATGTGGCAGGGCTTCTTCGCTGAGCTCACGGGCGGCACGGCACCGACATTCACGTTTGACGCGGCGTCGCGGACCGACGGCCTCACGCCGCTCGTCTCGCGCTCGGCCACGCAGCAGGTCGCCATCCATCTCGACGGCACGACGGACGCCGGCGTCGCCGTCCACGACCGCGCCGCGATCATCCGGATCGACGCCAGCGCCTCTGCCGGCTGGGACGCCGGCGACGCGTCGAAGCTCATCCCGCCGACGGAGGCCTACGCCCTCGTCGCGCCGGTCGGCGTCCGCGATGGCGCGGCCCACCGCCAGGCCGTGCTCTCGCTGCCCGCTGCGACGGACGTGACGCTCGCCTTCACCGCGACGCACGCCGGGACGTACACGCTCACGGCCGAGATGATGAACCTGCCGGACGGCGCGACCGTCCGTGACCTCGTCTCGGGCCGCGTTGCGTCGCTCGCCGACGGCCTCCCGTTCACGTCGGCCGCGACGGGCTGGACCGAGCGCTTCGTCGTCTCCTTCGGCCGCCCGACGGCCGGCGAGCAGGCTCCGACGGGCTTCGCCCTCGGCGCGCTCTACCCGAACCCGGCCGCCGGCCGCGCCGCCATCGAGCTCCGCGTCGACGCGCCGCAGACGGTCCGCGCGACGGTCGTCGACGCGCTCGGGCGGACGGTGGCGACGGTCTTCGAGGGCGCGCTCTCGGCGGGCCAGTCGCAGACCCTTTCGGTCGAGACGGCGGGCCTCGCGCCGGGCGTCTACGCCGTGCGCGTGCAGGGCGCGACGTTCACCGAGACGCGCCGCCTCGTCGTAGCGCGCTGATCTGGACAGTCCTGACGGATCTGCGGCGGGCGCGGGGCCTCGGCTCCGCGTCCGCCGCGCGTTCTGCCAGATGGCAGCTGCGGGGGAAAGGCAACGCCTGCTCGGTGTCCGCCCGGCATCCGGTCCAGACACTGGACGGGCGCCCGGGTCTCTCGCGAGGCAGGCTGCGCCTCTGGTCATGCTCGGCGCGTCTGCTGTCACACCGCCGCACCCGCAGCGGACGTAAACTCACCGCAGCGCATGCGGCACGGTCCGTGCCCAGCACCCAGTTTTTCTCGCTCTCGATGCACCTCGCCGATCCGTCCGCCCCCATCTACGTCGCCGGCCACCGCGGCCTCGTCGGCTCCGCCGTCGTGCGCGCGCTGCGCGCGGCCGGCTACGACAACGTCGTCGTCCGGACTCACGCCGAGCTCGACCTGCTCGACCGCGCCGCCGTCGACGCGTTCTTCGCGGCCGCGCGGCCGGCGTTCGTCGTCCTCGCGGCGGCGAAGGTCGGCGGCATCCTCGCCAACGCGACCTACCCCGCGGACTTCCTCGGCGACAACCTCGGCATCGCGCTCAACGTCATCGAGGCGGCGCACGCCGCCGGCGTCGGGCAGCACGGGCGCCTCGTGTTCCTCGGCTCGTCGTGCATCTACCCGCGCCTCGCGCCGCAGCCGATCCGCGAGGAGCACCTCCTCACGGGCCCGCTCGAGGCGACCAACCGGGCGTACGCGCTCGCCAAGATCGCCGGCCTCGAGCTCGCCGAGGCGTTCCACGTCCAGCACGGCGACGACTTCGTGAGCCTGATGCCGACGAACCTCTACGGCCCGGGCGACAACTTCGACCTCGCAGGCTCCCACGTCCTGCCCGCGCTGCTGCGCAAGTTCCACGAGGCGAAGGGCGCCGCGCCCGACGGCTCCGACGCGCCCGTCACGATGTGGGGCACCGGCACGCCGCGCCGCGAGTTCCTCCACGCGGACGACCTCGCCGACGCCGTCCGCTTCACGCTCGAGCAGCCCGAGGCGCGCCTCCGCGAGGCGGCGGCGGACGGCCTCTTCAACGTCGGCGTCGGCGAGGACGTCGAGATCCGCGAGCTCGCCGCGCTCGTCCGCGGCGCCGTCGGCAGCCGCTCCGAGATCGTCCTGGACCCGACCAAGCCCGACGGGACGCCGCGCAAGCTCCTCGACGTCTCGCGCATGGCCGCCCTCGGGTGGACCGCCCGGACCCCGCTCCGCGACGGTCTCGCGAGCACCTACGCGTGGTTCCTCGAGCACGCTGACCCGCAGACGGCGTGACCCGCGCCCGCTCAGGTCGGGCCCGCGCCCGCCGATACCTGCGCTTCCCTTTTCCGACCGCATCCCGATGACGACTCCGCCGACCGGCACCGCCGACGTGTCCCCCGAGCCCGGCTCCACGCGCCGCCGCGCGCTCCTCACCGGCGTCACCGGCCAGGACGGCTCGTACCTCGCCGAGCTCCTGCTCGCCAAGGGCTACGAGGTCCACGGCCTCAAGCGCCGCGCGTCCAGCTTCAACACGAAGCGCGTGGACCACCTCTACGAGGACCCGCACGAGCAGGACGTCAACTTCCTGATGCACTACGGGGACATGACGGACTCGACGAACCTCATCCGGATCGTGCAGGAGGTGCAGCCGGACGAGATCTACAACCTCGCCGCGCAGAGCCACGTCGCCGTGAGCTTCGAGACGCCCGAGTACACCGCCAACGCGGACGGCATCGGGACGCTGCGCCTCTTGGAGGCCATCCGGATCCTCAAGATGGAGGAGAAGACGCGCTTCTACCAGGCGTCCACGTCCGAGCTCTACGGCCTCGTCCACGAGACGCCGCAGTCCGAGACGACGCCGTTCTACCCGCGCAGCCCCTACGCCGCGGCCAAGCTCTACGCCTACTGGATCACGGTCAACTACCGCGAGGCGTACGGCATGTTCGCGACCAACGGCATCCTGTTCAACCACGAGAGCCCGCGCCGCGGCGAGACGTTCGTGACGCGCAAGGTCACGCGCGCCGTCGCCCGCATCGCGCTCGGCCAGGAGTCCTGCCTCTACCTCGGCAACCTCGACGCGCGCCGCGACTGGGGCCACGCGCGCGACTACGTCGAGGGCATGTGGCGCATCCTGCAGCACGACACCCCGGACGACTGGGTCCTGGCGACGGGCCGCACGACGACCGTCCGCCGCTTCTGCGAGATGGCCTTCACCGCCGCCGGCATCGAGCTGGCCTGGGAGGGCGAGGGCAAGGGCGAGATCGGCCGCCGCACCGACACCGGCGCGACGGTCGTGCAGATCGACCCGGCCTACTACCGCCCGACCGAGGTCGAGCTGCTCCTCGGCGACCCGTCGAAGGCCGAGCGCGAGCTCGGCTGGACCGCCACGACGTCGCTCGAGGACATGACGGCCGAGATGGTCGCCTGCGACTTGGACGAAGCGCGGACGGCGGGGGAGAAGGTTGAAGGGTTGAAGGGTTGAAGGGTTGAAGGGTGATCAGAGGCGCCCCGTTTTGTTCCTCCGCCGACGCCCGCCCGAGCCGCCGACCGACCCGTAGGGGCACAGCGTGCTGTGCCCTCCTCCTCGCATGCCACCGACCTCACCTGCAGATTGCGCCACGACGATTCGACCTCGGCACGCCCCGTCGTCCAGGAGATCCCGGCTCGGGGGCCGGGATGACAGACGTGGGAAGGTGGTGGCAGATTCCGCCCTCCGCTCTCCGCGTCACTCGCCGGCGGCAAGGCGGTCGCCGAGACCGGCCGGAAGGCCCTGCTCGGCAATCCTAAGGCGCGTCCGCGCGACGTCGTAGTACACGCGGACGGGCTCGTACGAGACCGCCTCGGTGTCGAACAGGCCGAACGCTGCGCGCGCGTCGTGGTCGCGCGGCTGCCCGACCGAGCCGACGTTGATGAGGTAGCGGTGGCCCGGGCGCACGCGCGTCACCCCGATCTGGTCCGAGACGACGGCGGGCTTGTGCGAGTGGCCGATGAAGCAGACGTCCGTGTCGAAGGCCGCGAACTGCGCCTGGACGGCTGCGAACGAGTCCAGCCGGTGCCAGCGCTCGGGGTGGTCCGGCGACGCGTGGACGAGCGTCACGCCGAAGGCGACGGCGGTGAGTGGGAGGCCGGCGAGCCACGCCGTCTGGGCCTCGGTGAGCAGGCTGCGCTGCGCGACCGCCGCCGTCCGCCCGTCCGGCGGGAGCACCTCGAGGCCGGCGTCGAGCGCGACGGCCGCGTCGTGGTTGCCCATCACCGTGGCGGCGCTTCGCTCGCGGACGAGGTCCACGCACGCGCCGGGGTCCGGCCCGTAGCCCACGATGTCGCCGAGGCACACGACCGCGTCCGCGCCGCGCGCGTCGGCCTCGCCGAGCACGGCTTGAAGCGCTTCGAGGTTGGCGTGGATGTCGGAGAGGACGGCGAGGAGCATCGGGCGAGGGCATGGGGCAGGGGAGAGGTACGGCCGATAGCGCCCGCGCGTTCGTGAACGTTCCCGATGGATGTGCCAGGTTCCTGCTCGGCTACAGACACCGGTCTATCTTTGCCCCGATACAGCCGAACCATCATGCCCGACCGTCGCACGGCCCTCCCGCCTCCCCCCCCCGACGTCCTCGTTGGCGCCGAGGAGCCGTTCTACGCGCCTGAGTCCAGCGGGACGGACCTCCGCGACCTCTTCGACATCCTGCTCCGCGGGAAGTGGATCCTGCTCGCGTGCACGCTTGCGCTCGCTCTGCCCGTCGCCGTGTGGACGTTCGCGCAGCCCAGCCTCTACAGCTCCTACGCCGTCGTCCTCGTCGACAAGAAGGACGACAACCTCGGCGGCATCCTCACGGGCCAGACGCCGGCGTCGTACTTCTCGCAGGACCGCAACCTCGAGAACGAGCTGCTCGTGTTCCGCGAGTCGCTGCCGCTCGCCGAGGACGCCGCGCGCGCGCTCCTCGCCGCGCCCCAAATCCCCGGCACCGGCCGCACGCCGAGCATCCTCGTGCCCGAGGACGACCAGCCAGCGCTAAGCGTCCTCGACGTCGCCTTCCGCCTGCAGGGGGGCTACGTCTCGGCCGTCCAGGAGGGCCCCGACGTGGACGCGATCCGCGTCTCGGGCGTCTCGACGGACCCCGCTGAGGCGGCCTATCTCGCCAATGTCTTCGCCGACGCCTTCTCGGCGCTCACGCGGACCCAGAGCCGCGCCGGCGTCACGGCGTCCCGCGAGTTCCTCGAAGCGCAGGTCCAGAAGCGCGGCGCCGAGCTCGCCGGCTACGACGAGTCCGTCCGCCAGTTCATGAACCGCGAGGGCGCCGTCGCGCTGGACCAGGAGACGAGCCAGCTCGTGTCGCAGATCGCGACGCTCCAGGCGGACCGCGACGCGGCCGACGTCCAGATCCAGCTCCACCAGGCCACCATCGCATCGCTCGAGGGCGAGCTCGCGCGCGTCCAGCCGCGCCTCGGCGCGCGCCCCGCCGCCGACATCGACGGCCAGCTCGAGGCCGCCCAGACGCGTGCCCGCGCGCTGCAGACGCGCCTCGACGTCTTCTACGCCCGCAACCCCGAGCTCCGCACCACGCCCGACGCCGACGTGCCGGACTTTATCCGGACGCTCCGCGCCGGCATCGCCCGCGACGAGGCGGCGGCGCAGCGCCTCGCCGGCCAGATCGCGGCAGCGGCCGCCGCCGGCAGCGGCGGCGGCCCCGGCGACACCCAGAGCGGCTTCGCGCGCGTCGCCCAGCTCCGCTCCCAGGCCGCCGACGTCCGCACGCAGCTCTCCGGCGCCGTCGCCACCCGTGATGCCCTCTCCGCGCGCCTCGCGACCTACGACCAGGACCTGGCGGCAATCCCCAGCCAGTCCATCGACCTCGCGCGTCTCCAGCGCGACCGCCAGTCGGCCGAGCGCCTCTACCAGTCGCTGGACCAGAACCTCCAGCAGGCGCAAGTCGCCGAGCAGGGCGAGCTCGGCTACGCGCGCGTCATCCGCCCGGCCTTCGCCTCGCCGAAGCCGTTCGCGCCGAACCGCCTGCGCAACGTCGGGCTGGCCGCCGTCGCGGGCCTGCTTCTCGGCATGACGATCGCCATCGGCCGCGTCCGCCTCGACCACCGCTTCTCGCGGCCGGACGACATCCAGAAGGCCGGCTACACGCTGCTCGGGACCATCCCGAACTTCTCGGACCTCATCAAGAAGGACTTCGGCGGCGCCGAGTTCGTGCCCGTCGGCGGGCGGCAGCTGGACTCGCGGCTCATCACGCTGCTCAACCCGATGGCCACGGCCTCGGAGACGTACCGCGCGCTCCGCACGTCGGTCCAGTTCTCGCGCCCCGACGCCGTCGTGCAGACGATCCTCGTGACGAGCGCCAGCCCCGGCGAGGGCAAGTCGGTCACGTCGGCCAACCTCGCGCTCGTGATGGCGCAGGCCGGCCGCCGCGTGCTGCTCGTCGACTGCGACCTGCGCCGCCCGACCGTCCACAAGAAGTTCGGCATCGCGCGCGAGCCTGGCCTCAGCCACGTCCTCTTCGGCGAGGCCGCCGTGGACCCCGACGCGCTCGCACAGCCCGCCGACGACCTCTGGGTGCTGCCCGCCGGCCAGATCGTGCCCAACCCGTCCGAGCTGCTCGGCTCGAAGCGCATGCGCGACCTGCTCGAGGCGCTCCGCGACCAGTTCGACGTCGTCGTGCTCGACGCGCCGCCGGTCCACGCCGCGACCGACGCCGTGCTGCTCTCGACGCAGGCCGACGCCACGATCGTCGTCGCCCGCGCCGGCGCGACGCGCGACTTCGACCTCGAGTCGGCGGTCGGCGCGCTCGCCAGCGTCGGCTCGCGCACCATCGGCATCGTCTTCAACGGCTTCGACGTCTCGAAGTCCTACGGCTACAAGTACCGCTACGCGTACCGCTACGGCTCGGACTACGCCTACGGCCACGAAAACCAGACCCCGACGGCCTGACGGCCGCCCCACTCCATGACGTCTCGTCTCGCGCTCCTCGCCCTGCTCTGTGCCGCCGCCGTGGCGCGCCCCGCCGACGCCCAGGTGCTCCGCCCGACCGACGAGCGGGTCTCGACCGCCCCGGGCTACTTCACGTACTTCCTGCCCGGCGAGCGCACGACGCAGGCGACCGTCATCGGGACCGTCCGCGCGCCGGGCCTCTACCTCGTCTCGGCCGGAACGGACCTCGGCGAACTCCTCGGGCTCGCCGGCGGGCCGTACGCCGGGCCGGTCTCGAACGAGGTCGAGCGGAAGACGACCATCCGCCTGTACCGCGCGACGGAGGGCGGCACACGGGAAGTGATCTACGAGCGCTCGGACGAGGCTTTCGCCCGCGACGCCAACGCGTATCCGGTCGTGCTCGACGGCGACACGGTCGAGGTGACCACGACCGAGCGGCGCCTGCGGACGTACCGCGACACGCTCACGGTCATCGGCGGCGTCGCGACGCTCGTCGTCGTCGTCCTCCAG
>JBBSQZ010000099.1:0-11112 GCA_038243565.1 Rhodothermales bacterium | reverse complement strand
CCTCGTGGATCCGGATCGCGCCGTACGAGCCGTCGGAGGCTGCGTGCGACGCTCGGATGGCATCGGCAATCTCGACGTCCTGCTGGTCGCGCTCCGACGGCGGGCGCTCCGACCATGCGTAGAAGCCGCTCCGGGAGACGCGGAGGACGTCGCACATGACGGTGACGGGGAAGATGGCCTGGTACGCTCTCATGAACTCGAAGGCCCGGACGGTACCGAGCCGGTCTCCCGTGCGAACCAGGCCGCCGCTTTTGCGAGTATGTCGCGCTCCTGCTGGAGTCGGCGGACCTCCTTGCGGAGGCGCTTCAACTCGTCGCGCTCGGCCTCGGTGGCGATGGCTCCGGGCGACGTATCTGCCTGCTCGACCCAGGCGCGGATACTCGCCTCGGTGGGCTCGAACTCGCGGGCGAGGTCTCGGATGGAACGTCCGGCGCGGTGGAGGTCGACGATCTGCTCGCGGAACTCAGGCGGGTAGGCGGGGCGATGTCTGGGCATGGGACCGTGGGTCTGGGGACAACTGGAAGATTGTCCACGGAGCCGGGGTCACATCAGTTCGGCTCCTCTTCCTCGCCCTTGTCGTATCTGCGCTCGGATGCGGCCCGGCGGTCGAGTCGGAGCCGCTCTCCGTCGAACTCCGGCTCTACCCGACGGGCGTAGAATCCAATCCGAGGTACACGGTGGCAGTCGTCAGCGACAGCGTCATAGCCACCAACCACAACCCAGCGCTGACGGGCAGTCACCCCATCGCCCGGAGGGCGCTGTCCGCATCCGAGCGTGATTCGCTGCGCCAACTGGCGGCGGCCGTGGCTGGCGTGAAAGCGATTGCCGCCAACCGACAAGTGGACGACGCATGGGGTGCGACTCTGACCATCAGAGGAGATGCGGTCTACCGGGACAGCGATTTCTCGTTCGACAGCCCGCCGCCCGAGGTGCGGAGCCTGGTCCGGTACCTACGTGAGTTGTCAGGTCTCAGCATCGAACTCTATTCGTTCTCCTGAACACACAAGCCCGGGCACCTAGCCAGGGCAGCAGAACCCGCCGCAGCACGCCGACCGCACGGATCGGCCGCGCCGTTCTGGGCTGCTCGGTGTATCCTGCGCGTTGTCCCGAGCGCCTCGCCGCACGTGCGGCGGGTGAGCGGCCAAGTGTTCTACTGCCCTCAAAATACGGAGGCCACACGAGACGTTGCTTTCTACGTCCCACTGCTCGTAGCCAAAGATGAGTGTCCAAGAACTCGAAACCGCCGTTACCCGACTCAAGCCCGACGAACTGGCGCGCTTCGCCAAGTGGTTCGAAGAGTACCAAGCCGACGAGTGGGACAGCCAGTTTGAGGCCGACGTTGCGGCCGGTCGTCTCGACGCGCTCGGACGTCAGGCTGATGAGGACTTCGAGGCGGGCCGGACGACAGCTCTTTGAACCACTTCGCAACGCCGTCCTTCTGGTCGGCCTATCGCACGCTGCCGAGCGAGATCCAAGGCATCGCCGACAAGAACTTCGCCTTTCTCAAAGAGAACCCACGCCACCCGTCGCTGCGGTTGAAGAAGGTCGGGGCGTTCTGGTCGGTCCGGGTTGGCCGAGGGTACCGTGCCGTAGCCCGAGACCGAGCCGAAGGGCTCATCTGGTTCTGGATCGGCCCTCACGACCAGTATGACCGTTTGATCGGGTAGGCACTGTGCTGGGGCAGTAGGACTCGCCGCAGCACGCCGACCGGACGGATGGGTCGGCGCATTGCGGGCTGCTCGGCGTATCCTGCGCGTTGTCCCGGTCGTCTCGCTGCACGTGCGGCGGGTGAGCGCCCAACTGTTACCCCTCGCCCTCGAGGACGACCTGGCGGGCGCCGACGATCTGGTTGAGGCCCTTCATGAAGTCCGGCGTGAGGTCCACGACGGCAGTCCGCGCGTGGAGGCGCACCGGCCGCGGCAACTCCCGGCTCGTGAGCTCGACGTAGACCTTGCACGCGCCGCGGTGCGCCTCGCAGAGCGTCGCGATCGCGTCCACGTCCGTCTCCTTGAGCAGGTCCACGTCGAGGCGCAGCACGACGGCCTTGACGAGCTGCTCGCGGACGCGCCACATCGGCACGACCTCGCGGCCGATGATCTTGAGGTCACCGCGCGTCGTCTCGGCCTTGCCGCGCACGAGCAGCACGTCATCGACGATCAGGAGGTGCCCGCAGCGCTCGAGCGACTGCGCGAAGAGGACGAGCTCGGACGTGCCCGTCGTGTCCTCGAGCTGCACGAACGCCATCGGCCGGCCGGACTTCGACGTCCGCCGCACGACCTCGGTCACGATGCCGATGCCCGTCACGTCGGACTCGTGCATCACGCCCGCGCTGTCGCCGAACTTGACGGTGGCGAAGGTGGCTGTCTCGGCGGCGTAGTCGTCGAGCGGGTGGCCCGAGACGTAGAAGCCCATGAGGTCGCGCTCGTAGCGGAGCTGCTCGCCGCGGCCCCACGCCGTGACGGACGGCAGGGCGGGGCGGTAGGTCGCCGCCTCGGCTGCGCCGCCGCCGAAGAGTGACGACTGGCCCGCCGCCTCGTCGGCCTGCTGCTTCTGCGCCCAGCCCCACGCCGGCTCGACGGCCGCCGTGAGCTGCGCGCGGTGGCCCTCAAACGCGTCCAGCGCGCCGGCCTGCGCGAGCGCCTCCAGTGTCTTCTTGCCGACGAGGCGCAGGTCGAGCGACTTGGTGAGCGCGAACACGTCGTCGAACGCGCCGCTGGCCTTCTGCCGCGCGGCCACGACCGACTCGATGGCCGACTGCCCGACGCCCTTGATCGCCGCCAGCCCGAAGCGCACCTTGCCGTGCTCGACGGTGAAGTGCGCCTGCGAGCGGTTGACACACGGCGGCAGGATCTCGATGCCCGCGACGCGGGTCGCGTCCAGCGCGAGGCCGAGCTTGGCCGAGTCCGCCATTTCCGTCGTCAGCACGGCCGCCATGAACTCGGCCGGGAAGTGCGCTTTCAGATACGCGGTCTGGTAGGCGACGACCGAGTATGCGGCCGAGTGGGAGTTGTGGGAGACGATCCCGTTGGCGATAAAGTTGAGCGGCCCGTCCGGCGCCATCTCGACGTCGTAGGTCATCGCCGCCTCGCACGGCTCGATCCGCACGATCGGGTCGCCGTTCTCCGCGTGCTCCAGCCCGAGGTGCCGCGAGACGATCGCCTGGAAATCTTCGGGCGTGACGACGACGAACGGTAGGTCGCCGTACTTGTCTGCGAAATACGCCGGGGCGCGGTCCATGCCGTCCATCTCCCAGTAGATGCCGGCAAAGTAGAAGTCGCAGATGCGCCCCGTGTCCAGCACGCGGTGCATCACGAAGTCGACGCCCTGTTCGATGAGCCACTCGCACATCGTTCGCTCGGGCGTGCTCGCGCACCACATGCCGTTCGAGGCGATGGAGCACGTGCCGAAGCCCGGCCCCGAGTCGTAGGCGGCGCGCGTCGTCGCGATGGAGCGCTCGATCTGGGCGCGGTGCCACTCCGGGTCGTTGGCGTGGAGCCAGCGGACGCGGTCGTGCATCGCGGCCGTGCCGGCGCGCGTGAGGTCCGGGTGCTCAGCGTGCATCCGGAGCATGTGCGCCACCTTGTCCTCGAGCGGCCGCGCCGCCTGGTAGGCCGCGACGCGCGTCGAGACGCGAGCGCGCTGCTCGGGCTGCTTGTTGAGGCGTGTCATGTTTGCTTTGCGCGCCGCGCGCTGCGCGTCCGAGACGCGGCGCGGCTCCGTCATCAGTTCCGTCCCGACCGCCATGTCCGAGACCGGCAGGTAGCCCTCGGTCGTGAGCAGGCGGTGCTCGGCGGTGACCTTGATGACACGCCCCGACGCCGTCGTGACCTTCAGGAGCGGCTTCACGCCCGTCTTGACGATGCGGGCGACGCGGTGCGGGCGGATCTCGCCGTCCGACCACATCGCCATGAGCTCGGCCGGCTGGTCGCGGAACGCGCGCGCGAGCGGCACCGTCGTCCCATCGGGCAGACGCACCTTGGTCTGCGCGTGGCAGCACTTGTTGAATCCGTAACCTGCAAATTTGGCCATCATATCGAAAACTTCCGTCGCCTTCGATTCTGAGACACCTTTTTTGATCGCGCCGGCGCAGAACGTTTCGCGCTCCTTCGCCATCTTGGCGTGGTCCTTCTTGCCCATTGCGCGCCGCAGCAGGTCCGCCCCGCCGAGCGTGTAGCCGCCCATGACCTGCGCCATCTGCATCACCTGCTCCTGGTAGACCGGGATGCCGTAGGTCGCGTCGAGGATCTCGGCGAGCATCGGGTGCGGGTGCTCGACGGGCTCGCGGCCGTGCTTGCGGTCGATGTAGGACGGGATGAGGTCCATCGGGCCGGGCCGGTAGAGCGCGTTCATCGCGATGAGGTCGTCCAGCGTCGTCGGCTTGAGCTTGCGCATCCACTCGCGCATGCCCGACGACTCGAACTGGAAGATGGCGACCGTGTCGCCGCGCTGGAACAGCTCGAACGTCTTGGGGTCGTCCAGCGGGATCGTCTCGAGGTCTACCTCGATGCCCTGCGTCTCTTTGATGAGCGCGAGGGCGTCATCTAGAATCGTCAAGGTCTTCAGGCCGAGGAAGTCCATCTTGAGGAGGCCGAACTCCTCGATCCACTTGCCGTCGTACTGCGTCATGAGCGTGTCGCCCGCGCCGCCCTTGCCCTTCTGGATGGCGACCGGGACGTACTGGCTCACGTCGCCCGGCGCGATGATGACGCCGGCGGCGTGGACGCCCGTCTGCCGCGCCGAGCCCTCGAGGACGTTGGCGTACTGGACGAGGCGGCGGATCTGCGGGTCCGGGTGCCGGTCGAGCTCGGCGAACTCCTTGGACGCGGCGCGCGCGTCGGCGAGGGACACCTTGACGCCGTCGGGCACCATCTTCGAGATACGGTCCACCTCCGAGAGCGGCAGGCCGAGGACGCGGCCGACGTCCTTGATGACCGACTTCGAGCCCATCGTGCCGAAGGTCACGATCTGGCAGACCGACTCGCGGCCGTACTTCTCGACGACGTAGTCGATGACCTTTGAGCGCCCGCGGTCGTCGAAGTCGATGTCGATGTCCGGCATCGAGATGCGCTCGGGGTTGAGGAAGCGCTCGAAGAGGAGGTCGTACTTCAGCGGGTCGATGCCCGTGATGCCGAGGCAGAAGGCGACGGCCGAGCCGGCGGCCGAGCCGCGGCCGGGGCCGACCGAGACGCCGAGCCGGCGCGCGGCCGTCGTGAAGTCCTGGACGATGAGGAAGTAGCCGTCGAAGCCCATGTCCGCGATGACGCCGAGCTCGAGGTCGAGGCGCTCCGTCACGTCCGGCCCCAGCTCCGGGTAGACGCGCTTCGCGCCCTCGTACGTCAGGTGCCGGAGGTAGGCGGACGCGCCGTCGAAGGCGGGCGGGATCGGGAAGTGCGGCATCAGGAGGTCGCCCATCGGGATCTCGAGGCGGCACTTGTCCGCCACCTCGCGCGTCGCGTCGAGCGCCGCGGCGACGGCCCGTTCGTCGGCGAAGGCTCCCTCGCGGACGCCCGTCGCGAAGGCCGTCTGCATCTCCGGCCCGGTCTTGAAAAAGAACTGGTTGTTCTCGAACCGCATCCGGTTCGGGTCCGAGATGTCCTTGCCCGTCTGGAGGCAGAGCAGCACGTCCTGCGCCTCGGCGTCCGCCTCGTGGACGTAGTGGACGTCGTTGGTGGCGATGACTGTCACGCCGTATTCGGCCGCCCAGCGCATGAGGACGGCGTTGCACGTCCGCTGCTCGGGGATCGCGTGGTCCTGGACTTCGATGTAATAATCGTCTCCAAAGATGCTGAGATAATCCTCGAAGATGAGGCGCGCCTCGGCCTCGCCCTTCTTGAGGATCGCCTGGAGCACCTCGCCCTGGAGGCAGCACGTCGTGGCGACGAGGCCGGCGGCGTGCGCGCGGAGCATCTCGCGGTCGATGCGCGGCTTGTAGTAGTAGCCGTCCGTGTAGCTGCGGCTCGAGAGCTTGATGAGGTTGCGGTAGCCCTCGACGTTCTTCGCGAGCAGGACCTGGTGGTAGCGCGTCCGGTCCGCCTTGTCCGCCATCCCGCTCGGGGTGACGTAGAACTCGCAGCCGATGATCGGCTGGACGCCCGCCTTGCGCGCCGCCGTGTAGAACTCCGGGACGCCGTGGAGATTCCCGTGGTCCGTGATCGCGACCGCCGCATGTTCCAGCTCCGCCGCGCGCTGGACGAGCGACTGGATGCGGGCCGCGCCGTCGAGCAGCGAGTACTGGGTGTGGCAGTGGAGGTGGCAGAAGTCAGGCATCGCGCGCGCAGGTCCGGGGGACGGGCAAGATGCCCGGTGCAGGCGCCGAGGGCAAGCGGTGTGGAGAAGTTGCCGGGCGAAAGGGGAGAGGACGGGCGGAAGACGGAGAGTGGAAGGCGGAAGGCAGAAGGCGGAAGGCGGAAGGCGGAAGGCGGAAGGCGGAAGGCTTGGAAGTGAGCGCCTCGAGATGTTCCACCCATGCGCCGCCGTCACCTATTGCTTCCAATAACCAGATATGTCATCCCGGACTTGATCCGGGATCTGCATTTTCCCTCCGCGACTCTTGAGCGTGTGCAAAAGGCAGATCCCGGGTCGGGGCGCGGGATGACAAGGTGGGGGAGTGGAGTCAACTTGCCCTCTGCCCTCTGCCCTCTGCCTCAGTTGTCCTCGCCCAGCCCGAACGGCAGCGGGAGGCGGCGGCCGCGCGTGCGCGGGACGTTGGCGGCGTAGACGAGGCGCGCGTTCGCGTCCAGGAATCGGACGCTCATCTGGTTGCGCGTCATCGAGGCGGCCATGAACCCCGGCGCCTCGAGCGAGAACAGGTCGTTCTCCGTCAGGCGGACCTGCCGCGTGAGCGAGCCCGCGCCCGAGATGAAGTAGTCCACAGGCGAGCCGGCGGGGCGGTGGTGCTGCAGGTTGTGGTCGTGGCCACAGATGTACGCCTGCACGCCCGTGCGCTCGAAGATGGGCACGAGCAGCGCCACGAGGCGCGGGTTGTCCGAGTAGCGGTTCGAGCCGACGTAGATCGGGTGGTGGCCGACGACGATCTTCCACTGCGCCTTCGAGCTGCTCAGCGTCTGGTCCAGCCACGCGACCTGGCTGTCGTCGTTCCAGACGCCGGTCCGCGAGAAGCGGTCGCGCGCGGCGGGGTCCGTCGCGAGCGGCGTCGTGTCGATGAACACGAACAGGGCGCGCGTCTGGCCCTCGGGCGCGGCCGGGTCGCCGAAGGCCATCTCGGTGGCGTAGTACTGGCCCGGCATGTACCAGCGCGGGCTCTTGCGGGTGTACAGGATTTCGGCCGGCACGTTGCCGTACCAGTCGTGGTTGCCGAGAATGGCGTACCAGCGGCTCTGGAGTGCGGGCGCCTTGTAGATGTCCTCGAACGACCGCTTCCACTTGGGGTCGTCGACGCCGGTCACGCCGGACGTGTAGAAGTTGTCGCCGGTCGAGATCGTGAAGCGGTTCTTGATGGCCGCGCCGTAACGCCCCATGCCGCGCGCGACGTCGGACTGGTTGAAGTAGCCGTTGCGGCCCCAGTCGCCGACGACGAGGAAGTTGAAGGCCGTCGTGTCGAACGGCGCCGGCTGGTCCGCGTCGGTCTCGAACGACGGGATGCGGCTGCCGACGGGCACGGGCGGCGCGCCGCAGGCGGAGAGCGCCGCGGCGATCAGCACGAGCAGGGCGAGTGGGCGGGTCATCGGAGGCGTGGCGGGGGCACCGGAGAGGCGGACGGCGGGCGCATCGGGGTGCGGCTCCTGCAACCTACCGCATGAGCTCCACCGTTGACCCGCACGGCGAGCCCCGCCCTCCGCCCGTACCGACCGAGCCACTCCGGCACGAAGTAGCCCTCGACGTGGCACGTCACGCGCCCGCTCGGGCGTCGGCTCGGTGTGGAAGCGCCCGAGCCAGTGCGCGCCGGCCTCAAAATCCCAGCCTTCGCCGACGTCATTCACGACGCTCTCGGGGCGACCGCTTGCGAGGTAGACGGGGACCTCGAGGCGCTCGGCCGGCTCACCCGTGTGCCGCCGCGGACGGGCGACCGTCCCGATGCGCCATCGGTCGATGCGTGGTAGGGTTTAAACGGTGCGTTGCACCGCAACACGTTAGCTGAAGTCACCTAGCAGAAAGCATGAGATGGATCGGCGAGAGGCACCCGCACAAAAAAACCCCGGCCGGTGCGGGTAGCACCGGCCGGGGCCGAATCGGGTGGGTCTCGCCGGTTGTCGTCCCCCCGGACAGATCGCCAGGCGCGTCCTCACTCGGTACATGAACGATAGGAACGCGCGGGCGCCGTGTCAAGAGGATAGGTGCGATCGCTGAAGAATCAGGCCAATCCCGACTCCGTTTGGTGCCGATATTCTGCGGCCCCTCTCGCCCCGCCGCTCCTATGCGCGTCCGCTCGCTCGAAAACCAGTCGTTCCTGCTCCTCGTCGGGCTCGTCACGCTCGCGTTCGTCTACACCGTCGCGGGCTTCCTGCTGCCCGTGTTCTGGGCGATCGTCTTCGCGATCGTGTTCTACCCGATGTACCGGCGGGTCCGGCTCGCGCTCGGCGGCCGCAGCGTGCCCGCCTCGCTGCTCACGCTGCTGGCCATCTTCCTGCTGATCATCGTGCCGGTCGTGCTCATCAGCCTCGCCGTGACGAACGAGGCTGTCGGACTGTACGGGCGCGTCACGTCAGGCGAGATCAACGTCACCGAGCAGGTCCGGCAGGTGGAGGCGATGCTGCCGCGGCTCACACGCCTCGCCGCGCGCTACAGCATCGACATCGACCGCGTGCGGACGGGCATCGAGCAGGGCGCGGTGACCGTCAGCCGCAACCTGGCCTCCTGGCTGCTCGCGCTCGGGCAGAGCGCGTTCGCGTTCGTGCTGCTGCTCGTGGTGACGTTCTACACGCTGTTCTTCTTCCTCAAGGACGGCGAGAAGCTCGTCGCGCGCCTGATCCGCGTGTTGCCGCTCGGGGACCCGCGCGAGCGGCGCATCTTCTCCAAGTTCGCCGAGGTCACCCGGGCGACGGTCAAGGGCACGTTCGTCGTCGCGATCGTGCAGGGAGCCATCGGCGGCATCACGTTCGCGCTGCTCGGGCTGGGCTCGCCGGTGCTGTGGGGCGTCATCATGGCGCTGATGTCGCTCGTGCCGGCCATCGGCGCGGCGGCCGTCTGGATCCCGGCGGCCGTCTACCTCGCGCTGACGGGCGACGGCGGCAAAGCGCTGATCCTCGTCGGCGTCGGCGCGGGCATCATCGGGCTCGTCGACAACGCGCTGCGGCCGATCCTCGTCGGCCGCGACGCGGGCGTGCCGGACTACGTCATCCTGCTCTCGACGCTCGGCGGCATCGCGGCGTTCGGCGTCTCGGGCCTCGTCATCGGTCCGGTCGTCGCCGGCCTCTTCCTGACCGTCTGGGAGATCTTCGGCGAGGAGTTCGGCAACCTCGACACGCCAGCAGGGGGGGGCGCTCAGACGGACGACAAGACGGGCGAGCCCATCCCGGAAGCTCGCCGGACGGAGCCAGACGCTTTAGATATGCAGCAGGCCGAGGCGGCCGAGCAGGCCGACGAGGGCGAGCCGCCGGCGCTCACCGATGACGCGGCGGACTGACGCAGAACCCCTCGCCACAGCGCACAGCGCGGCGGGGAAGAACCCCCCGCTTTTCGGCTGGTCGCTGCGCTCCCGGCTCGGAAAGCTGTCTCCCTCAACGAGGGGAAAAGTTTGAACGTGCGATGCTGAGCCATCGGTCGCGCGTGGTTCGTGCGCGTTCAAACGGGGGGGTCTGCTGTCGCAGGCGCGTCGTCACCGTACCAGTTCACGCGGCGCGAGAGGACCATCACGACCGCGAGCGTCACGAGCAGGCCGAGGCTGCCCAGCAGGAGGGCGACCTGCTCCTGCTGCAGCAGGACGTAGAAGTAGCCGTAGAACAGCGCCAGCAGTCCGCCGACGAGCCCGGCGAGGCGCCAGCTCTCGAACACGGCCCGCGCGTAGAGCGTCACGAGCGCCAGGATCGCGACGGCCGCCAGCCCGTACGCGCCGTCGAACGGGACGTACTCGGCGAAGGCGAGCAGCAGCAGGTAGAACAGCGTCACCGCGAAGCCGACGAGCAGGTACTGGACCGGGTGGATCCGGTGCCCGCCGAGCGTCTCGACGAAGAAGAACGTCAGGAACGTCAGGAAGACGAACAGCATCCCGTACTTCGCCGCCCGCTCCGTCTTCTGGTACTCGTCGACCGGCAGCAGCAGCTCGACGCCGAAGGCGGACGAGGCGCCCGCGGCGCCGTCCGTCATGTAGTCGGGCGGGGCGACTTCGACGCGGTCGTTCGGCGCGAGCTGGGTCCCGCCCGAGAAGCCGCCGGTGAAGGCCTGTGGGTAGTTGCGGTTGAGGTTCAGCACGCGCCACGTCGCCGTGAAGCCGGAGTCCGCGACGGCGCGCTGCTCGGGCAGGAAGGCGCCGGCGAAGCGCGGCGTCGCCCACGGCGCCGCGAGGCGCAGCGACGTCTGCTTGCCGACGGGCAGCACGCCGAGGCTGCCGCTGCCGTTGAGGTTGAGCGTGAACGAGAACGGCACCGCGGCCGAGTCGGCGCTCAGGCGGACCGGCACGCTCACGCCGGAGCCGAACACGTCGGCCGTGGCGATGCCGGGGTCGGCGTCGTGCGTCGTGCCGCCCCACGTCACCGGGATGACGTCGCGGATGCCGGTCATGTCCGAGATGCCGACCTGCAGGAACGCCTCGTCCGGCCGCAGCGCGCCCGCCGGCACGCCGAGCGCCGCGGCGTCGAGCGGCGGGAAGACGCCCGAGACGTCGAGGCGCGCGTTGTACAGCACGACGCGGAAGATGCCGCGCGTGCGGACCTCGGGGGCCATCGTGCCGGCCACGTCGAGGCGGTCCGGGAAGAGGTGCACGTAGTGCGTGGTGCGCGTCGTCGTCACGTTCTGCCCGTCGCCAGTCTGCTCGACGGCGGTGTACGGCACCGTCAGGACCGGCCCGCCGAGCGTCTGGTTCTGGCCCCACTGCGCCGAGACCTCGCGGCGCGCGGCGTCGCGGAGCTGCTGCCGCTCGCCGATGAGGCCGTCGAGCATCAGCATCGGCACGAGCAGCACGAGGATGATCGCGGCGATGGCGGCGAGCTTGAACGT
>JBBSQZ010000098.1:0-11190 GCA_038243565.1 Rhodothermales bacterium | reverse complement strand
TTCGCCGACGATGCGGAGCTTCAGCACGTGCTCGGCCTCCAGGTCGGATACGGCTACGCGCTCCGCGGGCGCCGCGGGGCGGCGGCGCTCGTCGTCGGCCCCGCGCTGATGCTCGTCGAGGGGGCGTCGGCGAGGCGCTCCGGGACGACGTTCGGCGGGTTCGTCGGGCTCCAGGGCCTCGCTGCCGTGTCGCGGCGCGTCGGATTCGGTGCCGAGGTCGTCGGGCAGGCCGGCGGCGACCTCTCGACGCTCGGCGCGCGCCTCGTGCTCGCCGTCGGGCGGTGGTAGGGCGGACCCGCGCCGCGGCTCGGGCGTAACTTCAGGCCACGCAAACACGCTTCGCGCCATGCCCGGCACGCCCGTCTTTTCCGCCCCCGAGAACGAGCGGACGCTCAACTTCTGGGAGCGCCTCTACCTGCCCGAGATCTTCAAGGGTCTCGGCTACTCGGCGTCCAAGATCTCGCTCGAGAGCTACGTGTTCGAGTACCCCGAGGAGCAGTGGTACCCGCCGGACTCGTACCGCGGCCGCCCGGTCCTCGTGGTGGAGGAGGGCCGCCCGCGGTGCGTCGCCTGCGGCCTCTGCGCGCGCTCGTGCCCGCCGCTCGCCATCTCGATGCAGGCCCACGAGGTGACCGACGACATCAAGGAGCGCGAGCCCGAGTGGTTCGAGATCAACATGCTCCGCTGCATCTACTGCGGCTTCTGCGAGGAGGTCTGCCCCGAGGAGGCCATCGTGATGTCCAAGGAGTACGACCTCACGTTCCAGCACCGCGACGAGGCGCACTTCGGGCTGGACAAGCTGCTCGTGCCGAAGGAGCGCCTCGAGGACCGCCTCGGCTTCCTCGCGCGCCGCCGCAACGGCCAGCCGCAGGGCGACTGGAAGATGAAGCCGGAGAACAACATCCACACGCTCCGCAACCGCCTCGACTACATCGAAGCCGTCGCGACAGCCGTCGCGCGCGAGCAGGCCATGGAGCCGCTCGAGCCGCTCGCGCAGGAGGTGTGATGCAGGTGGAAGGGTGAAAAGGTTGAAGGGTGGAAGGGGAGATGCGCTCTTCGATCCGCGCCCCACCTCATGTCCAGGCGGCCTTTCCCCTTCCACCCTGACACCCTTCAACCTTTCAACCCTGCTATGACGGTCGACCTCGACGCCTACTCGCGCCCCGCGCAGGACGCCGCGACACTCGCTGCACGCCGCGAGGCGCTCCTGGACCAGATGGGCTGGATCGAGGACGAGGCGACGGCCCTCGGCCCGCTCCTCGGCGCGCTTCCGCCGTGGGCCGTGGATCAGGCGCCGCTGCCGACGGACCTCTCCGTTCTCGACACGCTGACTGCCCTCGCGCGCCTCGACCGCGAGACGCTCGCCGGCTGGTTCGACGCCGAGCCAGGCGCCGTGCTCGAGATCCCGCGCCCGCTCCCCGCGCCGCCGCCGAGCGACGCGACGCTCGACCAGCGCCTCGCCGACGCCGCCGCGGCGCGCCGCGACCTGCGCGCCCACGCCGCCGCCGTCGATCCCGCGGCGTGGTCCCGACCGCTGACGGTCGACGGGCGCGAGACGGACCTCTACGGCGCCGCGCTCGTCATCGTGCAGCACGACGCCGACCGGCTCAAGGAGATCGCCTACCGCCTCCACGAGGCCGACGTGACGATGCGCCCGCAGGGCGGCGCGTGACGCGCGTCGCGCTCGCCGCGCTCCTCGTCGCCTGCTCCGGCTGCGGCGCCCTCGTCGAGGTCGCCGTCGCGCCGCACCCGAGCCTGGTCGGATCACCGTCCCACGACCTGCACGCCCGGAGCGTCCGCGTGCCGTCCGACGCCGGTCGTCCCCTCGCAGGCTGGTACCTGTCCGGGCCGGCCGGCGCGCCGACCGTCGTGCTGCTGCACGGCGTCACCGACAGCCGGCGGGCGATGATTCCCCGCGCGCGCCTGTTCCGCGACGCCGGCTTCGGCGTGCTGATGGTCGACGGGCGCGGCCACGGCGAGAGCCCGCGAGCGCGCGTGACCTACGGCTGGCACGAGCGCCTCGACGCCGCGGCGGCCGTCGCGTACGTCCGCCGCCGGCGGCCTGGCACGCGCGTCGGCGTCGTCGGGATCTCGCTCGGCGGGGCCGGCGCCGCCCTCGCCGGCGCGCACCTCGGCGCCGACGCCGTCGTGCTCGAGTCCGTCTTCGCGACGCTCGACGCGGCGACGCGGAGCCGCGTCCGCCGCTGGGGCGGGCCGGTCTCACACGCGTTGCTCGAGGCGTTCCGCCGGCAGGCGCCGCGTCGCCTCGGCGCGCCCGTGGACTCCGTCGCGCCCGTCCGGTTCGTCCCGCGCCTCGGCGCGCCCGTGCTCGTCGCCGGCGGCAGCCGCGACCCGTTCACGCCCGAGGCCGAGACGCGGGCGCTCTTCGCCGCCGCGGCCGCGCCGAAGCGTCTCTGGATCGTGCCGGGCGCAGGCCACGAGGATCTCTTCGCTGAGGACCCGGCCGGCTACCGCGCCCACGTCCTCGCCTTCCTCACCGAGACGCTGGTTGGGGAGGGGACTGGGGAATAGGAGGTGGGGATCGGGGAAATGCAAGAAGCCGGTGAGGGAGACTGAGAACAGGGTTATGGCGCATCGACGGGTGGCCAATGCGTCACTGCCGCCGTTACCCACCAACAATCAAGCGTGTCAGCCTGAGCTTGCGAAGGATCCCAATAATGAGTCTCCAAGAGAGCACAAACGTCTGCGTCGAGATCCTTCGCTTCGCTTAGGATGACAGGGTAGAAGGATTGTCACACCTTCCAGTCCCCAGTCCCCAGTCCCCAGTCCCCAGTCCCCAGTCCCCAGTCCCCAGTCCCCAGTCCCCAGTCCCCAGTCCCCCGATGTGACACGCCGGCGCGCTCGCCCGGAGCGACCTTCCGGGGCCGCCTCCTCTCCCGCATGGCCAAGAACCGCGCCGCCTCGACCGGGGCCTCCTACGACGACCTCGCCACCGCCTTCCGCCACGGCAACGTGGACCCGCTGTACTTCCTCTACGGCGACGAGGGCTTCCTCATCGACGAGCTTCAGGCGCTCGCCGTCCAGCACGTCGTCGAGCCGGCGACGCGCGACTTCAACCTCGACGTCGTGTTCGGCCCCGAGGCGTCCGCGCCGGCCGTGCTCGCACAGTGCGCGCAGTTCCCGATGATGGCCGCGCGGCGCCTCGTCGTTGTCCGCGGCTTCGAGAAGCTGGACCAGAACGTGCTCTTCAAGGAGTACGCCGAGCGCCCGAACGCGTCGGCCTGCGTGATGCTCATCTGCACCGGCAAGCCGAACCTCGCGCAGCACCCGTACCGCGCGCTCAAGCAGCACGCGACGTGGGCTGAGTTCCCGGCCTACAAGGACCGCCAGATCCCGGCGTTCGTGGAATCCCGTTTCAAGCGGGCGCGCGTCGAGGCGGAGAGCGGCGCCGCGGCGATGCTCGCCGAGTTGGCCGGGACCGACCTGCGGACGGTCGCGCACGAGGTCGACAAGCTGGTGACGTTCGTCGGCGACCGGAAGCGCGTCACGCGCGACGACGTCGTCCACGCGGCGGGGCACAGCCGCGACGAGAACCCGTTCGAGCTCCAGTCCGCCCTCGCCGCAGGCGACGCGCCGCGCGCGCTCGCCATCGCCGACGCGCTCGTCGTGCGCGCCTCGAACGGCCGCGGCGAGGCGATCAAGCTCGTCGCGCTGCTCTCGGCGTACCTGCTCAAGCTGTGGCGGCTGACAGGCTGTCTGAACCAGGGGGTGCAGGAGCGCGACCTGGCCGGCCAGATCGGCGTGCCGCCGTTCACCGTGCCGGAGTACGTCCGCGCCGCCCGACGATTCGGCCACACCGGGATTCGCCGCGCCCTCGACGCGCTGCTGGCGGCTGACCTGGAACTGAAAGGCGGTTCCCGGCGCGACGAGCGCCTCATCCTCCTGCTCGCGCTCCGCCGGGCGGCCGCCCCGACCGGGAACATTCGCTGAGGTTTGTTCCCGAGGGCGCCCGTTTCGGCCCTGCCACGGGTGCCCGGGCACGCTCTTTGGACATCTCCAGATCACTGACAGATTTGCCGCCGGACGCCCCCGCCGGCTCCCTCCCGATCCCCGCGCCCCGATGCCGACCCTCAAGAAGCAGACGTTCACCAAGGCCGCCGCCAGCGTGCAGACGCCGACCTCGAAGAACCACGCCGTCCTCGTGGCGATGACCGACGAGGACCTGATGTCGCAGTTCCAGATGGGCACGGTCGAGGCGTTCGACATCCTCGTCAGCCGCTACCACGACTCGCTGACGAACTACATCTACCGCTTCCTCGGGGACATCAAGGAGTGCGAGGACCTCCTCCAGGAGACCTTCCTCCGCGTCTACCGCAACCGCCACAGCTACCGCCGCATCGCCAAGTTCTCGACGTGGCTCTACACCATCGCCGGCAACCTCGCCCGCTCGGAGTACCGCAAGCGCAAGCGCCGCCGGCTGTACTCGCTCCAGTCTGTCAACCGCGACGACGAGGAGTACGAGGTCGAGATCCCGGACGAGACGTTCCTGCCGGACAAGCACGCCGAGAGCACGATCCAGGACCGGCACATCCAGGACGCGCTCGCGCAGATCCCGGAGGAATTCCGCGAGGTCGTCGTCCTCCGCGACGTGCAGCAGCTCGCCTACGAGGAGATCGCGGACATCACGGGCCTCCCGATGGGCACGGTCAAGTCGCGCATCAACCGCGGCCGCACCAAGCTCCAGGGCATCCTCAAGGACGTCTACACGCCGGAGGAGATCTAGGCGGAGTTGCTTTCCGGCTCGCTGCCGGGGTTCAGAAGCCGCCCGGCGGACGCACAGCCCGCCGGCCGGCTTTTTTATGTTCGGCTCGCATGCCGATTCTCTTCGGACTGGCGCCTCGCCGTGCGCTCCGCCCGCGACGTCGTGTGGGACGCCCGGGACCCGCGGCCTGCGGCCGCGCAGGCGCTCACCGCCGCGCCCTTCCTCGCCCGATCTGCCCGCGTGGGCTGCTCGCCGCGACGACGCGCGACATCGAGTGGAACGGCGACTCCTGACTGACCCATGCCAATTCTCGTCACCGGCGCGACCGGATTCCTCGGCGGCGCCGTCGCCCGCCGCCTCGCTCAAGACGGCCGGCCAGTCGTTGGCGCGGGACGCGATGCGGAGGCGGGCGCCCACCTCGAGCGCGACGGCGTCCAATTCCTGCGCCTCGACCTGACGGACGCCGAAGCGGTCCGCGCGGCCGTCGCCAGTGCCGAGGCGGTCGTCCACAGCGCGGCGCTCGCGGCGCCGTGGGGGCGGGCCGCGGAGTTCTGGGCGGCCAACGTCGTCGGGACGCAGCACGTCGTCGCGGCGTGCCTCGCTGCCGGCACGCGGCGCCTCGTGCACGTCTCGACGCCGGCGCTCTGCTTCGGCGTCGAGAGCCGGCTGAACGTGTCCGAGTCGGACGCGTTGCCCGACCTGCCGCTGACGGCCTACGCCGCGACGAAGTGCGTCGCCGAGGCGCTCGTCGCAGCGGCCGTCCGGGACGGCCTTGATGCGGTCGTCGTGCGCCCGCGCGCGATCTACGGGCCGGGCGACCGCGCCGTCCTGCCGCGCCTCGCCGGCGCCCTGCGCGCCGGCCGCCTCCCGCGCCTCGGCGGCGGGCAGACCGTCGCGAGTGTGACCTATGTCGGCCACGCCGTCGACGCCGTCCTCGCGTGCCTCGACGGCCCGCCGGCGCTCGCCGGCCGCCTGTTCAACGTCGCCGACTCGGAGCCCGTCCGCGTGTGGGACATGCTGGACGCGCTCGCCGACACGCTCGGCGTGGCACGCGCCTCGAGGCGCATGTCGGTCCGCCGCGCGCTGATGGCGGCGACGGCGCTCGAGTGGGCGTTCCGGCGCCTCGGCGTCCCGCATGAGCCGCCGATCACGCGCTACGGCATCTCGATCCTGGCGCACTCCCAGACGCTCGACGTGTCCGCGCTGCGCGACGATCTCGGCCTCGTCGGCCCCCGCCGCGTCGAGCAGGGGCTTGCGGAGTGGGGCGAACGGGAGGGCCGGGCGGCCCGGTGAACGCCTATCCGTGGGGCATCCGAAGCCTGAGAGTCCCGCCAGATGCTCAGCCTGTCGGTGCGGCCTTCGCAGATCCGCGCGGCGCGACGCGGCACGATCTCGCGCAACAGGACGTTGTACCTGGGCCGGTGCAACCGCGCGACGCGCGCGGCCGTCCGACAGATCGCACGTCACCGCACTCCTCTTCAAGACCAGCCATGCAGCGCGCTACCCGCAGAGTCTCGACAGCCCTGCTCGTCGCTGCCGCCTTCATCGGCGGCATCTTCTTCGTCACGTCGGCCGCGAATTTCGCGGGCGTGCCGTCCCTGTTCCAGAGCGCCGACGCGCAGCGCGACGCGACGACGGCGCAGGCCGTGGCCACGGCCGAGGAGCTCGGGCAGGCCTTCTCGTCCGTCGCCGAGCGCGTGAACCCCGCCGTGGTGCAGGTCCGCTCGACGCGCCTCGCGCGGCCGAGCAGCGCCCGGAACAGCCCCTTCGGCGGCTTAGACCCCTTCGGCGGCCAGAACCCCTTCGGCGGGCCGGGGGGACAGGGCGAGCAGGACGGCCTCGGCTCGGGCGCGTTCATCCGCGCCGACGGCTACGTCGTCACCAACAACCACGTCGTGGAAGGCGCCGACGAGCTCTCCGTGCGCCTCTTCGACGGGAGCGTGCTGCCGGCGACGGTCGTCGGGGCGGACCCGTTCTCGGACATCGCCGTGCTGAAGGTCGACAAGGTCGAGGGCGCGGACTTCCCGGCGCTGACCTTCGCCTCGTCGTCCGAGCTGCGCGTCGGGCAGTGGGTGCTCGCCTTCGGCAGCCCGCTCTCCGAGGACCTCTCGAACACCGTCACGAACGGCATCGTCTCGAGCCTCGGCCGCTACTCGGGCGGCTCGGAGTCGATCTCGAACTACATCCAGACCGACGCCGCCGTCAACCCCGGCAACTCGGGCGGCCCTCTGACGAACCTCCGCGGCCAGATCGTCGGCATCAACTCGGCCATCGCGACGCGCTCGGGCGGCTTCCAGGGCATCTCGTTCGCCGTCCCGGCGGACATCGTGCGCAACACGGCCGAGCAGCTCATCGCCTCGGGGACGGTCCAGCGCGGCTTCCTCGGCATCCGCTTCGGCCCGGCCTCGCCGAGCCTCGCCCGCGCGCTCGACGTCGGCCCGGGCGCTGCGCTCATCGCCGAGATCTCCGAGGACGGCCAGGGCAAGAAGCCCGCCGCCGACGCCGGCCTCCGCGTCGACGACGTCATCACGGCCGTCGACGGGGTCGTCCTCACGGACAGCCGCCAGCTCGTGTCGCTCGTGTCCAACAAGCGCCCCGGCGACACCGTCCAGCTGACGTACAACCGCGGCGGGACCGAGCGCACGGCGGCGGTCCGCCTCGGCACGCGCCCTGGCGAGGAGCAGATGGCGGCCGCGACGGCCCGGCCCGGCCCGGGCCGCACGCAGCCGGCCGCGCCGGTGACGCACTCGGACCTCGGCCTGACCGTGCAGGACCTCACGCCGGGAGTCGCGCACAACCTCGGCTTCGACCGCGAGACCGAGGGCGTCGCGGTGACGGATGTCGAGCGCTCGTCGGAGGCCTTCCGCGACGCGCAGATCCGCCGCGGCGTGCTCATCACCGAGGTCAACCACCAGCCGGTGCGCTCGGTCGCGGAGCTCCAGCAGGCCATCGCGGCCGTGCGGCCGGGCCAGACGTTCCTCATCCGCGTCCAGGACCCGAACTCGAACCTCTCGCGCCTGACCGCGCTGACGAAGCCGGGCTGACCCGGCGGGCAGACGACCGGCGCGGCCGGCGGGGACTCCTCGCCGGCCGCGCCGCGTTTATCTGGGGCGTGCGATAGCTGTGCGCGATGCGGTGGAGCCCGGCCGAGACGCCCCGCCCGGACGCGCATACTGCATTTCCCCCATCCCTCATGCCTCATGCCTCCTCCCGTTCCTCCCACCGCCCTACCTTCCCCGACGCAACCCCACACCCGATGACGACCGCCCCGACGCTGGACCGCGCCACCATCCACGCCTGGCCGAAGGCCGAGCTCCACGTCCACCTCGACGGCTCGCTGCGCCTCGGCACGCTGCTGGACCTCGCCCGCGCGCAGGGCAAGGACGACCTCCTGCCCGCCGACACCGAGGAGGGCCTCGCCGAGGCGCTCCAGAAGATCGACGGCTCGGCGACGCTCGAGGAGTACCTCGCGTGGTTCGGCTACTCGATCCCGCTCATGCAGACCCGCGACGCGCTCTACCGCATCGCGTTCGAGCTCGCCGAGGATGCCGCCAACGAGAACGTCCGCTACATCGAGGTCCGCTACGGGCCGATCCTGCACACCGAGCAGGGCCTCACGATGTGGCAGGTCAACGACGCCGTCCTCGCCGGGCTCGCCGACGCGCAGAAGAAGTACGGCATCCGCACGGGCGTGATCGTGTGCGGCCTCCGCGACCGCTTCGAGTCCGCCTCGCTGGCGCAGGCCGAGCTCGCCGTGTCGTACCGCGACAAGGGCGTGCTCGGCTTCGACCTCGCCGGCGGCGAGCGCGGCAACCCGGCCGACATGCACGGCTCGGCGTTCTACACCGCCCGCAAGCACCTGCTCAACATCACCGTCCACGCCGGCGAGAGCTTCGGGCCGGCGTCGATCCGGCAGGCGCTCTTCAAGTGCGGCGCACACCGCATCGGCCACGGCGTGACGCTCGGGCAGGACCCGGACCTGCTGCGCTACTTCGTCGACCAGCAGATCCCGCTCGAGGTCTGCCCGACGTCGAACGTCCAGACGCACGTCGTGGCGAGCTACGAGGCGCACCCCGTCGCGGAGTACGTCCGCGCGGGCGTCCCGATCACGATCAACACGGACAACCGCCTGTTCTCGCACACGACGGTCACGGACGAGCTCTGGCTCGCGCACACGCGCTGCGGCATCCCCGCCGAGGCGCTCCGCGAGATCGTCCTCAACGGCTTCCGCTTCGCGTTCCTGCCGCACTCGGAGAAGGAGGCGATGCTGGCCGAGGTCACGCCGCTCATCCGCCTCCCCGAGCCCGAGCCAGCCGAGGCGGCGTGACACGCGCGCTGCCGCTGCTCCTCGTCCTCGCCGGATGCGCCGCGGCGCGCCCCGACGAGGCAGCGGTGCCGCCGCGCCCCGCCGCCGCCGCCCGCTTCGACGCCGCAAGCTGGCTCGAGCAGGCCCGCGCCGTGGACGTCCGGATGGCCGAAGACGACGCTGCGACCGACGCCATGATGGCGCGCCTCGCCGCCGAGAAGCGCCTCACGGCGGCGCTCGACGCGGCAACGGGCTGGGCGCGGGCGTGCGACACGTACTGGGACGCGACCGCCTGGCAGGAGGTGACGGACGCGACGGAGCCCGGCGGCGGCCACTTCCTGCGCGGCACCTACAGCCTCTACGACCTCGCGCCGGGCGAGGCCGTCGCGGCCATCGTCTGCGACTTCGGCGCCTACCAGGGTTCCTACGCGCTCGTCCACCTCGACGGCGCGCGCGCCAACCTGCTGCGCGCCGCCTACGTCGACTTCGACGGGGCGGTGAGCGGGCCGCCGTCGGCCGTCTTCGCCACGCCGGCCTTCGACGCCGGCGCGCGGACGTTCGAGACGCTCGCCCTTTCACGCGGCCTCGGCGACTGCGGCCTGCTCCAGCGCTACTCGGTCGGGCCAGGCCGCGAGGCGCGCCTCGTCCAGGCTCGCGCCCGCGACTGCGACGACCGCGCCACCGAGGCGCCGCCGCCGCAGGAGTGGCCCATCACCTTCCCGCGCCCGTGACCGTCACCGTCCATCCCGCCGCCGCCCTCGCCGGCACCGTCGTTCTGCCGGCCGACAAGTCGGTCGCCCACCGCGCCGCGATCCTCGCCGCGCTCGCGCCCGGGCGGACGGAGATCGTCGGCTACTCGGACGCCCACGACCCGCAGTCGACGCTCGCGTGCCTGCGCGCGCTCGGCGTCTCGATCGAGACGGGCGACGACGGGCGCCTCGTCGTCACCGGCGGGGCGCTCCGCGCGCCGGACGGCCCGCTCGACTGCGGCAACTCCGGCACGACGATGCGCCTGCTGATGGGCGTCCTCGCCGGGCAGCCGTTCGAGTCTGTTTTGACGGGCGACGCGTCGCTCTCGGGCCGCCCGATGGGCCGCGTGGCGGACCCGCTGCGCGCGATGGGCGCGGACATCACGCTCGCCGACGGCCACGCGCCGGTGACGATCCGCCCGGCCCGCCTCGTCGGCACGACGTACCGCCTGCCCGTCGCCTCGGCGCAGGTCAAGAGCGCCGTCCTGCTCGCCGGGATGTTCGCCGACGGCACGACGACCGTCGTCGAGCCGGTGCCGACGCGCGACCACACCGAGCGCATGCTCGAGCTCTCGGCGCTGTCCATCGGGACCGAGCGCCACGTCTCGGTGACGGGCGGGACGCGCCCCGGCGCGCGCCTGCGCGTCGTCCCCCGCGACGTCTCGGCGGCCGCCTTCTTCCTCGTCGCCGGCAGCATCTCGGAGGCGGCGGTCATCCAGATGAACGCCGTCGGCGTCAACCCGACGCGCGCGGCCGTCATCGACGTGCTCCGCGCGATGGGCGCGGACGTCCGGACGGCGAACGAGCGCGAGCGCGGCGGCGAGCCCCTCGCCGACCTCCGCGTGGACGCGCCCGAGGGCGGCCTCTCGGGCGTCGAGATCGCGGGCGCCATCGTCCCGACCCTCATCGACGAGATCCCGGTCCTCGCCGTCGCCGCGGCTGTCGCGCAGGGGCGGACCGTCATCCGCGACGCGGCCGAGCTGCGCGTCAAGGAGTGCGACCGCATCGAGGCGACGGCGGCCTTCCTCCGCGCGATGGGCGCGTCGGTGGAGGAGTGCCCCGACGGACTCGTCATCGACGGCGGCCGACCCCTTCACGGCGCGACGGTCGACGCCCGCGGCGACCACCGCATCGCCATGGCCGCCGCCGTCGCGGCGCTCGCCGCCTCGAGCTCCACGACGATCCTCGGCGCCGAGGCCGCCGACGTCTCGTTCCCCGGCTTCTGGGACGCGCTCGAGGGCGTCGCCGGCGGCTCGGTCGAGCAGAACGCAGGGTGACGCGGGTGCCGTGAGCCAGCCCGGCAGCGCCCCGCCGATGCAGTAGAGCGCGACCGCGCCGGCCGAGGCGGCGAGCATCGCGCCCACCGAGGCATCGGTCCTGCCGATCCGCGCGGCATCGCCCGGCGGACGCGC
>JBBSQZ010000097.1:0-11201 GCA_038243565.1 Rhodothermales bacterium | reverse complement strand
TCCTCATCGAGCGCAACGCGGACGTGACGAAGGCGCGCGGGCTGCGCCTCGCGCAGCAGATCCTCGGCCACGGCCTGCTCACGGCTGAGGTGCCGACGCACACGCGGCAGCGGCGCCTCGTCCTGCCCGCCTTCCACTTTGGGAAGCTGCGGCGCTACGCCGAGACGATGGTCCAGCAGAGCACGGCCGAGGCGGACCGCTGGGCGCCCGGCGTCCCCTTCGACGTGGCCGCGGCGACGAACCGCCTCGCGCTCGCCATCGCCGGCCGCACCCTCTTCGGCGCCGACGTCCTCGAGCACGCCGGCCGCGTCTCGCACGCGCTCCACGCGACGCTCGCCGGCTTCGACCGCTCGCAATTCCCCGGCGCCGACAAGATTTCCTGGATCCCGCGCCCGGCCACGATCCGGACGGCACGCGCCCGCAGGACGCTCGACGGCCTCGTCTACGGCCTCATCGCCGGCCGTCGGGAAACCGGCACCGAGACGTCCGACGACCTGCTCTCAATGCTCCTCGACGCCCGCGACGCCGACACGGGCGCCGCGATGACGGACCTCGAGGTGCGCGACGAGGCCATGACGCTCCTCCTCGCCGGCCACGAGACGACGGCCGTCGTGCTGGCGTGGACGTTCGCGCTCCTCGCCGAGAACCCGGACGCTGAGGCGCGTCTCCACGACGAGGTCGACGCCCTCGGCGACGTGCCGACGTTCGACGACCTCGCCCGCCTGCCCGTCACGCGGCAGGTCTTCGCCGAGTCGATGCGCCTGCGGCCGCCGGCATGGGCCGTCGGGCGAGAAGCAGCATGCGACACGGATCTCGGCGGAATGCCGGTCCGGAAGGGCACGACGGTCCTCTTCGCGCCGCTCTTCGTCCACCGCGACCCGCGCTTCTGGGACCGCCCGCGCCTCTTCGACCCGGACCGCTTCGCGCCCGAGGCGAAGGCCGTGCGGCACCCGTTCGCCTACGTCCCGTTCAGCGCCGGCCGCCGCGGCTGCATCGGCGAGCAGTTCGCGTGGACCGAGGGCGTGCTCGTCCT
This sequence comes from Rhodothermales bacterium, assembly GCA_038243565.1. Lineage (GTDB taxonomy): Bacteria > Bacteroidota > Rhodothermia > Rhodothermales > Rubricoccaceae > DASVSE01. Next base: position 10,168 of record JBBSQZ010000097.1, on the reverse strand, counting down.
CGCGACGCTCGCGCAGCGCTGGCGCCTGCGCCTCGCGGCGCCCGCACCCGATCCGCACGGCTCCGTCACGCTCCGCCCCAAAGGCCCCATCGTGATGACGGCCGAGGCACGGTAAAGAAAGTTTGGAGGTCTCCTGGCTGAGCGCAGTGCCCCGGCCTCTCCAAACTCCAAACTGCCTTCCGGCAGATGTGCGGCGACTGTGGGACGCCGGGTGTGACATGGTGGTGACAGCCCGGCGGGGCGACGTTCGCGCATCCCCCCACGCCCCCGCCCCGATGTCCTCGATCCCGCTCGCCGAGACGCTCCCCTACGCCACGGACTTCGTCATCGAGGTGCTCGCCGCGGCGTCGGCCGCCCCGCAGGGGCAGCTCACGTGGGTCGAGATCAACCGCCTCGCCGCGCGCTGGCTCCGCCCGAAAGATGGCGACTCGTCGCGCCTCGGCCACGCCGTCGTCGTCGAGATGGCCAGCCACGGGCTCCTCGAGGCGGACTTCACGACGGCCGCCGACGGCGCGGTGATGGTGGGCCGCGTCGTCCACCCGCGCATCTTCGGCCTCCACGCCGCGCAGCGCCTCGCCGCATAGCCCGATGTTCAACGCGCTCCCGACCGTCGTCTACGCCGTCCCGGACCTCGACCTGGCGCGGGCGTGGTACGCCGGCATCGTCGGCGCCCCGTACTTCGTGGAGCCGTACTACGTCGGCTTCCACGTCGGGCCGTACGAGCTGGGGCTGGTGCCGGTCGAGCAGGCCGAGGGCCGCGGCGGGACGCTCGCCTACTGGCGCGTCGACAGCGCAGACGAGGCGTTCGAGCGTCTCGTCGCCCACGGCGCCATCCCGGACGAGGCGCCGCACAGCGTCGGCGGCGACCTGCGCGCGGCGACGGTTCTGGACCCGTTCGGCAACCTCGTCGGCATCATCGAATACCCCGGCTTCGAGGGCTCGACGACCGTCCCGGCGCTGAACTGAATCCCGGCAACAGGTCACGGCCCGGCATAGAGACGCGCCGGCGGCGCTCCTCGGGCTAGCGCGCGGCGTCATGGTCCAGAGGCCTCGGCCAGCACCGAGGAACGCCCTCAACCGCATGGCCTGCCCGCCGCTGGGCTGTCGGCTTCGCATCGGCCGAGACGCGCATCGGCCGAGACGTGCGGCAGCGCGCGGCGGCGCCTCGAAACCCTCCTGCGGCGGGTTCAGGCGGCCTGGTGTGAGGCCGATGCTGACACACAGAACGCCCCGTGCCACAGGTAGGTCGGGCAAAAGGGCGCGCCCGGGTGCGAAACGGGCCGTTTCGTTCGTATGTTACCGGAACGTTACCGAATCAACCGTCCCCCCAGCAGCCATGGTCTCCTCCACGATCGAGCTTCGCGGACCGAAGCGTCTCATCCGCCGCATGTACAAGCTCGCCAAGCGCGAGCACGGCCGCGGACATGCCTTCTGCGGCCTGTTCGAGGAGGCGGCGCGCGGCAAGCATGCCGGCGAGCACAGCCTCTTCCTCTCGCGTCACGGCTACCTGCCGCTCGGCGCCGCCCGCCGCGAGCTCGAGACCGTCCTCGACGCCGCCGCACGCAAGGAGGGCATCGAGAACGTCGACCAGGTCGTCCACCTCGAGCCCGTCCGAAGCAGCAGCTGGGGCGGCCTGAGTGCCTTCTAGCCTTGCGACTCTGCCGGAGCGGGGGACGTGCAGCGAGCCTGCGCGTCCCCCGTTTCGCGTTCTAGCCCGCCTAGAACGGCAGCACGCCCTGGATGCGGTAGTAGATGTCGAGGTCGTCGCGGCGGATCGTGCCGTCGAACACGTCGCCGAGGCGCGACGCGGGCGTGGCGACGCCGATGGCGTGGAGGACCTCGAAGCCGCCGATCGAGACGACGTTCTTGAGTTCGACGCCGACGCCGACGCGCTTCACGCCGCCCGAGATGTCGGTGCCGGACCACACCAGGCCGCCGTCGACGAACGCCGCCGGGGCGACGGCGCCGAGGCGCACGAGGCCGAGGATCGACGTCTGGAGGTCGCCGATGACCGGCCCGCGCAGCTCGGCGGACCCGAACAGCGCGCGCGTGCCGACGGCGAAGCGCCGGTAGCCGCGGACCCGCTCGGCGTCATCGAGCGTCACGGCGCCGACGAACGGCAGCTGGACGTCCACGTCGTCCGTCCGCGAGAGGCCGACGTAGTCCTGGGCGAGCTGCTGGCCGAAGACGGCCGTGGCGCGGCCCTGCACGAAGAGGCGCGTGCCGAGGGCGTACGGGATGGCGGGCGAGGTCGCGTAGGCGAGCAGATCGGGGCGGGCGAACCAGCGGTCGGCGCCGAGGAGCGGCGCGCCAAACGTGCTGCGCAGGCGCGCGCCGGTCCCGTCGTACGGCGCGATGACGTTGTAGCGGTACGGCCGCTGGAACTTGTAGGCCACGCCGACCTGCACGTCCGCCCGGGTGCCCGCCTCGGGCGTGAGCAGCGAGTCGCCGGCCGAGTCGAGGTCGGTGAAGTCCTCGAGGTTGAGCGGGCTGGCGTAGGCATACCGGAGCCTCAGGCCGGCGAGGAAGTCGGTGTACGGCCGGTCGATGACGTCGAGCGGCCACGTCGCCGAGACGTCGCCGCCGGTGAGATCCTCTACGAGGACCGAGCTGCCGTAGAAGCTCGACGGGCTCGGGAAGCGGTAGAGGTCGAGGGTGATCGTCGGCGCGAGGGTGCGGTTGATGTACTCGAGCAGCAGGAAGGACTTGTCGACGGGCTGCGTGACCGAGATGCCGGCGAGGACGACGAGCGCGTGCTTGCCGAGCGGCTCGAGCCAGAGCGAGTTGGCGAGGATGCCGTAGTCGTTGTTGGCGGGGTCCGCGTAGGGCAGCGGCAGGGTGATCGCGTGCGCGAGGTGCCGGATGGAGCGGTACGGGTACCTGGACGTGACGAGGCTGGCGTCGGGCGGGATGTCGATCGGGATCTCGGTCGGCGGCCGGTGAGTCGTCCACGCGGCGTAGGCCGGCGGCACGACGAGCGTGTCCGCCGCGACGGTCGGCCGGCGCCTCGCATCGACGACGAACAGCCGGTCGCGGCGCTTCGTCTCGGACGCGAGCAGCACGAGGCGCCCCTCGGGGTGCTCGGCGTTCGGCGGCAGCCACCCGCGCACCTCGGCGCCGTCGAAGAGGTAGGTGATCCGGGTTTCGCCCGTCGGGGATGGGGCATGGGCCATGAGGGATGAGTCTAGAGAAACCGCGCCTCGAGACGTGATTTCCCCATGGCCTATGCCCCATGCCTCATGCCCCACAGCAAACACGTTCGGCGCGCCGTCGCGCAGGCTCGTGAACGCGACCGTCCGGCCGTCAGGGCTCCAGACGGGGGTCCGGTCGTCGCGGAGGGCGTCGTCCCGGTTCTCGGGATCCGTGCCGAGGCGCGTCACGGCGCCGGTCTGGGCGTCGATGGTGGCGAGGTCGCGGCGGCCGTCGAAGAGGGCGACGAGGATCTGCGCCCCGTCCGGGCTCCAGCGGGCGGACGTGATCTGGACGACGCCGGAGAAGTTCGTCAGCCGCGTCTCCTGGCCCGTCTCGGGGTCGAGGACGAAGACGTTGGCCGTCTCCGAGCCGCCGCCGGCCGGGTCTGCCGCGCCGACGAAGGCGAGGCGCCGGCCGTCGGGCGCGAACGTCGGCGACGTCGCGCGCCGGTCCGTCGTAAGCCGCCGGCGATCACCGGACGCCACGTCGACGAGGTAGAGGTCGTGGATGAGCGAGCCGTGGGCGCCGCGTCGGAGGCGAGAGTAGGCGATCTGCGCGCCGTCGGGGCGCCACGAGATGGTGCCGTCGATGGCGCCCTCGGCGAGGATGCGGAGGCCGCGCGGGACCGGCGCCTCGTCGGCCCGAGACGCCGAATCGGCCTGCGCCGAGTCGCGCGCGGCGCGGGCGGCTTTCAAACCAGGGTTGGCAGTGATATAGAGGCGGCGAACGGGACGCGCGAGGCTCGGCAGCGCCACGACGGCGACCTGACTCGTATCGGGGCTGAACGCCACGTCGTACACGACCTGCCCCGGCAGCGGCAGCGGGTCCGTCCCGAGCGAGTCGAGGCGCTCCATCTGCCCCGCGATCGTGTTGTAGTAGACGTTGACGTGCTTGCGCCACGCCTCGTTGAAGGCGCTGTACGGCTCGCCGGTGACGGCGCGGAAGGCGCGCGAGAAGTCGTTGACGCGGGCGAGGCCGAAGACGGCGGGCTCGCGGTAAGCGAGGATCTTGGCGATCGTCGAGTCGCCCTGCTGCTCGGCGAGCACACGCAGCTGCGAGTTGCCGAGCGCGTAGAGCAGGCGCCCGTTCTGGACCGACTGGCCGTCCGAGTAGCTCGTCCGGTCCTCGAAGACGGCCGTGCGGAGCCAGCGGTCGCCGCGCTGCGCGTCCCACCGCTCGGTCTCGTACTGCGCGAGGCCCTCGGTCCAGAAGCGCGGCAGCGGGTCCGCGAGGAAGGTCGAGAGCAGGCCGACGTTGGAGCGGACGGCGCGGAAGTGGATGAGGTGCGTGAGCTCGTGCGCGACGACCTTCCGGAGCCAGCCGGCGTCGCCCGAGAAGACCTCGGCGGCGTCGTTGACCTGGACCCAGATCGTCGTAAAGCCGGACGGGCCGACGCCGTACGCCGAGCCGTTGGCGATCTCGTCCTCGTCCGAGAGGTAGAGCCGGATCGGGCGGTCGAAGGTGATCGGGCGGTCGGCGCCGCCGAGGTTGGCGGTGACAGCCGCGAACGTCTCCTCGGCGATGGGCGCCACGCGCGCCTCGATGCCCGCGAGGCGGTCCGGGTAGACGATCTCGAAGTGCTCGGTCCGCGCGACGACCCAGTTCAGCTCGGGGTGGTTGCGGCCGTTCGTCGCCGAGAAGCCGATCTGGGCGCGGGCGGGCAGCGCGGCGGCGAGGAGCAGGAGGACGGCGACTAGGCGAGGCATTCGGACGGGCAGGAAGGCACGGCCGCTAAGTGCTAGCCGTCGTGGCGGCTCCCATCTTTCTACACCGTCATCCCCGCGAAGGCAGGGATCCATCCTCGGCCCAGCCGGGCGCTCGTCAGGCCGATGGATTCCCGCCTTCGCGGGAATGACGTTGATGTTGGATGAACGCACTTCGAGGAGCTTAGCGGCCGTGGGGCAGGAAGGGGGCAGCAGCGTGCCGGGGGGCGGAAAGTAGAGACGGCGCGGGAGGCGCTTTATGGCGTGTGACACTCAGATGGCACGCGCGTTTGGTTGATTCGCGTACGCGCGGGCGAGAGTCCGCCGCCCCCTCTCTCCTGCCGCCCCGACCATGCACCGCGTCACCGCCTCGAGCCGCCCCGCCCCGATCCCGGCGCTCCTCGCCGGCCCCGAAGTCCACGTCGAGCCGCCGTACCCCGGCGCCGTCCAGGACGAGCTCGCGTGGCACCTCGTGAAGTACCTCCGCGAGGACGCCCGCGTCGAAGCCGAGGCCGCCGTCGAGATCGCCGCCGGGCCGAGCCACGGGCCGGCCTACTTCACGCTGGACCTCGCCGTGGACGTCCCCGTCGACGGGCTGCCCGCCGGGCCGGACGGCCGGCCCGCGACGCGCCGCGTGGCCTTCGAGGCGGGCAGCCCCGGCCGCAACCCGCTCCGCGACCACGACCGCCTGCTGCGCCGCGACGCGACCGTCCTCGCCGTCGGCGCCGCGGACGCCGTCGTGCGCCTGCGCGGGTCCGACCTGCTGCACCACATGGAGGACGTGCTGTTCCTCGTCGCGCAGTGGGACCCCGAGCTGTTCTCCGAGCGCGGCCGCATCAACCTCCGCACGCTCGCGAGCCCCGAGGCGCGCGCCGTGGCCGTCCGCCCCGAGCAGCCGTCCGTCCTCGTCCCGTACGCGCTCGACCCCGACGCCGCGGGCGACGCGCCCGAGCGGCACCTCTGGCACGTCGCCAACGGGCAGACGCCGCACATCCTCGTCCGCCGCCTGGACCGCCGCATCCCGGCCGTCTGGGCGCCCTACGCCGCCGACGGCACCGCCCCGTCGCCGCTGCGCCGCGTCGAGCCGGCCCCGCTGCGCCGCGTCGGCTAGCGCCTCCGCAGGTTGAAGGGTGGAGAGGTTTAAGGGTGGAAGGGGAAACACCTCCTCGACCCGACCATCGGCCTTGCCCCGCCCTCTTCCCCTTCCACCCATCCAACCCTTTCACCTTTCAACCCTCTTCCGATGATCAACCCCCTCAGCCGCCGCCCGAAGCAGCGCCGCCTCGTCGTCGCCGTCCGCGGCGCGGCCGGGACCGGCAAGAGCTGGTTCGCCGCCTCGCTCGCCGACGCCGGCCTCGGCCGCCTCTGCACCTTCGACACCGAGCGCAAGGCGCGCCTGCTGCCCGGCTCCGACGGCAGCGTCTACGACGCGCTCGAGATCGAGCACCCGGACGAGCTGCTGCCGTTCATCGACTGGGCCCTCGGCGAGGGCCGCGACGAGCAGGGCTACGGCTGCTACGCGCTCGACTCGTGGGCGATGTACTTCGGCCGCAAGCACCGCGTGTCCGTCGAGGCCGCTCGCCAGGCGACCGGCGACCCGTCGGCCGTGCCCTCGGCCGAGGCGCTCCAGGCGGACCAGATCGTCTTCCAGGAGGTCCTCCGGCGCCTCTGCGTCGACTCGGGCGCGTGCGTCGTCATCACGGACCAGATCGCGGCGAAGGGCCGCGAGGACCGAGAGGAGAACGAGATGGGCCGCGTCCTCCCGATGACGACCTCGGGCCTCGAGTACTTCGTCGACGTGATGATCGAGCTCGCGCTGCGCCACGACGGCTTCGAGACGCGCCGCGTCGCGACGGTCGTGAAGTCCAACGCGCAGGACCTGCCGATCGGGATGGAATTCGATGACCCGACCTTCGCCGACCTGCTCGCGCGCCTCGGCGCCGCGCCGCAGCCGGCCGAGGTCTCGGACGTCTTCCCCGAGCCGGCAATCGCCGCGCCCGCCCCGAGCCGCGACACGGCCCTCGCGGACCTGCTCGCGCACGCCGAGGACGCCGGCCTCGACCGCCCGCGCGTGCTCCTCGCCGCCCGCCACTACTGCGGCGTCGGCTCGCTCGACGACCTCACCGCCGTCCAGGCGCTCGACCTCCTCGACCGCCTCCAGGCCCGCTACGGCACGCCCGCGTCCGGCGACTCGGCCGGCGGCGACTCGGCGGCGCTCGAGCCCGAGATGCGCGTCTCGAAGCGCCGCAGGGCCGCGTGATTCGAAAGCCGGCGTGGTCCGTTTGCACCACGCCGGCGCCGCGGCGGTGGACTAGACTCGGGGCGTCCCCTCCCCCCCACCTCGATGTCCCGACTCGCTCTCGCCGTGGCTCTCCTGCTGGCCGCGCCTGCCGTTCTCGCCCAGGCCGTAACGCGGCCCACCGTCACCGCCTCGGCCGGCCTCATGCGGGGTGTGTTCGAGAACACCGCTGGCTCCCCGGAGGGCCCCAGCGCCGTTTCGGATACGCGCATGTTCTACGCCGTCGGGCTCGGCGGCGAGCTTCCGGTGGTTGCCCGCGGCCCGCTCACAGCGTCCGTTGGCGTGATGGGTCGTGCAGCAACCGACGTGTTCAGCGGTGGCTTGAGCCCGCAGAGCGTCGCGGTCTACGCGCGCCTCGGTTCCGCGCAGGCGTCCGGCCTCCTCGGCGTCGCGCTCGACATCGGCGGTGGATTTTTCGAGTCGGACAACACGTCCGGGATCAACAGCGACGGCCAGACGGCGGTCGTCGCGCAGCTCAGCGGCGGCGTGCCGGCCGGTCCCGCCCGGCTGTTCGCGCAGGTCGACGGCGCCTTTGCGATTCCGACCAACGAGGAGGCCCTGGTCAACTCGCCCGATGATCTTGAGGGCAGGACGTACCCGGTTCGCATCGACACGGGCCATCAGGGAAGCGTTCAGGTGGGCGCCGCAGTGCCGGCCGGGCCGGTCGAGGTCGCGCTCGCCGTGTTCGTCGCCGGTCGGACCGAGGGATCGTACCGCTTCACCGACGACGTGCCACCGCCGGTCGAGACGGGCAGCGGGACATTCGTCACGCCCCGCGAAACCCCGTTTCAACTCGGCTATACCCGGACGGTCGGCCTCATCCCGTCGGTGACGTACCGGGCGCCGGGCGGGCGCCTCAGCCTCCGCGTCGACGGCTCGTTCACCGGCTACTTCGGGCTCGAGGACATCCCGCTCGGGTTCACGCTGTCGACCGGCGACGGCCTCGACGCCGGGCCGGACGTGCGTCCTGCGGTGACGGCGAGCGCTTCGGTCGGGCTGTAGGCGAGGCGCACATCGGAGCCGAGAGGATCGAGGTCGGCGAGAGTCCTGATCGGCCCCGTCCTAGCTGCGGCGCGGCGGGAGCGTCCCGACGTAGGCGTAGAGCGCCGCGATCTCCTCGTCGGTCAGGCGCGTCGTGCTCTTCCACGGCATGAACAGGGGGTCGATGTGCGGGCCGGCGGGCCGCATGCCCGTCCGCAGGGCCTGGGTGAACTGCGGAAGCGTCCATGCGCCCGCCGCGGCGAGGTCCGGCGCGAACGGCGAGTCGGGGTCGGGGGGCTGAGCGCCGTGCAGGTCCGCGCCGTGGCAATGGCGGCACATGATCGAGGCGATGTAGGCGCCGTGCGCTGCCGTCGGTCCGGCCGGGACCGACCCGGGATGGGCGGCGGACGTATCGACCTCAGCCGCGACGTCGAGCGGGCCGGCGGCGAGGACACGCCCGAGCACGCGGACCTCCGTCGGCGGCAGCGTCCGGTCGACGGGCGGCAGCCGCTTCAGGAAGGCGATGAGGTCGGCGGCATCCGCGTCGGCGAGGTGGTGATAGCCCGACGCCGGCATGACGACGACGCCGCGTCCGTCGGGCATCACGCCGTGCCGGATCGTCCGCTCCCAGTCCGCGTCGGAATACCGCGCCCCGATGCCGCCCGCACCGCGCGTCAGGTTGGCCGCGACGGCCCGGAACGGCGGGGCGTCGACGAAGACGCGCCCGCCGAAGTCTGCGCCGTGGCACTCGGCGCACCCGTAGGCTACCGCGATATGCGCGCCGCGAGCGACGGAGGACGAGTCGGACGGGAGGTTCAAAACAGCGGGCCGGACGGCATAGGTGCGTCCGACAGCGCGGCTGCCGAGGGCATAGGCCGCTCCCGCACCGACGAGCACCAGCACGACGAGCGCGCCGAGCAGGCGGCTGATTCGACGAATCGGTCGGTTCATGGAAGGTGTGGAAGGACAGAGGGTTCTTGCGCCCGTTCGGGAGCGCTCGGGCAGCATACGGCAGACGGGCCTGACATTCTACTTGACAGTGCAAAGTGCTTCGCGCTATACTCTGCCCGTCACCACCGCCGCCATGCCCACCGATCGCCCTGCCCTGCGCCGCTCCGAGCCTGCCGTCGCGCCCGACGCGGCCGCGCACGCGAGCCTCCGCTTCATCCGCGACACGATGGCGCGGACGGCCGCGTTCACGGCCGTCCCGGGCTGGGGCGGCGTCGCGATGGGCGCGACGGCGCTCGTCGCCGCCGCCGTCGCGGCGCAGCAGGTGACGGTCAGCCAGTGGCTGACGGTCTGGGCGGCTGAGGCGCTCGTCGGCGTCACCGTGGCGAGCCTGGCGATGGCGCACAAGGCGCACGGCCACGGCGTGCCGCTGCTCAGCGGGCAGGGCCGCAAGTTCCTGCTCGGGCTGCTGCCGGCGCTGCTCGCCGGCGTCGCCGTGACGCTCGCCGTCTACGGCGCCGAGGTCGGCCTGACGGGCGGCGAGTACGCCCGCCAGAGCGTCGCGTCGTCGCTCTCGCTGACCCTGCTGCCGGGGATGTGGCTGATGCTCTACGGCGCCGGCGTCGCCTCGGCCGGGATGTTCTCGGTCCGCCTCGTGCCCACGATGGGCGCGCTGTTCGTGCTCGTCGGCGCCCTGGCGCTGCTCGCGCCGGCGGCGTGGGGCGGCGCCTTCCTCGCGGCCGGCTTCGGCGGGCTCCACACCGTGTTCGGCGTGCTCATCGCGCGCCGCCACGGCGGATGACATGAAAACCCGTCCCTCCCGCTCCGCTACGCGCCCCGCGTCCGCCGTCCCCGAGTTCGACGCCGTCGTGCACCAGCGCGTGCGCCTCGGCATCCTGAGCGCGCTCGCCGCCGGCGGTGCGACCAGCTTCACCGACCTTAAGACCGTCCTGGACCTCACCGATGGCAACCTGTCGGTCCACGCCCGCAAGCTCGAGGACGCCGGCTACATCGCCGTCAGGAAGCGGTTTGCGGACCGCGTGCC
>JBBSQZ010000096.1:0-11350 GCA_038243565.1 Rhodothermales bacterium | reverse complement strand
TCGTCGCGTCGGGCTTCGCGTTCGAGCAGCCGGCGTGGCCCGCCGTCGCTCGCAACCTCGTCTGGCGCTGGCGCGAGGCAGCGCGTCAGACCGTCTCGAACACCTCGTCGTAGGCGAGACGAGGCGAGCGGTCGAACCACGCGCCCTCGGCCGCCGGCGTCCCCACGTTGACGACGAGGAACGAGCGGAAGCGGCCGTCCGGGAAGAACTCGGCGTCGACGCCCGGTTTGTCGAATCCGGCCATCGGGCCGGCGGCGAGGCCTGCGGCGCGGACGCCGATAATGAAGTAGCCCGCCTGGAGCGCTGCGCTCTCGCGCGCCGTCGCGGCGCGGGTGGCGTCCGCCTCTGCCGAGCCTTCGAACCACGACCTCGACTCCGGCTCGTGCGGGAAGATGCGCGGGTAGTTCTCGTGGAAGTCCGCGTCGAACGCGAGGACTGCGACGAGCGGTGCTTTGCCCGTCTTGGCGCGGTTGCCCCCGCTCATGTGCGGCAGCAGGCGCGCCCGCGCGGCGTCCGAGCGGACGAGCAGGACGCGCAGCGGCTGCCCGTTGGCCGACGTCGGGCCCCACTGGATGAGGTCGTAGACGGCGCGCATCTGGTCGTCCGAGACCGGCGCGTCGGTGAAGGCGTTGGCCGTGCGCGCCTCGCGGAAGAGCAGGTTCTGGGCGTCGCCGTCGAGCAGCAGGTCGGTCACGGAAGCGGGGAAAGCGTAGCCGCTCCAGACCGACCCGCGGCGCGCGCCGTTCCCGGCTAGCGCGCGCGCGTCCAGACCTGCGTGCGGCCGAGGGCGCGGACGCCGAGGTAGCCGCGCACGCGGAGGCGGTTCGGGCCGTCGAGCGTCAGCGAGGCGCGGTAGAGGCGGTCCGCCTTGGGGTCCAGGATGCGGCCGCCCTCGAAGCGCTCGCCGGTCCAGCGCATGTCGCGGATGAGGCGGATCTGGCGGAGGTCGGCGCCGCGGTGCTCGCCGCGGCAGTCGGCGCAGTCGAACGTCGGGCGCGGGTACTGGCGCGTCGGGAGGACGCGGACGATGCGGCCCTCGACACCGGAGCCGGCCTGCGCGATGCGGACGACGGCCTGCGCCTCGCCCGAGCCCTCGTCCACGACGGTCCAGTCGCCGAGGTAGCCGCGGGCGGCGTCGGGGAGCGTCTGGGCGGACGCTGCCGTAGCGAAGAGACAGAGCGCGAGCAAAGCAGATGTGCGGAGCATGCCAGCCGAGAGAGAGAGGGACGACACGAACGGCGCGTCCGGGACTTCTGGTGCGCCTCAGGCGTAGCGGTGGCCTGGCGCGCGCCGCGGCGCCCCACTATCCGACTGATCACAATGCGCTTCCTCCGCCGCTTTTTCGCCGTCGTCGTCGTCATCCTGTTCGTGGCGGTGCTCTGGGGCGTCGCCATCGAGCCGCGCCTGCTGCTGGACGACGAGAAATACGACGCGGAGCTTCCTGGCCTGCCGCCAGGGTGGGACGGGCAGCGGGTCGTCCTCTTCGCGGACACGCAGACGGGCATGTGGCTGGACAACGAGGCGATGGCCCGCGAGGCCGTCGAGGACGCCGTCGAGGAGCGCCCCGCCCTCGCCCTCGTCGCCGGCGACTTCGTGTACAAAGCCGACTCGGCGACGGTGGCACGGGCCGTTCGCGTGTTCCAACCGCTCGTCGCGGCCGGCATCCCGACGCTGGCCGTGCTCGGCAACCACGACTACGGCATGAACTACAAGGACCAGCAGGCCGACGAGGCGCTCGCAGCGCGCGTCCGGCAGGCGCTCGAGGCAGCAGGCATCCGCGTGCTCGAGAACGAGCACGTGCCGGTCGTGGCCGGTGGCGACACGCTGATGGTCGCTGGCGTGGGCTCGGTCTGGGCCGGCCACAGCGACCCGGCCGCCGCCCTCGCCGGGCTCGCGCCTGCCGCGCCGCGCCTCGTCTTCATGCACAACCCGCAGTCGTACCCGGCGATGCCCGCCGGTGCGGCGCCACTCGCGCTCGCGGGGCACACGCACGGCGGGCAGGTGCGCGTGCCCGGGCTGCCCTACTGGAGCTGGCTCCGGATCGTCCGCTCGGGAGAGATCGCGGCCGACGGCTGGATCCCGCCGTCGTTCGGCGCGGACGGCAACCGGCTCTACGTCAACCGCGGCATCGGCTTCAGCACGCTCCCCGTCCGCATCAACTGCCGGCCCGAGCTCACGACGATCACGCTGCGGCGCGGGTCGGCGCCGGCCCCGTCGCGGACGACCGACGGTTAGCGCGCCGCGGTGCGCGCCGCGATGGCATCCGCCTGGCTCGCGAGGCGCTCGGCGAGGAGGGAGACGATGCGGCGCCGCGTCTCTGCGTCGTGGCGCAGCGCGAATGCGAGCTCGTCCTGCGTGAGCACGCCAAGGACGGCTCCGACGAGGGTCTGCTTGAGGCGCGCGTCGCTGCGGAGCATCGCGGCGAGCCGCTCGCGGCGGTCGTCCGGCGCGAAGCTGGCGAAGCGCAGCACGAAGCGCCGGACGTGGTGCGCCGTGAGGCCGAGCAGCGCCTCGTTCTGGAGCTTCAGCACGGGCCGGAGCGTGGCGTGCAGGAACCGCTCCGCGCCCGTCTCGGCCGGCTCCGTGGCGACGTGGGGCCGCATCGTGACGAGTGCGCCGTCTCGTTCCGTCACGGAGTCGCGCCGGCCGGGTCCTCGAGCATCAGGTCCGTCTCGCGGTCGGCCGTGGCGCCCGTGGTGCGGTCGCGGACGGTGACGATGAGCGTGTAGAGGCCTGGCGGCTGGCCCTCGGTCGAGAGGCGCAGGTCGGCCGAGTCGTCCGGCGCGGTGCCCTGCGCCTCGGCCGTCGAGGCGACGCCGCGCTCGCTGCCGCCGAAGATCCGGCGCCCCAAGCGCCGCAGGCCCGTCGAGACGTCCTTGGGCACGAGGCGCGCCTCGATCTCGAAGTCCGTGCGGCCGTCGCGCGGCGTGAGGCCGTAGACCTCGGTGTAGAGGAAGACCGGCTGGCCGGCGGCGAAGACGCCCCACGGCGCGGCGAGGATCGAGACGCCGCCGCGCTCGACACGCCCCGGCGTCGCGGCGCTCGTGCGGTCGATGGCGTAGGCGAGCATCACGTCGGACATCTGGAGGCCCGGCCGCGAGAAGTCCGGCACGTCGACGGCGCGGCGCTGGACGGCCGAGGCGCCGCCGCCAGCCGTCTCGAACTCGACCGAGACCTCGTTCGGGCCGGGCGGCGCCTCGAGCGGCTCCGTCGTCGTCCAGAGGCGCGTCGCGGCGAAGGGCACGATCTGCGCGGCGCGGAGGCCGTAGATCGTGCGGCGGTGCTCGGCGAGCAGGTCGCGGCCGGCGCCGACGAGGAAGGCGCCCGTCTGGATGGTGAGGTTCACGTCGCCGGTGCCGGTGCGGGTGCGGGTGCTGTCGGCGCCCGCGACGGCGGCGTCGGAGAGCGGGATGCCGTAGTTGACGTAGAGGTCGGTCCGCGCGCCCTGCCCCTTGAAGGCCGTCACGCGGTACGGGAGCTCGATCTGGCGGCCCTGGGGAACGTACGTGTAGCGCTCGGGCGTCTCGCGGACGGCCTCGCGAGCGATCTGGACGAAGTCCATCCGCGCGGGGTCGCGCGCAGAGTCCAGCGCGTAGGCGTAGGCCGGCGGCGAGTACAGCCGGAACTGCCCGTTGCGGTTGGGGTCCTCGAAGGCGAGGCGCAAGCCGTCGGCGTAGGACCAGACGTTGAAGCGGTTGGCGCTCTGCTCCGCCACGCCCGCGCCCGGCGGGTTGCCCGCGAACAGCTCGCCCAGCCCCTGGAACGTCTCGACGGCCTGAGCGAACGAGCCGTCGATGATGACGTCGCGCTCGGGCGGGCCGTAGCGGACGTGGAGCAGGCCGCGCTCGGTCGTCCAGCCGGCCCGGCCGAGGGCCTCGGAGCGGTACAGCAGGTCCGACTCGACGAGGCGCGCGTAGTGCTCCGTCCGGCGCTCGTTGACGGCGTTGAGGAAGCGCGGGTCGCGGCTCGTCCAGTAGCGCTGCGCGAACACGTCTGGGTCGGCACGGTAGGCGGCCACCTCGTCCGGCGGGAGGATGAGCGCGAGGTCGGTGAAGACGGCGCGCTCGGCGTCTGGCATGAGCCGGAGCGCCTCGGCGAAGGCGGCGTCGGCGTCGTCGTAGCGGCCGGTCCGCTGGGCGGCGAGGCCGGTATAGAGCCACATGCCCGGGTCGGTCGGGAACTGGACGTACATCTCGCGGAGGTCCGGCGTGGCGTCGGCCCAGCGGCCCGAGATGACGGCGAGGCGGGCGATGTGGTCGTAGACCGAGCGCCGGCGCGGGTCCGAGCGGAGCGCGATGCGGAGGTGCCCGATGGCGGAGTCGTAGGCGTTCCGGGCGCGCGTCTCGTACGTCACGATGCCGACGTTCTGGGCGCGGAGCTGGTCGAGGTTGAAGCGGTCGATGGCGTAGGCCGCGTTCGCGTCGCCGAAATCGAAGGATTCCGCCATCGCGAGGTTCGACTTGATGGCGAGGCCGGTCTGGTCGATGCCGACCTCGCCCTGGCTGGCGCGCTCGTCGACGGCCGTGTTGATGTTGCGGCCCCGAGCGGGCGCGTCGAAGCTCAGGCCCGGCAGCGAGATCGCGTTCCGGTACTGGTAGTAGTCGCGGATGTCCCACGTGCCGAGCTCTTCGTGGGCGTAGGCGTTGGTCGAGTCCAGCGCGAGGATCTTCTGGGCGATGACGTAGCGGCGGCGCGCGCGGATGAGGTCCAGCAGGATGTTGGACCGCTCGAGGCGCTGCCCCTCGAGCTGCGCCACGAGGTAGACGACGTTGTCGGGGTCGATCTCGACCGCGCGGTCCAGCGCGCGCGCGGCGCGGCGCGCATCGTGGACGGGCGTGCCCTCGGTGTAGAGGACGCGCGCGTAGAGGTACTGCGCCTCGGCGTCGTCGCCGTGGCTGCGGAGGTACGTGTCGAGGCGCTGCGCGGCCTCCTCGGGGCGCCCCTGCTGGAACGCCGTCTCGGCGGCGGCGACCTCAATGTTGTCGGCGGACTGCGCCCGCGTGCTCGGCACGAGGCCGACGAGCGCGATTAGGGTAAGCAGGGCGGGCTGTCTGAGCATCGGGGCGCGGGGCACGGGCGAATGCCCCAACGTCGGGCAGAATCTGAACGCCGTCAAGGCATCTCCAGTGCCCTGAGCCGACGGGCGGTCAGCCAGCGACGAGCCGCGCGTAGCGCCGCTTGCCAACGCGCAGCACGAGCGGCCCGGCTGAGACGTCGACGACGTGGTGCGCGGCGTCCACCGTCTCCCCCGCCACGTGGACGCCGCCTTGCGCCACGAGGCGCCGCGCCTCGCCGTTGGACGCCGCGAAGCCGGCCGCGACGATCGCCTCGACGATGCCCGTCGGGCCGCCCAGCGGGACGTCAGGCATGTCGTCCGGCTCGGCCTTGTGGATGATCGTCTGCTCGAAGTGCGCCCGCGCCGCGTCCGCCGCGGCCTGCCCGTGGTAGAGTGCCACGATGTTGAGCGCCACGTCGTGCTTCGCGTCGCGGGGGTTCGTCGCGGCGCGCTCGGCGAAGGCCGGCAGGTCGGCAGTCGGGATGGACGAGGCGAGCTCGGCATAGCGCGCGATGAGCGCGTCCGGGATCGAGAGCAGCTTGCCGTACATGTCCTCGGGCGCGTCCGTGAGGCCGATCGCGTTGTCGAGCGACTTCGACATCTTCTGGACGCCGTCCGTGCCCTCGAGGATGGGCAGCGTGAGGCAGACCTGCGGCGCCTGGCCGGCGGCTTCTTGAAGCGCGCGCCCCATGAGCAGGTTGAAGGTCTGGTCCGTCCCGCCGAGCTCGACGTCGGCGCCGAGGTGGACCGAGTCCTGGCCCTGCGCGAGCGGGTAGAGGAACTCGTGCAGCGAGATCGGCTCGCCGGCGCGGTAGCGGTTCTGGAAGTCGTCGCGCTCGAGCATCCGCGCGACGGTGACGTTGGACGCGAGGCGGACCACGTCGGCGAAGGTCATCGCGCCGAGCCAGTCGCCGTTGTGGACGACCGTCAGCTTCTCCTCGGCGGTGTCGAGCACGAGCGCGGCCTGCTCGAAGTAGGACTGCCCGTTGGCGCGCGCCTCCTCGGTCGTCAGCGCCGGCCGCGTCTTGCTCTTGCCCGACGGGTCGCCGATGGTCGCCGTGAAGTCGCCGACGATGAGGACGGCGCGGTGGCCGGCGTCCTGGAACTGCCGCAGCTTGCGCAGCACGACGGCGTGGCCGAGGTGGAGGTCCGGCCGGCTCGGGTCGCAGCCGAGCTTGACCGTCAGAGGCGTGCCGGTCGTCTCGCTCCCGGCGAGGCGCGCGCGAAGGGCGCCGGCGGGCAGCGCGTCCGCGACGCCGCGCATGAGGTCGTTTACAGTGTCGTCCAGCGTCATCGAGGAAATGCGGTTTAAGGTTTAACGTTTAAGGCTGGGGATCAATAACGTTAGACCTTAAACCTTAAACCAGAAGTTACTCTGCGTCGCCGCCCTTCCGGACGCGGTCGAGCGCGCGCTTCGAGTCGCGCTCGGCGATGGAGTCGCGCTTGTCGTGGGACTTCTTGCCCTTGCCGAGGGCGATCTCGACCTTGGCGCGGCCGTCCTTGAAGTACAGCTTCGTCGGGACGATGGTGTAGCCCTTCGCCTCGGTGCCCTTGCGGAGCTTGGCGATCTCGGCCTTGTTCAGCAGCAGGCGCCGCTTGCGCGTCGGGAGGTGCTCGGCGTAGCCGCCGTGCACGTACGGCGCGACGTACAGGTTGACGAGGTCCACGCCGTCGCGGGCGAGCATCACGAAGGCGTCCTGGAGGTTCGCCGTGCCGGCCCGCAGCGACTTCACCTCGGAGCCCGTCAGGACGAGGCCCGCCTCAAAGCGGTCCTCGAGCGCGAAGTCGTAGCGCGCGCGTCGGTTGGTGACGATGGTCTGGTCAGGCACGAGGCGGCAGTAAGCAGGAGAGGTGGAGTCAACAAGATCGTCCCACGTCGGGTTTCGCGGGCCGTGGCGCCTCGGCCGCCATCACAGGCAGGAGTCCCGTAGAGACGCGCCGCTGGCGCGCCTCCGTCCGAGCGAGACGCTGGCCGCAGCGCGTCAGCCCTGCGCGACCGCCGGCGCCTCGGCCGCGGCGCCGTCGCCGGCCGCCTCGGGCGTCGCGAGCGGGAGGTCGAACCAGAAGCGCGTGCCGCGCCCCTTCGTGCTCTCGACCTGGATCGTGCCGCCGTGCGCCTCGAGGATCTGCCGGACGATGGCCAGCCCGAGCCCGGTCCCGCCCATCTTGCGCGAGCGCGCCGTGTCGACGCGGTAGAAGCGCTCGAAGATGCGGTCGAGGTGCTCCTCGGGGATGCCGCGGCCGGTGTCGATGACCTCGACGCGGGCGGCGTCGAGGTGGCGACGCATGCGGCACTCGACGGTCCCCTCCTCGGAGTACGCGATCGCGTTGTCGATGAGGTTCGTGATGACCTGCCGGATGCGGTTGCGGTCCGCGACGACCGCGAGCGGCGGGTTCTCGACGCGCAGCTCGAGGCCCTTCTCGGCGGCGCGCGACGCGAGCATGTCGCCGACCTCCTCGATGAGCCCCTGGAGGTCGAAGCGCTGCGGGCGCAGGAGGTCCTCGCGGTACTCGAGCTTGGCGATCTCGATGAGGTCCGAGAAGAGGTTGTTGAGCCGCTGGAGGTTCACGAGGCCCTTCTGCGAGTACAGGATGCGCTGCTCCGGCGGCAGCTCCGAGCCGAGCGCCTCGATGTAGCCGAAGCAGGCGAAGATGGGGTTCTTGACCTCGTGCGAGACGTTGCCGATGAACTCGTTCTGGACGCGCTGCATCCGCTGGAGCTCGTGGATGTCGGTGCGGAAGCGGCCGGCCATCTGGTTGAGGCTCCGCGAGAGCTCCTGGAACTCGACGGCCCGCGTCTTGACGGCGATGCGCCCGTCGAGGTCGCCCTCGTTGATGCGCTGCGCCGAGCGCGTGATGGCGGCGAGCGGCCGCGTGACCTGCCGAGCCGCGATCCACGCGCCGGCGAGGGCCAGCACGAGCGCGAGCGCCATGCCGAAGGCGAGCACGGCCTGGACGCGCTTCACCGCGCGCAGCAGCGGCGGGACGGGCTCGCCCAGGCGCACGAGCAGCTGCGCCTGCGGCCGGTAGAGCGCCACGTAGAGCCGGTCCTCGCCGTTCGCCGCGGGCCGGTCTGCGTAGCCGACGCGGTCCGGCGACGCGAGCGCGTCGCGGACCTCGGGGCGCTCGAAGAACGGCGTCTTCTCGCCCGTCGGCCCGATGCCCGACGCTTCGAAGTCGGCGAGCACGCGGTCGGCCGTCGCGACGGAGACGTCGACGTGGGCGAGGAGCGCGATCTGACCGGCGAGGGCCAGCATCGACGTCTGGTCCGGCGACGCCTCGAGCTGGACCGCGAAGCGCGCGGCCTGCTCGCGGAGCGTCTCGCGGGCGGCCTCCTGCACCTGCCCCCGGAGCGACAGCGACGAGTACAGCCCGACGCCGACGACGGCGATGCCGACGAAGAAGGCGAACGTGAGCATCATCCACGTCTGGGTCGAGGCCCGACGCGGGAGGAAAAGCTCGCGGATGCCGCTGAATGTCATGGCATGGGGCATGAGGGATGGGGCATGGAGGGCTCGAGGCCCGGAGCCGGAACCCCATGCCTCATGCCCCTTGCCTCATGCCCTGTCACTCGGTCTCCTCGGCCTCCGTCGCCTCCTCGACGAAGCGGTAGCCGACGCCGCGGACGGTCTGGATGTGCATCGCGAACGGCCCGAGCTTCTCGCGCAGGTTCTTGATGTGCGCGTCGACGGTGCGCTCGGTCACCATCATGGCGTCCTTCCAGATCGTCTCGAGCAGCTGCTGGCGCGTGAACGCCTTGCGCGGGTGGCGCACGAGGTAGCGGAGGAGCTCGAACTCGGTCAGCGTCAGCCCGAGGTCGTCGCCGTCGAGCATCGCGCGGTACTCGTCCTCGTAGATCGTGAGGCCGCGGACGGCGAGCGTCTTGGACTCCTCGGTGCCGGTGCGGCGGAGGACGGCGCGGATGTTGGCGAGCACGACCTGCGGCGAGACCGGCTTCTGGAGGTACTGGTCCGCGTTCTGGAGGCCCTCGAGCTGGTCCGTCTCCTCGACCTTGGCCGTGAGCATGATGATCGGGATCGTCTCCGTCTCGACGCGCCCGCGGAGGCGCCGCGCGACCTCGAAGCCGGACATGCCGGGCAGCATCACGTCCAGCAGAATGCAGTCCACCTCCTGGCTGGCCTTCTGGAGCGCCTCGTCGGCGTCGTGGGCGGTGAGGACGTTGTAGCCCTCCTGCCGGAGAAAGTGGGAGATGATCTCGACGACGTCTTCCTCGTCGTCAACAACGAGGATGGTGATCTCCTGTGGGGTGGACGTAGCCATGGGCGGTCGGGGGTTGGGAGGGAACGTGAAGCTATCCAATCGCGCTGACCTACGCGGCACAGCGGGCAGGGTTCTTTGGGAGGGAAATGGGAAGTGGCGACTGGGGACTGGGATAACGGGGGCGGCCCGTCCGCGCTGCGGATGCTCGTCTCTTTCGCGTCGCATTTTTCAGTCCCCATTTCCCATTCCCCAGTCCCCTCACTCGACCGTCACGCGCGGCACGCGGCTCGTGAGCCGGCACGTGAGGTCGTAGGCGATCGTGCCCGCGGCGTCGGCGACGTCGAGGGCGGAGGGGCCGCCGGGGCCGAAGAGGACGGCCTCGTCGCCCACCTGCACCGTGCAGGCGTCGGGCGGACCGGCGTCGAGCATCAGCATGTCCATGCAGACGCGCCCGGCGACGGGGTACAGCCGGCCGGCGATGCCCGCCGCGCCGCGGTTCGAGAGCGCGCGCGGGAGGCCGTCGCCGTAGCCTGCGCCGACCGTCGCGATGGCCGTCGGCTGGGAGGCGCGCCACGTGCGGCCATATGAGACCGTCTCGCCGGCGGCCACCGTCTTGACCTGCACGACGCGCCCGACGAGGCGCATGACGGGTTCCAGATCGGCGACGCCGGCCAGCATTCGGTCCGAGACGAGCCCGTAGAGCGCGCCGCCGGTGCGGACGATCTGGCGACCGCGGACACTCGCGGGCGTCGTGAGGAGGCCGCCGGTGTTGGCGAGGTGCAGCAGCGGCGGGACCGCCACGCCGGCATCGGCGACGCGCTGCACGAGCGCGTCGAAGCGCGCGACCTGCGCGTCGGTGAACGGCCCGGCGACGTTGGCGAAATGCGTCCACAGCCCGGCGACGGTGATGCCCGGCGCGGCCTCGAGCGCGCGGAGCGCCTCGACGGCGACGTCCGGGTCCAGCCCGAGGCGGTGCATCCCGGTGTCCGCCTTGACGTGGACCGTGAGCGCGTGGCCGTCGCGGGCGGCGGCGATGGCGGCCTCGGCGCCGTCGGGCGAGGTCACGGTGAGGTCGAGCCTGTAGTGGGCGTAGGCGGGGAGCGCCTCGGGCAGCGCCGCGCCCATCACGAGGACCGGCGCGGCGATGCCGGCCTGACGCAGGGCGACGCCCTCGGGCACGTTGGCGACCGAGAAGCGGTGGACGCCGGCGTCGGCGAGCGCGCGCGCCGCCGTGATGGCGCCGTGGCCATAGGCATTCGCCTTGACGGCGGCCATGACCTCGGCGTCGCCGGCGAGGGCGAGGATCTGGCGGGCGTTGTGGCGCAGCGCGCCGAGCGAGACCTCGGCGCGCAGCGGCGCGAGGCGCTCGAGGTCGGTCGGCGAGAAGTCGGCGGTCACGGACGTGGGTCGGGGGGCCGAAACGTACCGCCACCTCGGGCCGGCACGCAGGCGGCCGGGCTACCTTCGCGGGATGTCCGACCATGCCCCCGCGATCCCGTACGCTGCCGAGCTGCGCCGCAAGGCGCTGCACCTCGGCGCGCTCGTGCTGCCCGCCGGGATGCTCGTGCTCGGCTACCCGACGGCCGCGTTCGTGCTCGCGCCGCTCGCCGTCCTCGCCGTCGCGCTGGACTGGGCGCGCGTCCGCTCAGAATCCGCTCGACGCGTGCTCCACGCCGTGTTTTCAGGACTGATGCGCCCAGAGGAAGTGCCCCCGCTCGGCGCCCCGGTCGTCCTCAACGGGGCGACGTGGATGTGCATCGCCTCGGCCATCGTCGCGACGCTGTTCGCGCCGGGCGTCGCCGCGGCGTCGATGGCGATGCTGATGGTGGGCGACGGCGCCGCGGCCGTCGTCGGGCGGCGGTTCGGGCGGACGAAGTGGCCGGGCGGGCTGAAGTCGGTCGAGGGGACGGCGGCGTATGCGCTGACGGCGTTCGCGATCGGGCTGTGCGTCGTGGCGTGGCCCGGCTCCGGGCTGAGCGTGGCGATGTGCGCCGTCGGCGCGCTCGTCGGGGCGGCCGTCGAGGCGCTGCCGATCCCGGTCAACGACAACGTCCGCGTGCCGGTCCTCTCCGG
>JBBSQZ010000095.1:0-11370 GCA_038243565.1 Rhodothermales bacterium | reverse complement strand
CGGTCGTCATGGGCGGTGGAAGGGACAGCGCCACGCGTCGCCCGTCGCGCCGCCGGCATACTGGCGGGCGTCGGAGCGCTCGCCGAAGTCGCTGAGGTTGGGGTTGAGGCTGCCCTGGAGGGCGATCTCGCGGTCGCGGATGGCGTCGCGCAGGTGGTCGTAGCGCCCGTCGGCGCGGAGGCGGCCGAACTGGGCGTGCGGGTTGAACGCGAGCGCCGGATAGGCGAAGCGCCGCGCCAGGCGCGTGCTGTGCGGGTGCATCCCGACGACGAAAAACGCGGCGCCACCGAAGCTGAACGAGAAGCGCGGGCTCGCCGGGTCGTCGCTCACGGCCGCGCCCCACGGCGCGGCGTCGGCGTCGGCGAGGCGCTGGAGCTGGCCCCAGAGGCGCGCCTCGAAGGCCGCCTCGTCGGGCGGTGGGTCGGGCGGGAAGACGGCGACGAACGTGGCGAAGTCCTCGGCTGCGGCCGGGCTCGCGGCGAAAGCCCCGAGGTCGCGGGCGAGGGCGGCCGTCGCGGCGGCGGAGCCGAGCGCCGGGTAGACCTCGACGCGGTGGTCCGGGCGGTTCATCGCCGCGCGCGCGCCGAGGCACGAGAAGGCCTCGTCCGCGACGAATGCCGCGAAGGCGGCGCGCACGGCGTCGGGTGGCTCAGGCATTGGAGTGGCGGCGCGAGAAGCGCTTGCGGACGGGCTCGGGGATCGTCTTGACGAGCC
This sequence comes from Rhodothermales bacterium, assembly GCA_038243565.1. Taxonomy (GTDB): domain Bacteria; phylum Bacteroidota; class Rhodothermia; order Rhodothermales; family Rubricoccaceae; genus DASVSE01. The sequence continues at coordinate 10,656 of JBBSQZ010000095.1, read as the reverse complement.
AGCCGGGGCTGAACAGCACCTCGACCCAGCTCGGATCGAAGCGCAGGTCGAGGCCGGCAACGTCGATGCCGAGCGTGGCGAGCTGGGCGCGGGGACGCGAGCGGCTCGCAAAGGCGAGCACGTGGCCGTCGGGGACATGGCCCGCGGCAAGCGCGCGGGCGTGGGCGTCGGCGCGGGCGCGCCAGAGCGGGAGCCAGCCGCCATCGGGGCGCTCGGCGAGGCTGCCCGGCGAGGCGCCGAGGTGGCGCGCCCAGAGCATCCGCCGCAGCGCCGCGGCCGTCTCGGACGTGCCGGCGGCGTCGGGCAGGAAGGCAAGGTTGAGGTCCACGTTGCGGACCGGCCGGAAGACGCGCCGCAGCAGCCCGAGCGAGAAGTCGTCGCCGTAGGAGTCCAGCGAGACGCCGTCGAGGTTGGCCGTCCCGACGGTCGCCCAGGCGTCGTCGATGACGGCGGCCTTGGTGTGGATGAAGAGCTGCGTGACCTCGGGGCGGTGCGGCGGGGCGAGGCCGCGGGCGGCGGCCCACAGCGAGAACACGCCCACGCGCGGGTGCCCGAGCAGGCCGGCGAGGCGGCGGTTCTGCCAGCCGCGGTAGGCCGTGATGTCGGGGTTCTGGTTCAGGACGAGGATCACCTCGAGGTCGGGGTTGGCCGCGAGTGCGTGGGCGAGGGCCGCCCGGACCGGCCGCGAGCTGAAGTACTGGTTCTCGAGGTACACGAGCGACCGCGCGCCGCGGATGGCCCGGACGTAGGCGTCGAGGATGTCGGTCCGCCCGGCGTCCGTGCTCCCGAAGAGGCCCGGCGGGCGGGTCCGGAGCACGCGCACGGTCGCGGAGCCCGTCTCGCCGTGCTCCGGCAACGCCGCCGCCCGAGCAGGGAGCACGATGGGAGCACGCTCGGGAGCATCACCCGGCGCGGCGTTCCAGATCTCGTCGAACCACGCCGCGAGGTCGGCCACGGCCGGGCCGGTCACGCGGACCGAGAGGTCGTGGATGGGTCGCCCGGCGAGGTCGGCGTCGGGGCGCCGCGGGTCCCGCGGGCGGTGCGCGCCGTCGTCCCAGTAGCCGTTGACGAACGGCGAGCCGACGAGGAACGCCTCGGCGTCGTCGACGAGGACGAGCTTGGCGTGGAGCAGGTTGGGGAAGTCCGACACGCCGCGGACGTCGACGGCCGCGCCGGCGGCGGCGAAGTGGGCGCGCAGCGCGGGGACGGTGTTCATCAGGATGCTCCCGTTGAGGACGACCCGGACATCCGCGCCGGCGGCTGCGGCGGCCGCGAGGGCGTCGACGAGGCGCTCGTCGGTGCCGTCGGCGCGGGCGGCCGAGCGGCAGTCCACGTCGAAGGCGAGCTGCGCGATGCGGACCGACCGGCGCGCCGACCGGCACGCCTGCGCGATGCGGCCCAGCGCGTTCGCGCTGTCCAGCAGCGGCTCCGCGGCGTTGCCGCGCGTCGCCGCGGGGACGCACGCCGACGGTGCCGGCGCGGTCACATGCGGCTCGGGAGACTCGGGCTCGGGAGCGCCGACCACCGCGAACGCCGCGGCGCCGACGAGCGCCTCGGTCGCCACCAGCCACACCCGCGACGCCGCCGCGACGACGAGGCCCACGCTCGCGGGCCACACCGGAAGCAGCAGGCCTGCCAGCGCCGCCTCGCGCACGCCGACGCCGCCGGGCGCGAACACGGCCGCCACGCCTGCCACGTACGACAGCGCCTGCGCGCCGACGAGCCGCGGCACGTCGGCCATGCCGACCGGGACGAGGGCGGACGCGAAGAGCGCGAACTCGAGCCCGTAGCCGATCCACACCGCCGCGTGAAGCGCGACGAGGGTGGCGCCGTCGGCCCACCGGCCCGTCCAGCGCGGCACGTCGCGGCGCGCGAGGCGCCCGCCGAGTGCGAGGGCGCGGTTGAGCACGGCCGGGTGCGCCAGCCCACCGACGGCGACGGCCGCCGCGGCCGCGAGCGGCCCCCACCCGCCGAGCAGGTCCGCCACGACGCCCGCGCCGAGCACGCCGAACGCCCCGTGGAGCACGAACGAGGCGGAAAGGGCGACGGGCGACACGCCGACGCGCGACGCCTGCGTCGCCGTCGTGACCAGCGGCCAGATGCTGCCGGGGACGTATTTCGCCAGCGCCGTCCGGACCCACACGCGCAGCAGGGTGCCGGGCGGCACGCGCGCGGCGCGGGCGTCGTCGAACCGGGCCAGCACGCGCCCCCACAGCCCGACGCTTCCGATCACGAGAGCCGCCTCGAGGCCGCTCGCCGCGAGCAGCCGGCCCGGACGCACGGTCCACGTCATGGTGCGGACAGCAGACCCGTCGCGCGAGATCACAGCGGCCACCGCCACGACGGCGACCACAATGGCCCCTCGTTCGGCCCACCGCCGCACGGGAAACCGGCCGGCGGGCGAGAGCGGCAGGGCGACCGGTGAGGGCGTAGGACGCGTCATAGGGCGGGATCAGAGTGCGCTAGAACTCGGCAGGGGACCCCGGGTTTGGCTGCTCGTGCCGAGCAGGAGTTTCCTGAGGCCGGTGCGTCTCGTTCCTCGCAAGGATCATTCCGCCGGCGCGGCGTCCGTCGCGCCTCGCCCGTCCGAATCTCGCGCTCGAGGAACAGGCCGAGCAGCGTCCTGAGTGCTGTGACCACGCGTTGTTGATTGGTCTGGCACGCTCCCGGTTCTTGTCATCCCGCCGGGTGAACCCGGACCTGACGTGATCCGGAATCTGCCTTTCTCGGCCATCCTCCAGAAAAGGCAGATCCAGCGCGCGTCTTCGCGCGCAGGTCGGAGCCCGGGATGACACGGTGGGAGGTTCGCGCCGTACCTGTCATCATCGCGTGGGCGCTGCACTGAGGCGCCCGACCGCGCCGAGCGTGAGGATGTCGGCGCGCGCCGGTGAGAAGGCTGAGAGGGAGCTGCCCACCTGCGCACGTCCTGTCGAGCTCTGCCCTTTGCCCGTGCGTTCTCTCCGCTTCTGCACGACATCCGGCACACGCGGCACGCGATGTGCGGCGTACCTTTCTCACGCGAGACGACTGCGCCCGGCCGAGTGGCTGCGCGCGCCATCGGCCAACACAATGCGGCCGGTCTCGCCGCGCCCTCGCGGCGCCCGCAGCTCTCCCCGGCGACGTGCCGGCGCTGCCCCATGTCCCTTCTGCTGTCCTTTTTCCGCGCGATTGCCCTCTGGGCCGCGCCCCGGCCCCTCTGGCCGGCGGCGCGCCCCGACGTGTGCGCCGCGCCTGTCGCCGCCCCGCGCCCGGCCCGCCCGTCCACTGTGAGACGCGCCCCGCGCCCCGCTGCCCGCCGCACGCATCTGTGCCGCACCGCCCAGCAGTCCGCCCCGGCCCGAGGCCCGGCGCGGCGACCCTCCCTACTGCCCCATTTTGAAGAAGCAAATCATCATCAACGCGAGCCAGGACCGCTCGCGCATCGCCATCGTTGAGGACGGCGAACTCGTCGAGCTCTACGTCGAGAACCCCGACAACGTCCGCACCATCGGCAACATCTACCTCGGCAAGGTCGAGAAGGTGATGCCCACGCTCCGCGCCGCCTTCGTCAACATCGGCGAGAAGCAGGACGCGTTCCTCCACTTCTCGGATCTCACCGACAACTTCCCGCAGCTGCTCAAGATGTCCGGCGAGGACGTGCCGGGCCTCGAGGAGCCGATGCTCGCGCTCGCCCCGCAGAAGCGCATTGCCGACGACGCGTCCGAGCCGGACGTCGAGGACACGCTCGAGATCGAGTCCGCGGCCGAGGAGGACGAGACGCCGTCGCGCAGCCGCTCCACGCGCCGCCGCCGCACGCGCGGCCGCGGCCGCTCGACGCAGGCCAGCCAGGAGGAAGAGGAGCAGGAGGAGGAGGCGGACGAGGGCAAGCGCCCACGCGGCCCGCTCGTCCTCGACCTCACCTCGAAGCCGAAGCCGCGCGCCCCGAAGCCCGAGCCGCGCGCCGAGGCGCCGGCCGAGGCGCCGGCCGAGGCGCCGGCCGAGGCGCCGGCACCGACCGCCAAGGCGTCCGCCGCTGAGGCGACCACCACTGAAACGACCGACGCCGCCGAGGCGCCGCGCTCGCGCCGCGCGCCGCGCAAGCCGCGCACCGCCGCCGACCTCCCACCGCCGGACGCCGAGGAGGCGACGCCGGACGCCTCGGAGCCCGAGGCGCCGAAGAAGCCGCGCCGCTCGCGCGCCAAGAAGACGGCCGACGCGCCCGTCGAAGACGCGCCCACTGAGGGTGCGCCCGCCGAGGCGCCTGACGCGCCGCCGGCCGACGAGACGGCGGAGGAGCCGACGCGCTCGCGCCGCTCGCGTGGCCGCAAGGCGGAGGCCGACGTCGCACCGGACTCCGAGGCGCCCGCCGCCGAGACCGCCGACGAGGCGGCGCCCGCTGCGCGCCCGCGCCGCACGCCGCGCAACCGCCCGACGCGCACCTCCACCGCTGCGCCCAAAGCCGAGACGCCCGCTGACACGACCGCCGACGAGACGATCGAGGCGCCCGGCGCCGCGGTAACGCCGGCCGACGACGCGGAGCGTGACGACCGCTCGCGTAGCCGCCGCCGCACGCGCGGCGCTGCGGACACGCCCGAGCAGACGCTGGCTGAGACGACCACGGACGAGCCGGCCTCCAGGAAGGCCGAGGCGCCGAAGAAGGAGGAGGCGCCGAAGAAGGAGGAGGCGCCGAAGAAGGAGGAGGCGCCGAAGAAGGAGGAGGCGCCGAAGCGCCCGCGCGGCATGGCCGTCCTCGACCTCACGTCGAGCGCCCGCCCGAAGCCGGCGTCGCGCCCCGAGCCGGCGCGTCCGGAGCCGTCCGCCGAGCCCGCCGCCGAGGCGGACGACGACGAGGCGCCGAAGAGCCGCCGAACCACGCGCCGCCGCGGCGCCGACGAGGCAACGACCGACGCGCCGGAGGAGTCCACCGCGGAGACGACCGACGACACGGCGGAGGACCGCCCGCGCTCGCGCCGCCGCGGCCGCCGCTCCGCGGACGACACCCGCACCGACGACCGCGCCGAGACGCCGCGCGACGAGGCGCCCCGCGACGAGGCGCCCCGCGACGAGGCGCCCCGCGACGAGGCGCCGCGCGCCGAACCGACGGCAGACGCTTCCGATGACGACGCCGACGAGGCGCCGTCGCGCAGCCGCCGCCAGACCCGCGAGACCTCGGGCCGCGAGACCTCGGGCCGCGAGACCTCCGCCAAGAGCGACTCGGGCCGCGAGGCGCGCGGCCGCTCCGGGCGTGACGACACCAGGTCGGCGAAGGCGCCGGGCGCCCGGCGCGTCCCGGTCCCCTCCAACGAGCAGCTCCTGCGCCGTGACGGCCACGTGATCGTCAAGATCACCAAGGAGCCGATCTCGGCCAAGGGCAGCCGCGTCTCGACCGACATCTCGCTCGCCGGCCGCTTCCTCGTGCTCGTCCCCGCGGCCGACTACGTGGCCGTGTCCAAGAAGATCGAGTCCGCCAAGGAGCGCCGCCGCCTGCGGACGCTCGCGCAGTCGCTCAAGCCGGACAACTGCGGCGTCATCGTCCGCACCGTCGCCGAGGGCCGCGACGCCAAGTCGCTCGACACGGACCTCCGCCTGCTCATCGACAAGTGGCGCTCGATCGAGGCCAAGCTCGACGGCGGCAAGGCCAAGGCGCCCGTCCTGCTCTACGAGGACGTCAACATGGTCTCGTCGATCGTGCGCGACCTCTTCTCCGAGGACTTCGACCGCATCCTCGTCGACGACCCGAAGGTGTTCAAGAACGTCCAGGCGTACGTCAAGGCCGTCGCGCCGGACATGGCGGACAAGGTGGAGCTGCACCGCGCCGCGGCGCCGGTCTTCCGCTCGGTCGGCATCGAGAAGCAGGTCGAGGAGGCCTTCTCGCGGCGCGTCAACATGAAGGGCGGCGGCTACCTCTTCATCGAGACGACCGAGGCGATGCACGTCGTCGACGTCAACTCCGGCCGCGCCGGGCGCGGCAAGAGCCAGAAGGAGAACATGATCGCGGTCAACGTCGAGGCCGCCCGCGAGGTCGCCAAGCAGCTCCGCCTGCGCGACCTCGGCGGCATCATCGTCGTGGACTTCATCGACCTGCGCCTCGAGGCGGACCGCCGCAAGGTGACCAACGTCCTCAAGGAGGCCTTCGAGAAGGACCGCGCGGTGACGAAGCTGCTGCCGATGTCGGACTTCGGGCTCGTCCAGATCACGCGCCAGCGCCTGCGGCCGTCGATCACGGCGCAGCCTGAGGGCGACGAGCCCGGCGCGGACCCCGCCGCGCGCGCCGCGCGCGCCGGGGCCGGCGAGATCGAGCAGGCAGCCGGCCGCCGCGGCCGCGGCGACGACCGCCGCCCCGACGACGCCCGCGCCTCGCGCGAGCTCGACACGATCGAGGAGACGGCCGAGCGCCCCGAGCCGCGCGAGCGGACGGAGCGCGCGGAGCGCGAGCCGCGCCCCGAGCGCAGCCGCCGGTCCGCGCGCGACACCGCCCGCGAGACGCCCAGCCAGGCGCCGCGCGAGGCGCCCGAGGAGCGCCCCGAGCCCGCCGCCTCGCCCGAGTCCGCGACGGCGCTGCTGCGCGCGTGGCTGGACCTCTACCGCAAGTCCGTCGAGGCGCCGTACCGCGACCGCCCGGTCGTCGTGCGGGTCCACCCGCTGTTCCTGACGCACCTCCAGCGCGGGCTGCTCAGCACGCTGACGCGCTGGCGCCTGAGCGTCCGCAACATCCCGTGGCGCATCGAGGAGGACGCGGCGCTGGAGCCGCTCGCCTTCGACGTCCGCGACGAGAAGTCCGGCCGCTCGCTGCTGCGGAAGTACACGCTGTGAGGCGTGGGGGATGGGGCATGGGGGAAACTCTCATGCCCCATCCCTCATCCCCTTCCCCAGTCCCCCATGACGGTCCCTGCGACGGCGGCGGCGTTCGAGGACGCCCTGAAGCGCCTCGGCGTCGCCGTGCGCCGCGGGCGCGGGTCGTTCCGCGGTGGCCTGTGCACGGTCGACGGGCGCGAGACGGTCGTGGTGAACACGCTGCACCCGCCCGAGGCGCAGGCCCACGTGATGGCCGAGGCGCTGCGCGCACTGCCCCACGACGGCCTCTACCTGCGCCCGGCCGTCCGCGCCGCGCTCGACGACGCCTGGGCCGCCCTGGACCGCGCCGCCCTCGACGCCCCCGACGACGCAGAGCCATGACGAGACACTTCGAAAGCGGACGCCTTCACAGGTCCCGCCGCGACGGGACCTCCAGGCTCTCGATGTGCGCTCCACGTCACACGCACACACACCGTCATCCCGAGCTTGTCGAGGGATCTCGACGCATCACCGGAGCCGCTGAGGTCAGAGTCGCCACGTCGAGATCCCTCAACTGCGCTCGCCGAGGGCCCGCTCCGGTCGGGATGACGTCGAGGGTGGATAGGAGGACGTCGGAGAATGTCGCGGCCCTGCCCCGCGGAGGAGCTGTTGGAGCGACCGCGCGTCCCGGCGCAGAGCCATGACGGCGCTTCCCGAGCTTCTCGGCGTGACGGCGGCGCTGCTCGGCACCGGCACCTCGACCGGCGTCCCGATCATCGGCTGCACGTGCCGCGTCTGCACCTCCAAGGACCCGCGCGACGCGCGGACGCGGACCTCGGCGCACGTCGTCGCGCACACGTCGGCCGGCGACGTCCACGTCCAGATCGACGTCGGGCCGGACTTCCGCGTCCAGGCGCTCCGCGAGGGCATCCCGGCCGTCGACGCGCTCGTCGTGACGCACCACCACTTCGACCACGTCGTCGGGCTGGACGACCTGCGGCCGTTCTTCTACACCCACAAGACGCCCGCGCCGGTCTGGGCGCTGCCCGCGAGCGCGGCCGTGCTGCGCGAGATGTTCGGCTACGTCTTCGACCGCGCCTACCCCGGCTCGTCGCTCCTGGACCTCCACGAGACCGACGGCCACACGCCGTTCGTCGTCCGCAGCCGGACCACCCCCGAGGCGGCCGTCGCCATCACGCCGGTCTTGGGCGGGCACGGGGCCATCGACGTGATGGGCGTCCGCATCGGCGCCTTCGGCTACCTCACCGATGTCAAGGAGGTGCCGGACGCGACGGTCGCGGCGCTGCGCGGCGTCGAGGCGCTCGTGCTGGACGGCCTGCGCCCCGAGTCACACCCGACGCACCTGTCCTTCAGCGAGGCAGCGGCCATCGCGGCGCGCGTCGGCGCGCCCGAGACGTGGTTCGTCCACATGACGCACGCCGTGACGCACGCCGAGGGCGACGCGCTCCTGCCGCCGGGCGTCCGGCTGGCCACCGACGGCCTGCGGATCGAGACACGGGGATAGCAACGGCCGGCGCGGGTCGTGGGTGCGGTGGCAACCTGCGAGGAGGGCACAGCACGCTTTGCCCCTACGGGTCGGTCGGGGGTTCGGACGCGCGTCAGCGGTGGAACAAACCGCGGCACCTCGTCCGGCCAAACCCTCAATCGACGATCCCCACCACGGTCGCGTCCGTCGCGACGACGGGGCGGCCGAAGGGGAAGCCGGCCTCCGTGCTCGTCGCCACCAGGACCGTCTCGCCGACGCCGGCGCCGACGGTGTCCAGCGACGCGAACGGGCGGCCCGCGTCCGTGCCGTCGGCTCGGACGGGCTGGACGACGAGCATCCGCAGGCCGTCCACCGACGCGTCGTGGCGCGTCGCCCAGAGGCAGCCGATGACGCGGCCGAGCTTCATGCCGCGCGCCGCACAGGCGCTTCGGCAGGAGCCTCGACGTCGACGCGGTCCACGATCGCCATCACGACGGCGTCGACGGGCTTGCCCTGCGTGAGCTCGGTCTGGCGGCCGGACGAGCCCTGCGCCACGAGGACCGCCTCGCCGACGCCCGCGCCGACGGCGTCCGCCGCGACGACGAACGTGCTCGTGGGGGCGCCGTCGAGCGTCGTCTCGCGGACGACGAGGAACGTCATCCCGACGAGCGACGGGTCCTTGCGCGTGGCCCAGACCTGGCCGACGACGGTTCCGAACAGCATGGGCGCGCAGGCGGGTGACGCTGCAAGCTACGCCGGCCGCTCCGGCCTCTGCGAGACCGCCGGCGGGTGCTGCCGCGGTGCGCCGTTGCCGGACGTGCCGTCGGGCTCGACGCCGCCAGACGACGGGTTAGGCACGAGCGTCGCGACGGGCGCTTCGTAGGCGCGCCGCGCGTTGATGCGGCGGCGCTGCATCTTGCGCCACACGACGCGGATGCGGACGTAGCGCAGCCGCCGAACGACGAGGTACGCGAAGGCAAACGCGACGAGAACGCAGACGGCCTGGACGAGATCGCTGCCGTTGGCACGGCTCAGGACGACGCCGATGGCGCCGAAGACGGCCGAGGCGGCCCAGATCGCGCGGACGGCGCGGCGGACGGAGCCGTGGCTCCGCTCGAGGACCCGGTGGTGGATGTGGTCTGCGTCCGGCAGGAACGGCGAGGCGCCGTCGACGATGCGGCGGACGAACGCCGTCGCGGTGTCCAGCACGGGCAGCGCAAGAATGACGAGCGGCACGGCGAGCGTGCCAGGCGTCGGCGCGCCGATGGCGCTGCGCAGGCCGGCAGCGGCCAGCAGGAAGCCCAGCAGCGTGCTCCCGGTGTCGCCCATGAAGATGGATGCCGGGTGGGCGTTGAAGACGAAGAAGCCCAGCGTAGCCGCCGCGCCGACGGCGCAGAGCGCCAGCAGCAGCGGGTCGCCGGGGCTGGCCACCGCCAGCGCCCCGAAGGCGATCGTCGCGACGCCGGCGACGAGCCCGTCGAGCCCGTCGAGGAGGTTCATCGCGTTGATGAGGCCCACGACCCAGAGCATCGTCACCGGCAGCGTGAGCACGGCCTGCGTGAACGGCGTCAGCCCGCCGAGGCCGGGCAGGTTGGCGAGGTCGATGTGCCAGCCTGCGAGCACCATCCCGTAGGCGACGGCGACCTGCACGAAGAAGCGCCGCTTGAAGCTGAGCCCGCGCAGGTCGTCCCACACGCCTAGCGTGACGAGGACCCCTGCTCCTATGAGCAGCGGCAGCATGGCCGTCGCGGGCACGGCACTTCCCGCGACAGCCGTCGCGAGGCCGACGAAGAGGCCCATTGCGATCCCGACGCCGCCGAGGCGTGGAACGGCGCGCGCATGCCGCTTCCGCTCGTCCGGATGGTCCACGTGGCCGCGGCTCAGGGCGAGTCCGCGGACGGAGCGCGTCCCCCCCACGGCAACCACGAAAGCGAGCAGAGATCCAAGCAGAACGGATGCCATCAGGTCAGGCGAACGGCGGCACACCACCCGGGACGGTGCTTGTGGAGCGCACGTGGTGGGAGGTCGCGAGGCGGCCTGCGCGTGAAGGCGGGGCACTCAATCTATCCACGTCCGGATCTGCAAGCACGTGTGAACTCGCGCGGATCTTCCGGACCGCGCTGCGATAGGACGGCGCGGCCGCGCTCAGGACGTGGCCACGTGCTATCGAGGTGTCTGTCATCCCGGCCCCCGAGCCAGGATCTCCTCGACGGTCCATCATCGCTTGATGAACACACCGGTTCACGATCCTTCGTTCAGGAGATCCCGGCTCAGGGCCGGGATGACAAGGAATGGAGACCTGGGCGCACCGGTCGACAACGCATGGTCACAGCCCTCTGGGCGCCGCGCAGACGCGGCGCAGCAGGGCGTCGAAGGCGTCGGCGGCGGCGCCCGGGCCTACGGCGGCGGCGGCGGCG
>JBBSQZ010000094.1:0-11491 GCA_038243565.1 Rhodothermales bacterium | reverse complement strand
GCCGTCTGCCGGACGAGCGTCGTCTCGCGCTCGATCAGCGCGAGGCGCTCAACCGCAAGTGCGAGTTGGGCGCCGAGCAGGCGCAGGCGCTCGACGTCGTCGGTCGAGTAGACGCCGCGGCGGCGCGTCGTCGGGCCGAGGGCGACGAGGCCGGCGGCCGTTCCGTGGTCGGGGTCGCTCGTGATCGGGACGGCGAGTGCGACGCCGAAGCGCCGCAGGCGCTCCGCGTCGGCGTCCGGCAGGTCGGCCTCGCGCAGCTCGTCCATCGCCGCCCAGACCAGGCCGCCGTCACGGACGCGGTCCCACACGCGCTCCAGCTCGGCGGCCGTGAAGTGCGGCGGCTCGGGATGGAACGTCGCCTGCGTCCAGCGCTCGTCCGGCCCGCCGAGGCCGGCGCGGAGGAAGACGATGGCCGAGCGCGGCTGAAAGGCGTCGCCGACGGCCTGCGCCGCGGCGGCGGCGAGCGCCTCGGGGTCGACGAGCGAGCGGATGCGCTCGCCGAAGGCGTCGAGGCGCCGCCGCGCGCGGTCCCGGTCGGGCTCGAACGTCCGCGCGAAGCGCCGCCGGAGCGCCGGCGCCGAGCGCTCGGCGAGGACGAGCACGGCGACGACGAGCAGGCCCAGCGCCGTCGGCCCGAAGCCGCCGACGGCGCGTAGCAGCACGGCCCCGCCGGCGACGACGGCGAACACGACGGCGAGGGCGGTCAGGTAGGCCGCCCCGCGCTTCAGCACGGCGTCGAAGCGGCCGTAGCGGAGCGTCGCGAGCGACACGAGGACGACGGGCAGCAGCGAGATCAGCTGGAGCGCCGTCACGAACCAGCCCGCCGCCACGTCGGCCTCGGACGCCGGCCCGGCGCGCCACGCGAACGCCGCGCCTGCGATGACGACGACGAGCGCGACGGCGCTCGCGGCCCGGTACCACGTCGGCGGCGGCAGGTCGTCGGGCTCGGTCGAGACGCGCTCGGCGCGCGCGCGCCACAGCACGAGCGCCGTCGCCGCGGCGACGTAGACGCAGACGTAGAACAGGACGGGCGCGACGAGCGCGTCGGGTGGGAGCGGGCCGGCGTGGCCGCGCACGATCGCCACGCCGAGGAGCGCGCCGTAGGCGGCCGGCGGCACGAACACGACGCCGAGCAGCGCGCCGACGGCCTGCCGCGCGTCTCGCGACGCGAGCACGCTCTGCCGCAGCAGCAGGGCCGGGAAGACGGTCCAGCCAGCGAGCGCCACCAGCGTCAGTCCGTCGAACAAGGCGGCCGAGACGCCGCCGCCGGTGCCGGGCGCGCCCTCGAGGCTCACCCAGACGATCCGCAGCAGGTTGCCGCCGACCCACACGAGCGCCGCCCCGACGAGGACGGCCACGCGGAGCGCCCGCCCGCCGCGCCGCGCGAGCGGCAGCACCGTCAGCAGCGCGAGCAGGTGCAGGAACGCGACGACGGCGAAGGCCCACGCCGCGCCGGCCCACAGGATCCGGCTCCGCGGGTAGAGGAACGTCGGGTACCGCGCGACGGGCACGTCGACCGTGACGGGGGCGCCGCCGCGGTCGAGGCGCAGCTGCTGGACCGTCCCCCTCGCGCGCTCGGTCCGCGCCTCGGCGTCCGCCGCCGTCGCGACGGCCTCGGCGTCGACGGCAGCCAGCAGGTCGCCGGTGCGGATGCCTGCGTCGTCGGCCGGACTGCCGGGGAATACGTCGACTGCGACGACGCCAGCGGGCGTGTCGTCCCAGCGGACGCCCGAGTAGCCACGCGGCGGCGTCTGGCTGAGCGGCCTCCCGACCACCTCGGCATACTCGGCCCACCCTGCCGCGACGCGCGCGAGCGGCGCCAGCGACGCCGCGGCGACGGCGACGATGAGCAGCCGCAGCGCGAGGCGGGACGTCGGGGAGGCGGCAGCCATCAGGTGGGCAGGGCGGGCCAGTGAGACGGACTCGGTCGGCCGTCAGGCATGAGCTCAGTGCGCCACCCGTGGGGACGGCCGATCCTGAACGCGTCTGGGAGGACGAGTTTACTCTGCCGAGCCGCCCCGCGGCGGCATCGCGCCCACACGCGAGGCAACGCCGTCCAGGCCGAGCGCGCGGCGCGCGTCGGGGCCGTGCGTCAGGAGCACGTCGAGGACGCTGAGGCCGGGCGTGAGCGCCTCGCCCCAGACCTGCCAGCGCGGCGGCTCGGCGTAGTCGAACGGGCGCACGTCGGGGACGGCGGCGGCGTCGCGGTCGGGCGTGAGCGAGAGGAGCGGGCCGCGGCCCGCAGCGTCCCACACGTCGGCGAGCGTGGCGGGCGCGCCGGGCAGGGCCGAGGCGAGCGCCACGTCGGCCGTCGCGCCGAGGCGCCGCAGCGCCCAGGCCGTCGTCGCCGCGGCGAGGGCGCCGAGCGAGGCGTGCGTCCCGGCGAGCAGCGCCTCCACCTCGGGCAGGAGGTGCTCGGCGAACGGTGCCATGCCGTAGGCGGAGCGCAGCGTGCGCACGTGCTTGCGCGGCCAGCCGTCCGCGACGACCTCGACGCGGTCCAGCGGCGTCCCGACGGCCGCGCGCGTGCGCGGGACCGTCATCCACTGCGGCCCCTGCGACGTCGCGATGCGCGCGCGGTTGTGCGTGGACTGCCGGCTGAACGCGAACGTGTCCGCGAGGACGACGCGCCCGGCCGAGGCGAGGAGTGCCGCGTGGGCGGCCGGCGGGAAGTAGTCGGGCGGGCGGACGGCGAGCACGGGCGGCGCTAGATCCGGATGCCTGCCGTGGACGGCGGCGCGGGCGGTGCGGGCGGGATCGGCGGATGGCCCGGCGGCAGTGGCGGCAGCGGCGGGTGCCCCGGCGGCAGCGCCGGCTCGGCCATCATCATGCGGTGCTCCACCTGCTCGACGTGCGCGCGCATTAGAAACGACGCGAGCGTGCTGGCGGCGACCATGCTCGCCGCGACGAGGAGCAGCACGAGCAGCACGCGTTGGAGCCGGGTCCGGGGAAGCGTCGTCATCGGAGCGAAGGAGGTGTGGCGCCTCGAACGGCCGCGCCGCCGTCGGGGTTGCGCGGCCCGAGTCGCGGCTACCGCGCCGTCACGGAAATAGCGCCCGAGCCCGTCTCGATGGACAGCCGGTTGCCGCCGCGCCCGATCCGCCCCGACGCCCCGTCGCGCTCGCGTCGGCCGACGAAGCCGAGGGTGTCGTCCAGCGTCACGCGGCTGCCCGACGCCCGAAGCTCCATGTTGGCGCCGCGCGGGATGCCCACGCGGACCGCGCCCGAGCCCGCCTCGAGCGACCCCCGCGTCGCCTCGGCGACGGTGATCGCGCCCGAGCCGGTGTCCACCTTCACCTCGCCCGAGACGCGCCCGAGCGAGACCGCGCCGGAGCCGGTGTCGATGTCGACGTCGCCCGTCACGTCGCCCGCCACGACGGCGCCGGAGCCGGTGTCGATGGCGAGACGACCGGCGAGCGGGCCGACGCGGACGGCGCCGGAGCCGGTGTCGATGCTCACGTTGAAGCGCCGCGGGATGCGGACGACGTAGCTGAACTGCGCGCGGTCGCGGTTGGCGGCGCGTTCGGGGCGCGTGCGGACCGTCAGCGTGCCGCCGCTCGCCGCCGCGGTGAAGCGGAGCCTCCGGAAGGCGCCCTGGAGGTCGTCGCCGCGGCCCTCGACGACGACCTGCGCCTCGTTCGACGCCGTCGTCTCGACGCGGACGGCGCCCGAGCCGACGTTGAGGACGAGCGACTGGCCGTCGCGGACGGCGAAGGTCTGGTCGAAGAGGCGCGTCTGCGCCGAGGCGGCGGGCGCGAGAACTGCCAGCAGAAGTCCGGCGAGGAGAAGGCGAGGCGTCATCGGAGTGGGGAAGAGGGGAGCCCGCCGCAGCATACGGCGGTACTCGGAGGACGGACCAAATCCCGCTCGGGTTACACGCCATGCCGTTCGAATCGCTCACGCCGCTCCCCGCCGCCTTCTTCGGCCGCCCGACCCTCGAGGTCGCCCGCGACCTGCTCGGCCTCCTGCTTGTCTACGACCACCCCGACGACGGGCGCCTCGTCGGGCGCATCGTCGAGACCGAGGCGTACACGGCGGACGACCCGGCGCTCCACGGCTGGAAGTCGACGTTCGGCGACGAGGGCATCGTGCTGCCCGAGGGCCGCGCAGCGGGCCTCTTCGCGGCGCCCGGCACGGCCTACGTCTACCTCGTCTACTACACGTCGTGGCTGCTCAACGTGGTCACCGAGGCCGAGGGCACGCCCGGCGCCGTCCTCGTCCGCGCCCTCGAGCCGCTCCTCGGGGCGGACGCGATGCGCGAGCGCCGGCCGGCCGCGCGCCGCGAGCGCGACCTCACCAACGGCCCCGGCAAGTGGACGCAGGCCTTCGACATCGCCGAAGGACCGGGCGTCGCCCGGAGCCGTTTCCACGGCTCGGACCTCACCCGCGGCCGGCTCTTCTTCGCCGCCGACCCGGACCCCGAGCCGTTCGAGGTCGCCGTCAGCACGCGAATCGGCCTGTCGAAGGGCGTCGAGCGGCCGTACCGCTTTTACCTCGCGCGGCACCCGCACGTCTCTCCCGGCGTCCCGAGCGACCTCCGCGTGGCGCGGAAGACGAAGCGGCAGTAGCGCGGAAGGCGGAAGGCGGGCTTAGAAAGCGCGCCTCGCGAAGTTCCGAACGCGCGCCACCACTCACGTTTGTCGCGATAGTTAAAACATGTCATCCCGATCCGAAGGACGGCGCAGCCCACTTGATCCGGGATCTCCTCGAGGTTCGTCGGCGCACGACGGGTCAACCTGTGCACGGCTCATCGTCCAGGAGATCCCGGCTCGGGGGCCGGGATGACAGAGTTGAGAGGGCGGTGGCAGATTCCGTCCTCCATCCTCCGTCCTCCGCCTACCCGAGCCAGTAGGTCAGCTTCAGCAGGAAGACGTTCGTCAGGCGGTCCGTGGCGAGGCGGCCGATGTTGCGGCCGAAGTCGAAGCGGCCCGTCGAGTCGAAGCCGTCGCGCTGCTGCTGCCAGACGAAGAAGAGCGTGCTGCCGGGGCGGTACTCCCAGCGGAGGACGGCGTTGCCCTGGAGCGCGCGGACGGTGAAGTCCGGCCGGAGCGTGAACGCCTCGCCGCCGTCGCCGGGCGTGATCCGGACCGAGCCGTCGTCCATCCGGACGGCCGTACCGCCGCCGTCCTCGATCGTCGGGAAGCGGAGCTGGCCCGAGGCCGTCGGCTGCTGGAACGTGTCGTAGCGGACGCGCGAGACGAACGGACGCGCGTAGAGCTGGAGCGAGAGCGTCGGCGAGAACGTCCAGTCGACGCGGGCGGCCATCGAGAACTCGTTCTGGTCCGAGTCGGCGAAGATGGCGCGGCGGCCGAAGGTGCCGGCCGCGGCGGGGTCGGCGAAGGCCGTCACGAACTGCCGCGTCTCGCGGTCGGTGTTGACCCCCGGGTAGAGCCCGATCGTGAGGTTCGACGCGGGCCGGATGTCGACGCCGATCTCGCCGCCGATGTAGCGCTGCCCGATCTCGTTGGCGCCGCCGTAGAGCGAGGCGTAGCCCGAGACGGCGCGGCGGTCGTCCGTTCCACCGTTGAGGTTGAGGCCGACGCTCGCCGGGCTCAGCGCGAGCACGCCGCCGCGCGTCGCGCGGTCGCTCACGGTCCGGGCGTTGAGCTGGACGTTCACATTATGCCGCCAGAAGTTGGCGTAGTGGACGCCGTTTTGCAGGCTGACGAACGCCATCGTGAGGTCGCGGTCGAAGTTGCTGCCGAGCCCGGCGGAGGCGGCGGCGTACCACGACCGGTACCAGGCGTGCGGCGTGTTCTGCGAATAGGTCGCGGCGACGCCCGCATTGGCGTTATCGGCGCGGGGCTGGTAGCCGAGGCTGTTCGAGTCGAAGCCGGGGCTGGTGAAGGCGGCCGAGAGCGAGCCCGTCCAGTGGGTGCCGCCGTCCTTTTGAATCGCGATCTCGCCCGTCAGGCCCGCGAGGCTCGTCGCGGCCGAGTCGACGCGGAGTCGGTCCGAGTCGGGGCGCTGGTAGAGGCGCGGGAAGGCGCGCTGGAGGCCCACGATGGCGTCCGTCGAGCCGGTGACGAGGCTGCCGGCGAGGACGCCCGACGTGATCCACTGGCCGCCGCCGATGCGGTGCTCGCCGTCGAGCTCGAGGACGCTGGCCTGGCCGGGCAGGAAGCGGGCGAAGGCGGGGTCTGACACGTCGCGGACGACGAGCGTGCCGGCCGCCCCGACGACCGTCTGCCCGAACGTCGCGCGGGCGCGGGCGACCGAGTAGCTCGAGAGCGGCTCGACGAGGCCGCGGCCGTCGGTGAGCGGGTTGCCCGTGCCGTCGTAGGCCTGGTAGCGGCCGTACTCGGGGGAGGTCAGGGCCGAGAGGACGCCGAGCGTCACGCGGCCGACGCGGCCCGCGACCTTCGCCGCGCCGAGGATCGTCGTTTGCTGCGGGGCGTCGGTGTAGACGACGCCCTGCTCGCCCGTTTCGTCGGTGACGGCGCCCGGCACGAAGCCCTGGCGCTGCGGGCTGCGGCCGATGCGGCGCGTGTACAGCAGGTTGGGGCGGTTGGCGGAGAAGTTGCGGCGCGCGCGCCCGAACGAGAACGCGTCGAGGCCCTCGACGAAGAACGGGCGGCGCTCCTGAAGGGAGAGCTCGAACCCGCCGAGGTTGACCTGCGCGGGGTCCGCCTCGACCTGCCCGAAGTCCGGGTTGACGGTTGCCGTGAGCGTGAGCCCGGGCGTGAGGCCGAGCTTGAGGTCGACGCCGACGCGCGGCGCGAGGTCGGTCGAGGCGTAGTACGGGTCGGCAGGGCCGCCGGGGGCGCGCGTGTCCGGCGCGCGGACGGCCTGGGCGGAGACGTACGGCACGACCTCGAAGCGCCGCGGCGACCCCAGCCCGACGAGGCCCGTCAACTCGCCGAAGAGGCCGACGAAGCCGACGTCGGTCGGGAGGATGGGCGCCCACATGCCTTCCTCGCCCGTCCGCTGGATGACGCGCCCGAACTCGACGCCCCACGTCTCGTTGCCGGGCGTGTAGCGGAGCTGCCCGAGCGGGATGCGGAACTCGGCGGTCCAGCCGGTGCTGTCGCGGCTCGTCGCGACGTCCCA
This sequence comes from Rhodothermales bacterium, assembly GCA_038243565.1. Taxonomy (GTDB): domain Bacteria; phylum Bacteroidota; class Rhodothermia; order Rhodothermales; family Rubricoccaceae; genus DASVSE01. The sequence continues at coordinate 4,441 of JBBSQZ010000094.1, read as the reverse complement.
GATGGCATCCCACGAGTCGTCCTGGCCGTTGCCGTCGTCGTAGAACAGCTTGTCGATCTTGACCCCGGCCGGGTTGACGCCGAAGAGGTAGGCGGTGCGGCGGTCGTGGAACGAGTCGAAGCCGACGTAGGCGAGATCGGACGAGAGGCCGGCGTCGCGGCGGCCGAGCGGCGCGGCGATGGCGGCGGCGTCGCTGTCGGTCATCCGCATGCCGACGTAGACGGCGCCGCCGTCGTAGAGGACGCGCGCCTCGGTCGGCTGCGACATCGGAGCGCCGGGCGCCGGCTTGTTCTGGACGAAGCCGGTCGCGGGCGGGGCCGTCGCCCAGACGGCCTCGTCGAGACGGCCGTCGAGGTGGATCTGAGCGTCGCCGAGGACGACGGCGCCGAGGCGCTGTGGGCCGGCGGCGGCGGCGTCGCGGGCCGCGCCCTGAGCGGCGGCGAACGTCGGGAGGAGCAGAGCGAGGGCGGCGGCGAAGCGGACGAACATCGGCGAGAAGTGGGTGCGCCTGAGGGACGGCCGGCGCGACCAGGGAGTTACACGGAATGCGAAATGCGGTTTGAGGTTTAACATTTAAGGAGGGATTTTGCCAGCCTTAAACGTTAAACCTCAAACCGCATTTCATCAGATCGCCGGGCCTCTCGCGCCCTGGCCACCGCGGCGGTCGCTCTCGAAGAGGGTCTCAGCCTCGAAAAGGCGCCGCTCGGCGGCGGCGGTCGCCTGCGCGAGGTTGGCAAGCGCCTCGGCGTGGATCACGGCGCGGTCGGCGTCCGGTAGGTCCGGCACGGCCGCGAGCGCGGCGTCGACGGACTGGTGCGAGAGCGCCTCGGGGTCGAGGTCGTGGAGCGCGGCGACGGTGGCGCGAAGCTGCGCGACCTGCCGCGTGATATGGTCCGGGTCGACGGCCTTGAAGGCGAGCGGCGCCGGTGCTGGCCGAGGCGCTGCCGCCGGGGCACGGCGTGCCACGGCCGGGGCGGGCGCAGGGGATGGCGTCGGCAGAGCTCGAGCGGCCGGGGCTGCCGGGGCCTCCGGCGGAGCGGACGGCGCCTCGGGTGGAGCAGGCGGCGTCTCGGGCGGAGCGGGCGGTGTCGGCGGCTCGACTACAGGCGCCACGGGCGCCGGCACCTCAGCAACGGCGACGGGCGCCGCGGCGACGAGCGGCGCCTCGGCGTCCCGCTGGACGGGCTCGACCGCGACGACGGCGAGGACGAAGGCGAGCGCCGAGCCGGCCGTCGCAAGCGTCCGCAGACGGGAGGCGGCGGGGCAGTCGCGCGGCATCAGGATCGAGACGATGCGGCGCTCGAGGGCGGGCCGCTCAGCCATCGAGGCGACCGCGGCGAGGGCGGCATGGCGCGGGCGCAGCGTGCGGGCGAGCGCGAGCAGGTGCCCCGCATAGTCCGCCGGGTCGGCGCCGGCGCGGAGCGCGGCATCGTCGCAGGCGAGCTCGCGCTCGGCGAGCGCGGCGCGGTAGGCGCGCCACACGAGCGGGTTGAACCAGTGGACGGCGACGGCGGCCTGCGCCAGGACCTGCGTCCAGAGGTCGCCGCGGCGCAGGTGCGCCATCTCGTGGAGGAGCACGGCGCGTCGCCGGCCCGCGTCCCACGTCCGCGCCGAGCGCGGCAGCAGGATCGCCCGCTGAGACGGGCGGACGCCCCACGCCGCGGGCACGTCGAGGCGCGCCGGCGTGAGCAGGCGCACGGGCAGGCGCAGGCCCATCGCCCGCCGCGCCGCGTGCTCGGCGCGGCGCCACCGCGCCGACCGGATCGGCCGGGCCATCCGGACGAGGCGCCGGGCCGCGGCGTGGGCCACGATCCACCGCAGCGCGACGGCGACGGCGCCGAGCGCCCAGACGGCGCCGAGCCACAGCGCAACGGTCGAGACGGGTAACGCGGCGCCGGGAGCAACGGCCGCTCCTGTGGACGCAGGGAGCACGGCGACGCGCCACGAGAGGCCGGCGAGCGCCAGCGCCGGCAGTGCGATCAACGTCCCGAAGGCGACCGTCCACGCCGAGTGGCGCCACGCTGCGGGCGCGCCGTGCAGCGCCCGTACGGCGAGCGCCGCCGCGGCGAGCACGAGCGCGCCGCGGAGGGCCAGGCCCAGCGGGGTCATGTCCGGTCGGCGTCCGTGCGCGCCTGCGCGATGAGGGCCGCGAGGCGGTCGAGGTCCTGCGCCGAGAGCGCGTCGCTGCGGTCGTCGAGCAGCGCCGCGACGGCGCGGGCCGGGGCGTCGTCGAAGAACGTCGCGATGAGGTGGCGCAGCGCGGAGCGGCCTGCCGCCTCGCGCGGCACGGCCGCGCCGTAGACGTAGCGCGGCCCGTCGACCGAGTGGACGGCGTGGCCCTTGTCCTCGAGGATGCGGAGGTGCGTGCGGACGGCCGAGTAGCTCGGCGGGTCCGGCAGCGCGTTCTGCACGTCCGACACGGTCGCCGTGCCGAGGCGGTGGAGGACGTCGAGGACCTGCCGCTCGCGGCGGCTCAGGGGGGCGGTCATGGTCGGGTGGGAGCGTGCTAAAAAGTTGGCAGAATTTACGCCGCGCGGCGCGCGCGCGTCAAGAAAAGGCGGGGCGAAACGAGGCGAGACGCCCGCGGCACGCCATCGCCGCCGCAACCGTAGCTTGGCGCCGCGTCCATACCGGCAGTTCGCCGGTTGCCGTTCCGGCCTCCCCACCCGCTCACTCCACGACATGGCCCTCCCGACCCAGACCGCGCTCGTGCGGCTGCTCATCGTCGCCGCGGCGCTCGGCGGCCTGCTCGTCGTGACGCACCTCCAGCTGCAGGCGAACAACGGCTTCGCCAACGGCTGCAGCGGCCTCGCCTCGGCGCCCGTCACCTACGACGCCAGCGCGCCGGCAGAGGTCGTCGGCTGCGCCGAGGTCACGCAGGGCGCCTACGGGACGCAGTTCGGCGTCTCCAACATCCTGTGGGGCTTCGTCTTCTACGGCTTCCTCGCGCTCCTGCGCCTCGCCTACGCCGCGACTGGCGACGACCGCCTGCGCCTCGCCGCGTTCGGCGTCTCGGGCGTCGGGCTGCTCTACGCGGCGTACCTCGTCTACGTCCAGGTGGCCGTGATTCACCAGCTGTGCGTGCTCTGCCTCATCTCGTCCACCTTTGTCCTGACGCTCTTCGTGCTGCACCTCATCGAGTCGCGTCGCCTCGCGGCGCCCGCCGACGCGCCGGCCTCGCGCCGCGCGCCCGCGCCGCGCCGCGGCCTCTCCGCCCTCCGCCCGTACGCGCCGCTGCTCGGCGCGTTCATGCTCCTCGTCGGCGCCGACGTCGTCCTCGCGAGCAACTCCGATGCCGCGCCGGTCACGGCGGGCGCAACCGCACCGGGCGCATCGCCGCTGGCGCCGGGCGCCGCTGCCGTCGCGGGCAACCCGGCGCAGCCGCTCGCCGTCGCGCCCAGCGGCGAGTCGTGCGGCTACGACCCGGAGGTCGCGACCATCGCGGACATGTCGCCGTTCACGACGGGCCCGTACGTCGGCTCGTCGGACGAGTCGGCGGTGAGCGTCGTCACCATCTTCGACCCGAACTGCCCGCACTGCCGCGACCTCGCCGGCATCCTCGAGCCGATCGAGCTGGCCGAGGCCAGCCGCGCCCGCTTCTACTCGGTCGCCTACCCGCTGCGCCCTCAGTCGGTCGCGCAGGTCATCGCGCTCAAGACCGCGCAGCGCGACGGCAAGTTCTTCGAGCTCATGCAGGAGATGTTCAACCGCCAGGACCAGACGTGGGGCATGTCCGTTCCCGAGCTCGTCTCGACGCTGAACGCCGTCGGCATGAACGGCGCCGCCTTCCAGGCGACGCTCGAGGACCAGGCCCAGCTGCAGCCGCTGCTCACGCAGGTCCAGACGGACGCCGCGGCCGTCGGCACGGCCTTCGCCTCGCGCGACGGCGGCATCAGCACGCCGCGCGTCGCCATCAACGGCCGGGTTGTGCTGCACACGGCGTACACGCCCGAGTGCTTCGCGCAGCTCATCGGCGAGGCCGCCGCGGCGCGCTAGCACGCCGTGCTCCAGGACTCGCTCGCCACGACGCGTTTCGCACCGGCCCGGTCCGCGCTCGCGCAGGCTGCGGACTCGCGCGCGCGGGCGTCCGAGGCGCTCACGCAGGCCGTCGACACCCTGGCCCGCGAGGCCGGCGCCCCGCTCGCCGCGCCGTCCCGCGCCAGCACCGTCCGCCTCGACACGGTCTCGGGCGTGAAGCGGGCCGCCGCCGCGGCGCAGCACGCCGCCGAGGCCGCCTCAGCGGGCCTGTGGACGCGCGTCGTCGCGGCGACCAGCTCCGTGCTCGGCTTCGGCACCGAGGTCACCGAGGACCTGCTCATCACGGTGCTCCTGATCGCCGTGCTGTGGGCCGTCCGCACGGCGGTGCTCGCAGGCGTCCACCGCCGCGCGACGGACCCGCGGACGCTCTACCGCTGGCGCAAGGGCTCGCTCTACGGCACCG
>JBBSQZ010000093.1:0-11501 GCA_038243565.1 Rhodothermales bacterium | reverse complement strand
CGACCTCTCGGACGCCGACCTCGTCCTCGACTCGCTCGACGACCTGACGGTGGAAAAGGTGGAAGGGTTGAAGGGGTGAACTCGGAAGGCGGAGGGCAGAAGGCGGGCAAATGCAAAAATTCCGTCCTCCGTCCTCCGTCCTCCGTCCTCACGCCTCCTCAGCCCGTGCTACGCGCTCCTCGAAGCCGGCGCGGTGGCGGTACCACGTCATGAGCGGCGTCACCGAGAGGCCGTGGACGAGCGCGCTCGCCGCGACGACCGACAGCACGATGCCCAGCAGCCGCGACGCCTCCGGGCCGCCGAGGCCGTGCACGACGGCGTAGAAGAGGTAGTACATCGAGCCGATGCCGCGGACGCCGAACCAGCCCATCAGCGCGCGCTGCACGCCGGACGTCGCGGAGCCGACGAGCCCGAGCGCCACGGCGGCAGGTCGCACGACGAGGAACAGGGCTGCGGCGAAGCCGGCCGTCCGCCAGTCCAGCGCCGCGAGGTGCACGAGCGCGCCCGTCAGCACGACGACGGCTACGGCGCTGAGGCGGTCGATCTGCTCGGTGAAGCTCAGCACGGTCCAGGCCATGATGGCCGGCGCGGCTGTCTCGTCCATCGCTGCCGCCTCCTGCCCGGCCTCCTGCGTGAGCGCCTCGATCTCCTCCTCGGTCGTGTCGCCCGTCGCGCGGCGCTCGACGGCCCGCATCGCGAGGCCTGCCGCGAACACGGCGAGGAAGGCGTACGTGTGCGCCAGCAGCGCCAGCCCGTAGCTCAGCGCGACGAGCCCCAGCGCGAGGTACTCGTCGGTCCCGGCCGCCTCCTTGTGCACGCGCCGCAGGTACAGCACGACGTAGCCGACGCCCGCGCCGAGCGCGGCGCCGATGGCGAGGCCGCCCGCGACCGACCACAGCACGTCCACGCCGAGCCACGTCAGCCAGAAGTCGCCGAGGTCGTGGAGGCCCATCAGGCCGAGGCCGAGCATCACGAACGGGAACGCCGCGCCGTCGTTGAGGCCCGCCTCGCCCGTCAGGCCGAAGCGCACGCGGTCCGTGTCGCCCGTCTCCTCGATCTGCACCTCGCTCGCGAGCACGGGGTCCGTCGGTGCGAGGATGGCGCCGAGCAGGACCGCCGCGCCGACGCTCAGGCCCAGCCCCCACACGCCGAGCGCGGCGACGCCGGCGACGGTGAGCGTCATCGAGACGGCGGCGAGGCGCAGCGGGAGCTTCCAGCGGCCGTCCGTGAGCGGCGTCCGCAGCTTGAGGCCGGCGGCGAAGAGCGACAGGATGACGGCGACCTCGGTCACGCGCTCGAGCACCGCGGCGGCGGCGAGCGGCTCGACGACGAGCAGCCCGATCCCGAGCGGCCCGACGGCCACGCCGACGGCGAGGTACAGCTGCGCCGCCGTCAGCGGCACGCGCTTGAGCACGGTCGACGCGATCGCCATCAGCGTCAGCAGGGCGCCGGCGACGACGAACCAGAGAGAAAAGGGCATTCGGGGACGACCAGGAACTGGGGGAGCGGGGCGACGCCCGAGAGGGTCGGGCACCGTCACGTGCGTCGTCCCCGGCGCCTCCATTCCCCGCCCGGCCAGTCACAGTTCCCGAGCCCTGGAAGCTGTTTTGTCCGGTGGCGACTCGGGAAAACCGCTCGGCGCGGGCTCCGGCCCCAGGCAGGGGGTGTTCGCTTCGTTGGTGCACGACGCAGCGTCGAGGCCCCGACCCCCTCTTCGGGCTGCCAGGGGCGGCCACCTCAGGTCCTGGTTCACCCGGCCCAAAGGGCAGGGCTACCGCATCCTCTCAAAACAGCGTCATCCCGAGCGTGTCGAGGGGTCTCGACGCATCAGCCCTGGCCCACCGGGAGGGAGCTTTGAATCGACCAGGTCCTCACGCGCCCATCTCGGCGCGACGGGCTGATCCTCAGCCCGGCGTCCACGCCGCGACGCGGTCGGCGACGGCGCGGCGGACGTTCTCGGCCGGCACGCGCACCTGCTCCGTCGTGTCGCGGTCGCGCAGCGTCACCGTCCCGTCCTCGGCCGTCTGCCCGTCGACGGTGATGCAGACCGGCGTGCCGATCTCGTCCTGCCGGCGGTAGCGCCGCCCGACGGCGCCCTTCTCGTCGTACGTGACCGAGAACTCGCGGCGCAGGTCCGCCTCGATGGCGTGCGCCGTCTCGGGCATGCCCTCCTTCTTGACGAGCGGGAAGACGGCCGCCGTGAACGGCGCGAGCGCCGGGTGGAAGGCCAGCAGGTTGCGCGTCTCGCCGCCGACGGTGTCCTCGCGGTACGCGTCGCAGAGGACCATCAGGATCGTCCGGTCGAGGCCCACGCTGGTCTCGACGACGTACGGGATGTAGCGGTCGCCCGCCTGCACGTCCACGTACTCGAGCTTCTTGCCCGAGAACTCCTGGTGCCGCGTGAGGTCGAAATCCGTGCGCGAGTGGACGCCCTCGATCTCGTTCCAGCCGAAGGGGAACTCGTACTGCACGTCCTTGGCCGCGTCGGCGTAGTGGGCGAGCTTTTCGTGGTCGTGCCAGCGCAGCTTCTCGGGCCGGATGCCGTTGTCGATGTGCCACTGCATGCGCTTGTCGGCCCACTCGGCGTAGGCGTCCATCTGCGTGCCTGGCCGGACGAAGTACTGCATCTCCATCTGCTCGAACTCGCGCATCCGGAAGATGAACTGCCGCGCGACGATCTCGTTGCGGAAGGCCTTGCCCGTCTGCGCGATGCCGAACGGCACGGCGAGGCGCGCCGTCTCGGCGACGTCCTTGAAGTGGACGAAGATGCCCTGCGCCGTCTCGGGGCGGAGGTAGATCTTGGACGCCTCCTCGGCGACGGCGCCCGTCGCCGTCTCGAACATGAGGTTGAACTGCCGCACGTCGGTCCAGTCGAACGCGCCCGAGTCCGGCGAGCGGATCTCCTCGGCCTGGATGATCGCACCGAGGGCTGCGGCGGGCTCCTCGGCGTTGAGGGCGGCCACGAACTCCTCGTAGACGGCCGTCGCCTGCTCGGACTTTTTCTTCTTGTGCAGCTTCTCGATGTGTCCCTCGATAAGCTGGTCCGCGCGGTAGCGCCGCCCCGAGGCGCGGTCGTCGACGAGCGGGTCCGAGAAGGCGTCGACGTGGCCGGACGCCTTCCAGACGGTCGGGTGCATCAGGATCGCCGCGTCCAGCCCGACGACGTTGTCGTGGCCGTAGACCATCGCGCGCCACCACCGCTCGCGGACGTTCCGCTTGAGCTCGACGCCGAGCGGGCCGTAGTCGTAGACGGCGCCGAGGCCGCCGTAGATCTCGGACGAGGGGAAGACGAAGCCGCGGCGCTTGGCGAGCGAGACGATGGTGTCGAGGTCCATTCCGGTCGGGTCGGGTGTGGGGGAATCAACCGCTTGCGGCCCGCGCCGGCCATGAGAAGCGTGGGGAGAGTTTGAGGGCCATGGGGGATGAGGCAAGAGGGAGGGGGGAATGCAGGAGGGCGGAGGGCGAAAAAGCGGGTTTGCGTTCATGCTCCATGCTCCATGCTCCATGCTCCATGCCTCACGCCTCCAAAAACGCCTCGACGTGGGCGATCGTCTCGGCGACTGCCGCCTCGAGGTCCGCGTTGACCACGACGACGTCGAACGTCGGCGCGGCGCGCATCTCCATGCCGGCGCGGGCGAGGCGCGTCGCGATCTGCGCCTCGGTCTCGGTACCGCGCGCGCGCAGGCGCGCCTCGAGGTCCGCCAGCGTCGGCGGCTGCACGAACAGCGTCAGCGCGGCGGCGCCGTAGAGGCGCTTGACGGACGCGGCGCCCTTCACGTCCACGTCCAGCACGACGGCCCGCGTCGTCGGGCGCGTTGCGAGCGCCTCGAGCTCAGGCGCGAGCGTGCCGTAGAAGCGCCCCGGGTAGACCTCCTCGTGCTCGGCGAAGTCGCCTGCTGCGAGGCGCGCGGCGAACGCCTCGGGCGTCAGGAAGTGGTAGTCGACGTCCGGCGTCTCGCCCGGCCGCGGCGCGCGCGTCGTCGCCGAGACGGAGAAGACGAGGCCGGGCACGGTCGCCATGAGCCGGCGCGCGATCGTCGTCTTGCCGGCGCCCGACGGCGCGGTGAGCACGATAAGCTTCATTCAGGGGACTGGGAAATGGGAGCCGGGGACTGGGAAAGGCGTGGGGAGTGGTGATGCGTGGCAGCCTCTGTCAGTCCCCATTTCCCAGTCGCCAGTCCCCTCACACGGCGTTGGCGGCCTGCTCGCGAATCTGCTCGACCGTCTCCTTCATCGACACGGCGAGGTGCGCGACGGCCGCGTCGTTCGCCTTCGAGCCGGTCGTGTTGACCTCGCGGAGGATCTCCTGGACGAGGAAGCCGAGGCGGCGGCCGGCGGGCTCCGGCGCGTCGAGCGCGGCGCGCGCCTGGGCGAGGTGGCTGCGCAGGCGGACGATCTCCTCGGACACGTCGAGGCGGTCGGCGAGGAGCGCGATCTCGGTCTCGAGCCGGCTCCGGTCGAGGCGGGCGTCGCCGAGCATCTCGGCGAGGCGCTCCTCGAGGCGCGCGCGCGCCTCGGAGACGCGCAGCGGCGCACGCGTCTCGACGTCCGTCGCGAGGCGGTCCAGCGTGTCGAGGCGCGCGCGGAGGTCGATGTTGAGGGCGGCACCCTCGGCCGAGCGCATCGCGTCGAGCGCGTCGAGCGCGTCGGTGAGGGCGGCCTGGACGGCGGGCCACGCGTCGGCGTCGTCCGCCGTGGCGGCGGTCAGCGGGCGGGGGAGGCCCTCGGGCGGGCGGAGGAGCGCATCGAGCGTGATCGGCGCCTCGTCGGGCGCGAGGCCCGCGGCCGAGCGCAGCGCGCGGAGCGTCTCGGCGACGGCCCGCGCCGCCTCGGCGTCGACGCGCAGCGCGCCCGTCGCGGCCGTCTGCTCGACCGTCACCGTGACCGTCGCGTTGCCGCGCCCGAGGCGCTCGCGGACGACGGCCGCCACATCGGTCTCGTGGGCCGCGAGCGCGCGCGGCAGCCGCACCGTCACGTCGGCCCCGCGGCCGTTCACACTCCGCACCTCGACGGCCGCCTCGACGGCGCCGCCGTCGGGGCTGGCGTCGCGGTGGACGCCGCGGCCGAAGCCGGTCATGCTCAGGGTCATCGCGTCGCGGAAGGGGGGCCGCAAGCTAGACGCACGCCTCGCGCGAATCGGCCCGGCCCTCACGCCTCACGCGGAATCAACCCGGCGGACACAACCTGGGCAGTGTGTGGTCTCGCGGGTGAGCACTCTGGCGCGGTACCGTTGGATGCGCGCACGGACGACGAATCGCCTGCCGTGCGTGGCGGTGATGCAATCGCCGATGCTGGCCTGCGAATTCGAGGTCTGCGACGGCGCACGCAGAGAGGGCACCGCCCCGAGACGCCCCCGGCTACCCGCCGGGGGCGTCGCTGCGTTTGGAGGGCGGACCTGCGCGCCTCGAAAAGCTCCGGCTGTACGACGCTCGCTACGTTTGACGCGGTAATTGAAACGTGTCATCCCGATCCGAAGGCCGGCGCAGCCCACTCGATCCGAGGTAAGAGTTACGCAGTTTGGCTTTCCCTTTCAGCCGTCATCCTCACGCGCCGCAGGCCGGCGCAGCCCACACGGGGATGACGTTGGAGAGGGTTTTCAGGTCGATTCCGAACCAACTGCGTAAGTCCAACCGGGATCTCCTCGATGGTGGCCGGCGCACGAGGAACAGGTCCAGGCACGTCCGACCGTCCACGAGATCCGGGGTCGGGGCCCGGGATGACACAGGTGAGAGGGCAGCGGCAGATTCCACCCTCCGCCCACTTATGCCTCGACGCCGATGCGGGGCAGGCCCGCGACGAGGTCGCGCCACGCCTGGAGCTCCGGGATGCCCGGCTTGCGCTTGCCGAAGAGCTGCACGATGAGCTCGCCGGCCGCGTCGTACGCCTCGACCGCCGTCACGTCGCCGTCCTCGCTCGGCTTGACGACCACGAACGCGTCCGTGAGGGCCGTCTCGTCGAGGTGCAGGTTGAAGCGGGCGTCGAGGACGTTGAACCACGGGCCGCGCTCGACGAGGTGCTCGACCGGGCCGGTGTGGATCTGGACGCCGCCGCGGTTGCCGACGAACACCATGATCGGCAGGCCCGTCCCGGCGGCCGCCTCGAGCGCCTGCCGGATGGCGCCCGTCTCGACGCGCTCGGTGAAGCGGCCCTCGGCGAGGCGCAGCGCCTGCACGCGGCCGACGCCGAACTGGCCGAGCAGCGGGAAGAAATCGTGCGTGTCCTGCAGCGCGGCCCAGCCGGTGAGGAGGCCGGCCGTGTCGATCTCGGCGTCCGGGCGGTCGGCGGTCGGCTCCGGGACGGGCGTGACCTCGAGCGGCGCGTCCTGGTCGTCGGCGCGGTGCGCGGCGACGAAGGCGTCGTAGGCGGCCACGTCGCTGGCGTCGGTGAGGAACACCTTGTGGACGGCGTCGCCGTGGCGGTCGAAGAACTGGAGGCTCTTGCGGCCGTTCGTCTCGACGGCGAAGGCGGAGTCCCAGCGCGCGCAGAACAGGCGCAGGTCGATGTCGTCGCCGAGGAACAGCGCCATGCCGTGCGGCAGCGCCACGTCGGCGCCCGAGTAGACGCCGTGGCGCTCGTGGACGCACGCGTCGTTGCGCGTCAGCGCCATCACGTCGCCGAGCGTCTCGAGCTCGGGCAGGAGCGCGCGCCAGCGGCCTCGCGGCGCCGCGAGGCGCACGGCCGGGCCGTCGACGGCCGTCTGGACGAGCTGCGCCTCGGTCGTGCTGAGCTCGCGCGCGGCGGTGCGGATACGTGTTTTCGGGGTGTCGGCGCGGAACGCCGCGAACGTGTCTCGAAGGTCAGACATGGGGTTGAAGGGTGGGGAGGTTGAAGGGTGGAAGGGGTGAAAGGCGCGGGGCTGAGGTGGTGAGGGGCGCGGAAGGCATTTCCCCTTCCACTCCTCAACCCTGTCACCCTTCAACCCAGAACGGGGAGCGCGCCGAAGGCGAGGCCGTCCGGGACGGGCACGACGAGCGGGCACGCGGCGCACGGGTGGGCCGTCACCATGACGGTGATGCCGAAGGCGCAGCGGACGACGGTGGGCGTGAGCACCGCATCCGGCTTGCCGACGGCGACGAGGCGCCCGGCGGCGAGGACCGCGATGCGGTCCGCGTACTGCGCCGCGAGGTTGAGGTCGTGGAGGACGGCGAGCACGCCCGCGCCCTCAGAGGCGACGCGGCGGGCCGTCTGCAGCACGGCGTGCTGGTGGCCGAGGTCGAGGGCCGACGTCGGCTCGTCGAGCAGAAGGTACCGGCCGGCCGGGACGCCATCGCCCGAGGCGACTGGCCCGTCGATCTGGGCGAGGGCGCGGGCGAGGTGGACGCGCTGGCGCTCGCCGCCGGAGAGCGTCGGGTAGCGGCGGCCGGCGAGGTGCTCGACGCCGGCCTGCGCCATCGCGCGCGCCGCGGCGGTGAGGTCGTCGCGCCGCGACGCGCGCCACGGCGTCCGCCCGAGGAGCACCACGTCGAGGGCGGTGAAGCCGAAGGCGAGGCCCGATTCCTGCGGCAGGACGGCCCGCCGCCGCGCGAGGTCGGCCACGTCCGCGAGGGGGCGCCCGTCGAGGCGCACGTTCCCCGAGGCCGGCGTCGTCTCGCCGGCGAGCACGCGCAGCGCCGTCGTCTTGCCCGCCCCGTTCGGCCCGACGACGGCCACGACCTCGCCCGGCGCGACGCCCAGCGAGAGGGCGTCGAGCAGCGTCGCCTGGCCGGCGCGGACGGTGACGGAGTCGAGGGAAAGCATCGGAAATAGCGTCGTAAGGGCACGGCTTGCCGTGCCCACGTCAATCAATCGGCCCGTCCGTGCAGGAGCAGGGCGAGGAAGAACGGCGCGCCGGCGACGGCCGTGACGATGCCGATGGGCACCTCGGCCGGCGCGAGGACCGTCCGCGCCGCGAGGTCGGCGAAGACGAGCAGGGTGGCCCCGACGAGCGCCGAGCCGGGCAGCAGCGCCCGGTGGCCCGGCCCGAGCAGCAGCCGCACGAGGTGCGGCGCGACGAGCCCGACGAAGCCGATGAGCCCCGCGACGGCCGTCGCCGCGGCGACGGCGAGGGCCGAGAGCGTGACGGCGATGGCCGTGACGCGGTCGGTGCGGATGCCGAGGTGCCGCGCCTCGGCCTCGCCGAGGAGCAGCGCGTCCAGCGCGCGGGCGAGCCACGGCGACGCCAGCACGGCCGCGCCGACGAGCGGCGCCGCGATCGCGAGCGCGCCCCACGTCGCCCCACCGAGGCTGCCGAGCGTCCAGAAGGTGAGGTCGCGGAGCTGCCCGTCGTCGGCGAACAGGACGAGCACGCCGACGCCCGCCCCGCACAGCGCGTTGATGGCGATGCCCGCGAGCAGCATCGTCGTGACGGACGTCCGCCCGCGCGCCGTCGCGACGCGGTAGACGACGAACGTCGTGGCGAGGCCGCCACAGAAGGCGGCGGCGGCGACGAGGACCGGGGCGAGCGCGCCGGCCACGCCGAGGGTGGCGCCGAGCACGATCGCGCCGGCGGCGCCGAGCGCCGCGCCGCTCGAGACGCCGACGAGGCCGGGGTCGGCGAGCGGGTTTCGGAACAGGCCCTGCATCACCGCCCCGCTCACGGCCAGCCCGGCACCCACGACGACGCTCAGCAGCACGCGCGGCAGCCGGATCGCGAGCAGCACGGCCGCCTGCTGATCCGTGGACGCCGCGCCGGCGTCGATCCCGAGCCGCGCCGCGAGGACGCCGACGACCTGCGCCGGGCTCAGTCCGACGGCGCCGACGGCGACGGACGCGACCATCCCGGCGGCGAGCGTGACGCCGAACGCGCCCAGTACGACGCGCGTGCGGCGCGCCTGACGCGCCGCCTCGGCGGCGAACGGCGCCTCGGCCGTGTCGTCGGCCAGAACGGGCAGCGTCAGCGTCTCGGTCATGTGTCTGCCTGTGCGGCTTTCAAGCCTCGGGCGAGGTCCCGCACGCCCTCGCCGACGCGCGGGCCGAAGCCGAGCAGGAGCGCGTCGTCCACGGCGACGATGCGGCGGGCGGTGCCGGCCGGCGTCTCGGCGAGGCCGGGCTGGCGAAGGAGGCCGTCGATGCCGCCGAGGCTCTCGAGGCTGGCCTTCGGGACCACGAGGACGTCCGGCTGCGCCGCGGCGACGGCCTCGGCCGTGAGCGGGCGGAAGCCCTCGAAGGCCGTCACGGCGTTCTCGGCGCCGGCGAGGCGCAGCACGGCGGCGGGCGCGCCGCCGGTCCCGGCCGCGAGCACGACGCCCGCGCCGCGGGCGTAGACGAACAGCGCGCGCGGCGGCGTCGCAGGTCGCTCGGCCCCGGCCGCCGCGATCTCTCGCGTCATGGCGTCCACGAGCGAGTCTGCCTGCGCCGTCCGGCCGAGGATCTCGCCCACGCGGCGGACGCGCGCGGCGGCCGTCGCGGCGTCCACGACCTCGGGCATGACCTCGACGCGCACGCCCGCCGCCCGGATCTGCTCGACGACGCCCGGCGGGCCGGTCCCCTCGACGGCCAGCACGAGCGTCGGCGAAAGCGACAGCACGCCCTCGGCCGATGTCTGGCGGAAGTAGTCCAGCCGCGGCAGCGCGAGGACGGCCTCCGGGTACAGGCTCGACGCGTCCGACCCGACGACGCGGTCGCCGAGGCCGAGCGCGTAGACGGTCTCGGTCACTGGGCCGCCGACCGTCACGATGCGGCTCGCATCGACGGGATCGGCCGGCGCCTGCGCGGTCGAATCGGATGCGGCGGGCGCGGCGTCGCGGGGCACATCGGTGCAGGCCGAGGCGGCGACGCCGAGGCTGACGAGAAGGAAAATGCGGGCGGCAGCGGGCATCGAGTCTTCTATTTAGAACGAGTCCAAGCTACAGGGGCCGGCGCGGCCGTCCGGCGCTTTGGCCAAACTTCGCCGGGCCGACCGGAAACGGCGGATGGCTGGTAACGGCGCGGCGCCTAGCTTCGGCGTCCCTCACCCGCCTCGCGCCGTCATGCCTAAGCTGCTCACCGAGTTCATCGGGACGTTCTTCCTCGTCCTGACGATCGGCCTCACCGTCATCAGCCCGCACCCGGAGCTCGCCCCGCTCGGTATCGCGGCCATCCTGATGGTGATGGTCTACATGGGCGGCCACGTCTCGGGCGCGCACTACAACCCAGCCGTGACGCTCGCGGTGTGGATGCGCGGCAAGATGCCCGCGCGCGACGTCGCGCCGTACATGCTCGCGCAGACGCTGGGCTCGTCCGTGGCGGCGCTCCTCGTCGCCATCGTCATCAACCGGCCGCTGCGCGTCGTGCCGAACCCCGAGGCGACGCTCGCCGAGTTCTTCCTGCTCGAGCTGCTGTTCACGTTCGCGCTCGCGCTCGTGGTCCTCAACACGGTGACGAGCCGCGACACGGCCGGCAACGACTCGTACGGCCTCGCGATCGGCTTCACGGTCCTCGCCGGCGCCTTCGGGGCGGGCCCGATCTCGGGCGGCGCCTTCAACCCGGCCGTCGCGCTCGGCCCGGTCCTCACGGACGTGCTCCTCGGCGACGGCAAGACGCTCGGCAGCCTCTGGGTCTACCTCGTGGCGACGTTCCTCGGCGGCGCGCTCGCGGCCGTCGTGTTCCGCGCCCAGAACCCGCACGACCGAGCGTAGCGGCCCACGTGGCGGTCGGGAGCCGCGGCGCGCGGGCCGCGTTCAGACGCTCCACTCACCTCGCCCCTCAATGGCCCTCACCGACCGCTTCAGCCCTTTCGGCATCGCCCTGTTCGGCGTCCTCATCGCCGGCCTGCTCTTCTTCGCCTACCTCATGCTCTCGCGCGGCGACAACCCCAACGGCTCCGCGCCGGACGGCGGCTACACGGATGAGGCGGCGCCGATGACGGTCCCGGCGCCCGCTCAGCAGTAGTGCCCGGCCTGCTCGCGACGGTCCGAGGTCGCGGCGCTCGACGTATCACGGTGCTCGACGTATCGCGGTTCTCGCTGACGCGCTTCGGCATCCTCGTCGGCGGCATCTTCCTGGCGCAGTTCCCGCTGGCCGAGATCGCCGCGGCATACGGGCTCGGCTGAGGTGCGGGAAGAGGCGGCTCGGTGCCGCAAGATCTTCTCCCTGAAGGGAGGCCCAGTCGCGGGCGCGGCGCTACCTTCTAAGTGGCATTCCTGCCGACGCGCCTGAAACCTCAGGCGGGCATGCGGGTTTGCCGCTTTCCAGCGAGCGCGCGGGGCCGACGGTTTCAAGTCGAGCCTTGTAGAACACCGGATCAGAACGACGTCGGCGCTCCCCACACCCCGTTTTAATGAACATCTACGTCGCAAACCTCCCGTACTCCACGTCGGACGACGACCTCCGGGAGCAGTTCGAGGCCTTCGGCTCGGTCGAAAGCGCCACAGTTATCAAGGATCGAGACACCGGCCGCTCGCGCGGCTTCGGCTTCGTCGAGATGCCGGACCAGGCTGAGGGCCAGGCCGCCATCGACCAGCTCAACGGCACCGATATGGCCGGCCGTCCCCTCACGGTCAACGAGGCGCGCCCGCGCACCGAGCGTCCCGCCGGCGGCGGTG
>JBBSQZ010000092.1:0-11566 GCA_038243565.1 Rhodothermales bacterium | reverse complement strand
GGCGACGTTCTCCTGCGCGACGGTCAGCGAGATGTTGCCGCGCGCGACCTGCCGGATGAGCGACTCGGACGTCGTGTCGACCTCGACGACCTCGATGTCGCCCGTGATGTCGTCCTCGAGCTCCACGAGGCGGTCCGCGTAGGGGTCGCCCTCGGGGACGAAGACGCGCTCGCCGGCCAGCTCGCGCGGGTCGCGGATGGCGCGCGCGCGGACGTCGATGGGCACCTGGGTGCCTCGGCGCAGGCGCGCGATGTCGGCCGGCGTCGTGCCGGCGACGGCCGCCGCGGCGATGGGGTTAGCGAGCGAGTCGAACGGCGCCGTCTGCTGCACAACGGCGGGGTCGGTCTCGTAGAGCGGCGCCGTGAACGACACCTTCAGCGTGTCCTCGCGGGACGTGACGAGGCGCGCCGCGGCGATGTCGCCCTCGCCCGCGTTGAGGTAGTACAGCAGGCTGTCGCGCGGGACGACGCGGATGCGGAACACGATGCCGTTCGACTCGGCGAAGTCCTTGAGCAGCTCGTACTCGTAGCCCATCGGCTCGCCGCGGTAGAGGAAGTAGCTCGTCGAGTTGTAGCTCGCGAGGACCTCGAGCGTGTCGCGCGCCATGATGGCCTGGAGGTCGCGCGAGATCGGGTCCGGCAGGACGACGCCGGCGTCGGGGCTGCGAGCGACGCCGACGGCGGCCGCGGCGAGGCCGACGACGACGAGACCTGCGAGGACGGCGGGCGCGTGGCGGAGACGGGGACCGAGCACAAAGCGGGCGGGTGAGCGATGGGCTCGCGTTTACGGGCGCGGCGCCCGATCGGGTCCGCACCGCGCCGTCACGCGGCGCGCTCGAGCAGGTCGAGGCGGTACTCGGGCGCGCGGCTGCCCGAGACGTGGCGGAACGCCGGGTCGCTCAGAAAGGCGGCGTGGACGGCGTCGCCGGTGAGCGGGTAGTCCGGCACGGGCGGCGTCCAGTGGACGAGCAGCAGCGCCCCGCCGGGCTGGAGCGCGTGGGCGCAGCACGCGCGGAATCGGGCGAGGTCCGGCCCGGAGAAGTAGTAGCCGACTTCTGAGACGAGGACGAGGTCGAACGGCGCGCCGTCGGCGGGCGCGTCCGGAAAGTCGTCCGGCAGCACGCGGCGCTCGATGGTCACGTTCGGACAGCCGGCGAGTCGTGCGCGGGCCTGCTGGAGCGCCGCCTCGGCTACGTCGACGGCGAGGAGGCGGTCGCACCGCGCGGCGAGGCACTCGGTCAGCACGCCGATCGAGCAGCCGGCCTCGAAGGCGGACGCGTAGCGCGCGCGCGGCAGCGCGGCGAGCGTCGCGGCGTACTTGGCCGCCTCGTACGGGCTCGTCTCGAAGCCCCACGGGTCCGCGCTGGCCGCGTAGACGTCGTCGAAGTAGGACGGCGGGAGGGACATGAGGAGAGTTTGGAGAGGGGGGAAGTCGAATGCTCGTAGCGGGCAACTCGGCCCCACAGTTTGAAGAGATTGAGGGCCCAGGCGTGACCTTGCCCACCTTCAACCTCCAAACTTCAAACTGCCTTTTCTTCCACGTACAGCTCCCAGGCACGCTCGAACGGCGCGAGCAGATCGGGCGTGAGCGTGAACGCGGCGTCGGCGTCCGAAATGAGGCCCGTCGTCTGCGAGGCGTGGGCGGCGATGGCGGCGGCCTTCTCGGTGAGGACCGGCGACACGTCGAGGCGCCACGCCGTCGCCTCGTCGGGCCGCGGCGCGGCGTCGGTCCCGCCGCGGTGCCACGCCCAGAGCGGCGCCTCGAGGCGGCGGACGCCTGCCGGGGCAGCTGCGTCGGCGATGTGCCACGCGGCGGCGTGGTCCGGGTGCGGGTCGCGGCGCCACGGCAGGACGAGCGTCTTGGGGCTCAGCGTCTCGAGCAGGTCGCGCAGCGCGACGACGGCCGGCGCGAAGCCGTCGGCGCCGGCCGCCGGGACCGCCCCGTCGGGCAGGCCGAGAAGGTGCGTCCGCTCGCCGTGGCCGAGCAGGCGGACGGCCTCGCGCACCTCGACCTCGCGCAGCTGGACGAGCCGGTCCGGCGGGAAGGCCGTCGAGCCGACGTGCGACGCCGACCCGTCGGCGACGACGACGACATGCGCCTCGACGCCGGCTCGGGCGAGGAGCGCGAGCAGGCCGCCGCAGGCGAGCGACTCGTCGTCCGGGTGTGGCGCGATCACCACGGTTCGGCCGAGACTGGCGGCGTAGGCCGGCGGGCGGAGCTCGAGGCGCTCGGGGTCGGCGAGGAGCGAATCGGTGGGGGATGAGGGATGGGGCATGAGGGATGAGGGAAGGCGCTCGTCGTCCAGAGGCCGGGTTTTCCATGCCCCATGCCTCTTGCCCCATGGCCTTCCATTTTCGGAGTCAGACATCGGAGCCGCGGGCGAGGGCGGGGTCGGTGAGGAGCGCGGCGCCGGCGGCGTCGAGGGCGGCGTCGGGCGCCGGCTGGCGGAGGTACAGCCGCAGGTCGCGCCCGACGCGCTCGACGACCGATGGTTGCAAGAGGCCGCGCGCGCCGACGCAGCGGTCGGCGAGGTCGAGAACCGTCAGGCACGCCTCGGCGACGGCGGTCCGGACGAGCGCAGCGTACGACGTCTCGTCGTGGGCCGGCGCGCCGGACTCGCGCAGGCGGGCGGCGCCGAGGAGCCACAGGTCCGCCGTCTCGGCGGCGATGGCCGCCCGGGCGACGCGCGCGCGCTGGTGCGGGTCGTCCGTCCGGCCCGTCTCGCGTAGGAAATCGACCGCCGCGTCGAGCAGCGCCCGGGCGCCACCGGCGTGGACGGCCGCGAAGCGCACGGCGGCGCCGTTGAAACCGGGCTCGCCGAAGTAGTCGCCCGGCGCGCCGATGAGCGCCTCGGGGGTGAGCACGAGCCCGTCGAACAGGACGCGTGCGGACGTCGAGGCGCGCATGCCGGCGCCGCGCCACGATTCCGGCACGACGCGCGCTTCCTCGCCGTCGAGCGGCACGACGGCCATCTGCCAGCCGGCGTCGGTGTCATCCGCGAGCATCAGCGCGCCCGTCACGACGGGGCGCGTGACGTGGCCGGCGCCCGAGCAGAAGGTCTTGGCGCCCGACATCTGGAGCGTCCCGTCGACCTGTTCGTGGAAGGCTGTACCGTCGGCGCCCTGCGTGTTCCAGACGCCGAAGAGGTGCCCCGAGGCAACGTCGGCCGCGGCGCGGGCCTGCTGCGTCCCGTTCCCGAACGCGAGGACGAGCTCGAGCGCGTTGACGTGGCCCTCGAAGACGCGCCCGACGGGCAGGCTGCCCCGGCCGACGTGCGCGAGGACCTGGTAGAGTGCGTGGCGCGTGCCGGGCCCGCCGAGGCCCGCCCCGCCGAGGTGCTCCGGGAGGACGGCCGCGAGGAGCCCGGCGCGGCGCAGCACGCCGATCTCAGCCTCGGGGAAGGCCGCGTCGGCGTCGCGGTCCGCCGCCGTCTCGGCGATGGCGCTGGCGGCGTCGCGGGCGGCTTGGACGAGAGAAGAACCCCCCGTTCGGCCGCGCTCATGCCGTGCTATCCTGGCCGGTTCGCGTTGCACGGCCAAACTGCCCCCCTCAACGAGGGGGACAGCCTGAGCGCCCTGGAGCGAGGCGTCTAGTTGCGTCGGAGCACAGGACGGGTCCGAGCGATGGACGCTCGGGCGGGGGGTTCTGAACATCATGCGGCGCGGCGGTCGGGGGCGAGGTCGAGGCGCGCCTCGAGCGGGAGCGTGGCGAGGCGCTCGGCGAGCGCGAGCGTGCCCACGAGGGCGAGGCCGACGTCCTGCTGCGCGCCGAGCGGCAGCGGGTGCGGCGCCTCGGTGAGGAACGTCGGCGGCGGGCAGTTCGGGTGGCGGAGGCGCCACCGCCCGAGGTCCGCGAGGCGTGCCCCGGCGTGCGTGGCGCTCTCGACGAACAGCAGCAGGCCGTCCGCCGCCAGCCCGTCCATGCGCGCCATCTCGTGCGCCAGCCCGGCCCCGGTGCGGCCGACGCGGCGGGCGGACGTCCAGACGCGGACACGGTCCGAGTGGCGCACCCGCGCACCGCAGGCGACGAGCGCACGGTAAAACTCGAGGTCCTCGAGGTGCGGCACGGACGGGATGCCGCCCGCGCGGGCGTACGCCGCGGCCGTCACGGCGAACGAGCCGCCGAAGTGCTGGTGGTGCCGCGGGTACGGGTCGTGCGCGTCCGGCGCGACGAGGTCGCGGACGCGCTCGAGCGCGCGGCGGTACTCGGCGTCGAGGCGCACGAGCCGGGCGAGGGCGGGCGGCAGCGCGTCGCGGTCGGCGGGGTGCAGCAGGATGCGCCCGCCCACCGCGTCGACGCCGAGCGCCATCTCGGCCGTGTTCTGGGCGACCCAGTCGGGCGCCGGGCGCGTGTCGGCGTCGGTCGTCAGGATCAGCCCGCGGCCGCCGAGGCGCAGCCACGCGGCGTCGAGCGCGATCTGGCGGGCGCGGCCGACGTGCGCCTCGTGCGGCGCGAGGCGCGCCTCGGCGACGTGGACCAGCACGCCGGGCGTTCGCAGGCGGCGCACGGCGCGCCGCGCCGCCTCGGCCGTCCCGTCCGCCGTGTTGTTGACGAGCAGGATCGCCTCGACGGCACCCGGCGCGAACGGACGGCCCGCCGCATCGACCTGGCGGGCGAGCGTCTCGACGAGGCCGAAGATGCGGTCCGACTCGTCGCGAGCCGGAATGCCGATGACGGCGCGCAGGCCCGGTGCGGGCGGCGGCAGGCCGAGGTCGTGGGAGCGGGCCAGGAGGCGCAGGTCGGCGCCGGTGAGGACGGAGATCACGCGTCGTCGTCGGTCGGCGGTTCGTGGCCGCGCAGTTCGTTGTTGGAGGCCACCTTCTCGTCGGCGAGGCGCGTGAGCACGCTCGGCGCGAGGGCTGAGAAGCTCTGCCAGCCGGTCTTTGTTTCGTCGCCCGCGGGACCAGTCGGGTCCGGCAGCAGGCGGGCGACGAGTTTGGCGATCTGCCCGACGGCGCCCGGCGCGATGCCGCCCATCGCGGCTGCGAGTTTGGCCGGGAGCGTCAGCGTGAGGGCCGGGTCGCCGTGGCGGAGGGCGTCGAGGATCTGGTCCGCGGCGCGGCCACCGTCCATCGAGACGAGCGGGTTGGCGTCGCCCATCGCGAACCACGCGTACTCCTTCTCGTGCTGCCCGGTGACGTGCGCGTTCGGGTGCGAGCCGGTCCGGAGCAATCCCGGCGTGATCGTCGTGACGGCGATGCCGTCCTCGGCCAGTTCGGCGCGCATCGCGTCGGCGTAGCCGAGGAGCGCGTGCTTGCCGACGGAGTACGGCCCGAGGTGCGGGATGGCGAGGCGCCCGCCGATGGACGACACGTAGCCGATCCGCGCCGTCCCGTCCGTGGGAAAGTGCGGGCGGACGGCCTCGGTGAGGTAGCGTGCGCCCCAGAAGTGGACGTCGACGGACTCGGCGTAGGCCGCATCGTCCATGTGCTCTTCCGGCCCGACCGAGATCACGCCGGCGTCGTGGATGAGCAGGCCCGGCGCGCCGAGGCGCTCCACGACGACGGCGATGGCGCCTTCGACGGCGCCTTTGTCGCGCACGTCGCACGGAATGGCCAGCGCGGCCGCGCCCAGCTCGGCGACGGCCGCGTCGAGGTCCTCGGGCGTGCGCGCCAGCAGCGCCACGTGCGCGCCTTCGCCCACGAGGCGCCGCGCGAGGAGCAGCCCGAGCCCACGGCTCCCGCCCGAGATCACGGCGACGCGCCGCGCGAACGAGACGCGCCGCCGCGCCCGGAGCACGCGCGCCGCAGCGATGGCGCCGGCCGCGGCGAGGATGAGGGACGGACGGGGCATCGGGGAGAAGTTTGGAGTTTGAAGCTTGGAGATGGGAGAGATCGTGCTCAAATGTGTGGCGTCTCCAAACTGCGGGGCCACTCTGTCCGCCAGGGCTCTCAACAATCCCCTCTCCAAACTCCGCCGGCCGCTAGGCCGACCCGAGCGGGTCCAGCACGACCTTGATGCAGCCGTCCTGCTTGTCGCGGAAGGTCTTGTAGAGCTCCGGCGCGCGCTCGAGGGGGGCGCGGTGTGTGATGATGAACGACGGGTCCAGGTCGCCGTCCTCGATGTGCTGCAGGAGGCGCGGGAGGTAGCGGTGCACGTGCGTCTGGCCCATCTTGAAGGTCAGGCCCTTCCCGAAGGCCGCGCCGATGTTGAACTTGTCCACGACGCCGCCATAGACGCCTGGGACCGAGACCGTGCCGCCTTTGCCGCATGCCTGGATCGCCTGGCGGAGGGCGTACGCGCGGTCCGTCTCCAAGCGCAGCGCCTGGTCGACCTTGTCGTAGAGGCCCATCGCGCCGATGCCGTGCGCCTCCATCCCGACGGCCTCGATGACGTGGTTCGGGCCGCGCCCGGCCGTCATTTCGCGGAGCACGGCCAGCACGTCCACCTCCTCGTAGTTCAGAACCTCGGAGCCCGCGAACTGCCGGGCCATGTCGAGGCGCTCGGGGAAGCGGTCGATCCCGATGACGCGCGCGCCCATCATCTTCGCGCTGATCTGCGCGAACAGGCCGACCGGCCCGCAGCCCCACACGGCGACGGTGTCGCCCTCCTTGATGCCGCAGTTCTCGGCGGCCATGTAGCCCGTCGGGAAGATGTCGGTGAGGAAGAGGACCTGGTCGTCCGTCAGCGACTCCGGCACCTTGTACGGCCCGACGTCGGCGTAGGGCACGCGGGCGTACTCGGCCTGGCCGCCGGCGTAGCCGCCCATCATGTGCGAGTAGCCGAAGATGCCGGCCCCGGAGTAGCCGTAGGCCGTCTCCTGGATCTCGGCGTTCGGGTTCGAGTTGTCGCAGAGCGAGAACTCGGTCCGTTTGCAGTAGTGGCAGTTGCCGCAGGAGATCGGGAACGGGATGACGACGCGGTCGCCCTTTTCCAGGTTCGAGACGCCCTTTCCGAGCTCGACGACCTCGCCCATGAACTCGTGCCCGAGCACGTCGCCGGCCTGCATCGTCGGGATGTAGCCGTCGTAGAGGTGCAGGTCCGAGCCGCAGATGGCCGTCCGCGTGACCTTGATGATGCAGTCGCGGTCGTTGAGAATGATCGGGTCGGGCACGGTGTCCACGCGGACGTCCTCGGTGCCGTGCCAGCAGAGAGCCTTCATGGGGAGGGGATGGGGGATGGGGGATGAGGCATGGGGAAATGCAAAGACAGACAAGCCGGGCGAGGCGTTCTCATGCCTCATGGCCCATGCCTCATGCCTGTTCTTTACATGCCGAACGCGGCGCGGAGGCGCTGCGACGCGAGCTGCTGCGCCTGCACGGCCTGCTCGAGGACCGCGGCCATGCCGAAGAACTCGTGCGTGACGCCGTCGAACTGGCGGCGCTGCACGTCGACGCCCGCGCGCTGCATCGCCGCGGCGAGCTCCTCGCCGTCTGACGCGAGCGGGTCGATCTGGGCGTTGATGATCGTCGTCGGCGGGAAGCCGGCGTAGTCGGCGCTCGTGAGCGAGATCAGCGGGTTGCGGGCGTCGGCCGGGCTCGCCAGGGTCTGCTCGAAGAACCACGCCATCGCGGGGCGGCTGAGGGGGACAGCCTGCGCGTAGCGGTCGTAGGACGGGCTCTGGGTGTCACCGTCGGCGATGGGGTACACCGAGACGATGGCGACGGGCAGGCGCACGCCGCGCTGCTTCGCCATCAGCGCCACGGCGACGGCGAGGTTGCCGCCAGCACTCTCGCCGGCCGTCGCGATGCGGTTGGCGTCGCCGCCGATCTCGGCGGCGTGCTCCGTCACCCACTGGTAGGCCCCGAAGGCGTCCTCGTGCTGGGCCGGAAACTTGTTCTCCGGCGCGAGGCGGTATGCGACCGACACGACGACGGCGCCGGTCTGCGCGGCGAGCGCCATCGCGCCCGGCTCGTACGTGTCGAGGTCCGCGATGACCCAGCCGCCGCCGTGGTAGTACACGATGACGGGCCGCGGGCCGGAGCCCGCGAGCGGCGTGTACGTCCGCACGAGGACGCCGTCGGGCGTGCTCACCGGGAGCACGCGGTGCGCGACGTCCACGGCCGGCGGCATCGGCGCCATGCCGGCCTTCATCATGAGCGCCCGCACGGCGCCCGCGGCCGACTTCTCGTTGCGCGCCTGGAAGGCGGTGACGTCCTGGAACGGCGGCTGGTCGAACGACATGAGCTGCTCGACGACGGCCTGCATCTGCGGGTCGATCGTCGGGCCCCACGCCGGCTTCGGGCCGATCGGCTGGACGTTCATCAGGCCCATCGTGGGCGGGATCGGGCCGGTCTGCATCGTCGCCGGCGGCATCGGGGCCATCGGCTGGTCGGCCATCGCGCCGTGGCGCGTGTTCATGCAGCCGGAGAGCGCCACGAGGGCGGCGAACGAGAAAAGCGAAAGGGAACGCATAGAAAAAGGGAGACTGGGAAGTAGAGACTAGGAAATGGAGAGGAGAGGTTCAGGGTCGGAGGAGGGATCGGACTGACACCGTCAGTCCCCATTTCCCATTTCCTATTCCCCCTTCACGCGCGGGTCGTTGGTCGGCACCTCGCCGGCCTCGAGGACGCTCTTGAAGCGCGCGATGTCGCGGCGGACGGACGTGCCGAGAACCGGGTCGAGCCACTTCGCGACGGCCGTGCCGAGGTAGCCGGCCGGCGGGCGGTACGTGATCCGCGTGTAGACCTCGGTGAGCCCGTCCGGCCCGTCCTCGAAGCGGACGTGGCCGGCGTTGTCGACGTCCGAGCCGGGGAGCGACTGCCAGACGATGCGCTCGCCCGGGACGTCCTCCACGATGTCCGCCTCCCACGTGACGTCGGGGAGGGGGCCGGGGCCCTTCGCCGTCCACCGCGAGCGCGTCTCGGTGATCTGCTCGACCGAGCGGATGTGGTCCATGAAGCGCGGCAGGTTCTCGAGCTGCCGCCAGAAGGCGTAGGCCTCCGCGCGCGGGACGAGGACGCTCTGCGCCTGGTCGATCTCGACCGGCGCCGGGCCGGACCCGAGGCGCCCGCGGACGCCGCGGACGACGAGCGCGCCGCCGACGCCGGCGATGGCGATTCCGGGGAGTGAGCGCCGCGACAGGCCGAACAGGGCCAGCAGGCCGCCGGCGACCGCCGTGACCATCCGCTCGGTGTCGCCGGCGAGGGCCGGCTCTGGCGTCTCGGTGAAGTGCGGCACATGCGCCGCGGCAGCGTCGGAGGGCGTCATCGGAAGGGCGGGGGAGAAGAGTTCGGGCGTACTGGCCCGCGCCGTGACGGTTGCCGGACGACGCGCGGATCAGGATTATCCGCATCCGCGCCGTCTGTGCATGATGCGGTGGGTCTGCCCGAGACGCTCCGGCCCCACGGCACGCCGCGCGGCGTGCCGTCCCTATCTGTGGCTGCGGAGCCGGTAGAGCGCGCTCGCCGAGCGTGCCGCATCCAGCGCGCGGACCATCCCCGGATGGCGCATGCCTACAGAGCGTCCCTGCCGGGGGCTTTTGGGCGGCGCTCGTGTCGGGCCGCGTGCCCGAAGGACCTTGGGGATCTGGACGAGCGGCCCTGAGGGCGCCTTGAGGCGCCCGGCCGCGCCTCGGCGCGGCCGTACCGTAGGGCTCGCCCGCCCCCCATCCGTGCCCCGCTCCGCCGTCCGCCGCGAGATCCTCGCGACCGCCACTCTGGCCGCCCCGCTCGTGCTGACGCAGCTCACGCAGATGTCGATGAGCTTCATCGACGTCGTGATGGTGGGCCGGCTGGGCACGGCCGCGATGGCCGCCGCCGTCATCGGCTCGACGGTCTACATGACGACGATGATGGTGTGCCTGGGCGTCGTCGTGGCGGTGCAGCCGGTCGTGGCGCAGGCGACCGGTGCCGGCGACCGCGCCGGCGCGTCGCGGGCGGTCCGGCAGGGGCTGTGGCTGGGCGTGCTTCTCGGCGCGCCGTTCGTGGTGCTGCTCGGGCACATGGAGCCGATCCTGAGGGCGCTGGGGCAGGCGCCCGAGACAGCCGAGACGGCGGCGCGCTACCTCGCCGCGATCCGCTGGGGCTTCGTCCCGAACCTCTGGTTCACGGCGCTCCGCGGGCTCAGCGAGGGCATCGCGCGCCCGCGGCCCGTCCTCGCCGTGACCGTGCTGGGCGTCGCGATGAACGCGAGCCTCAACGCGGTGCTCATCTTCGGCCTCTTCGGCGCCCCGGCGCTCGGCCTCGTCGGGGCCGGGTGGGCATCGGCCGCCGCGATTCTCGGCATGACGGCCGTGCTGGCGGCGTACACGTTCCGGGGGCCGCTGCGCGTGTACCGCGTCTTCCGCGGCCTCGGCCGGCCCGAGCCCGCGGCGCTCCTGGAGCTGTTCCGCCTCGGCTGGCCCATCGGCGTGACGTTCGGCCTCGAGGGCGGCCTGTTCACGGCGGCGACGCTGCTCATCGGGCGGATGGGCGAGCTGCCGCTCGCGGCGCACCAGGTGGCGCTCAACGCGGCGAGCGTCGCGTTCATGGTGCCGCTCGGCATCGGGATGGCGGGCGCGGTGCGCGTCGGGCAGGCCGCCGGCGCGGGCGACGCCGCGGGCGCGCAACGCGCGGGCTGGGCCGCCATCGGCCTCGGCGGCGCCTCGATGCTGCTCTCGGCGATGCTGTTCTGGATCACGCCCGGCACCATCGTCTGGATCTACGCCGGGAGCGATGCCGACCCCGTGCTCGTGCAGAGCGCCGTGACGCTGCTGGGCATCGCGGCCGTGTTCCAGATCTTCGACGGCACGCAGGCCGCGGCGGCCGGGGCGCTGCGCGGGCTCAAGGACACGCGCGCCCCGATGGTCATCAGCGCCGTCTCGTACTGGGGCCTCGGGCTGGGGCTCGGCGCGTTCCTGCTGTTCCGCGCCGACCTGGGCGCGCCGGGCATGTGGTGGGGCCTGACGCTGGGCCTCGCCGCGGCGTCCGTGTTGCTCACGGCCCGCTTCCGGCGCCTCGGCACGCGCGTCGCGGCGGCGTCCGGGGACTTGCCGAGTTTCAGCCACGAGTGAAAGACAGGGCGCTGCCGTGTTTACCCTGCGGTCGGGCGTGGCGAGCCGGGCCCAACGCGCCGGGGCGGCGGGATCGTATCGGCCATTCGACCTATCTTCGCTTCGTCCGGGAACGGCCCGTTCTACCTTCCCGACGCCCCCTCAGCCGACGACCCGCCGGCCTCTCTCTACCCCGCGGCTATGCCTCAGCTGTTTCCGCGCGTTGCCAACTCGCTCCCGACGCTCACGCTCGTGGGCGTGCTCGGCGGCGGCCTCCTGGTGACGCTCCTCGCCTGGTACTACCTCTCGCCCCGGTTCTACGAGGTCGGGTACCAGCCCACGCAGCCCGTTCCGTACAGCCACGCGCTGCACGCCGGGCAGCTGGGCATGGACTGCCGGTACTGCCACAACCACGTCGAGCAGAGCCCGCACGCCAACGTCCCGTCCACGCAGACGTGCATGAACTGCCACAGCGTGGTCCAGACGCAGAGCCCCAAGCTGCTGCCCGTCCGCGAGAGCTGGGCGACGGGCGTCCCGATCCAGTGGGTCAAGATCCACCACCTGCCGGACTACGCGCAGTTCAGCCACGCCGCCCACGTCAACGTCGGCGTCGGCTGCGAGAGCTGCCACGGGCGCATCGACCAGATGCCGGTC
>JBBSQZ010000091.1:0-11602 GCA_038243565.1 Rhodothermales bacterium | reverse complement strand
GACCTCGCCGCCCGAGAGGAGGATCGTCTGAATCACTTTCCAGCCGTCGCCCACCTTGGCGCCGATGGTCTGCATCCGCGCCTCGTCGTCGGCGTCGGCGTTCACGGAAACGATGAGGGTCTGCTGTTCGGTCGTCATCTGGGCGGGAGGGGAAAAGGGCGTCGGTGAACGCGGCCGCCGTGCCGGGGTTCGGCCAGGATGCTGTAGGTTGATGCTCTCCCCTGCCGCCCCGCCGATGCGTCCGCTGATCCCCACCATCGCTGCGCTCCTCCTCATCCCGGCCGCGCACGCGCAGTCGGTCCTCGTCGCGGCCGGCGGGCCGGGCAGCGATGTCGGGCAGAAGGTGGCCCTGGACGCGCTCGGGCGGACGGCCGTCGTCGGCCAGTTCGAGCAGACGGCGACGTTCGGCGTGCTCACCGTCACGAGCGCCGACGCGCCGGCGTCGCGCTCCGACGTCTTCGTCGCCTTCTACGCCTCGCCCTCCGAGGGCTTCCAGCCGCTGTGGGTGCGCCGCATGGGGACCGGCGTCTTCAACGACTTCGCCGGCGACGTCGCCATCGACGCGGGCACGAACGATGTGCTCGTGTCGGGCTACTTCACCGGCATCGCCACGTTCGACGGCGGCGCCAACCCGACCATCGAACTCACGACGCGCAACGACTTCGACGCCTTCCTCGCGCGCTACACCAGAGCCGGCGACCTGCTCTACGTCGTGCAGGGCGGCGGGCCGGACCAGGACACGGGCCGCGGCGTCGCCGTAGACGCGTCCGGCGACGCGTGGTGGACGGGCAGCTTTGCGGGCACGGCGACGTTCGGGGCGGGCGCCTCGGCCGTCACGCTCACGAGCCGCGGCTCGTCCGACGGCTTCGTCGCCCGCATCGCCCGCGACGGCACGCTGCGCTGGGCCGTCGCCATCGGCGGCGCCGACAGCGACGACGCCCGCGACGTGACGTTTTTTCCGCACGCGTCCCCCGGCACGCCAGCCGCGCAGGTCTACGTCGCCGGCACGTTCCGCGGCGTCGCATTCTTCGGCACGACCGTCCGCCAGAGCCGCGGGCTCTCGGACGTCTACGTCGCGAGCCTCGACGGTGCGGGGCAGACGCTGTGGGCCGAGCAGATCGGTGGCGCCGGGAATGACTACGGGCGCGCAGTCGCCTTCGGCTTCGGAGCCGTCGCCCCATCGCAGATATTCGTCACCGGCTCGTTCGAGGAGACGATCCTCGTCGGGCAGGACGTGCTGACGAGCGCGGGCTTCTCGGACGTGCTCGTGGCCGCGCTCGACCCGCAGACTGGCGAACAGCGCAACGGCCTGCGCGGCGGCGGCGCGGGCTTCGACATCGGCAACGACGTGGCCGCGGCCTCCGCCTTCGACTTCGACGTTCTCTTTGCCGTCGCCTACGTCACCGGGACGACGAGTGGCGACGTGACGTTCAGCGCGCCAGATGGAGGCGCGCCGGTTGCCCTCACAGGACGTGGCTTCGACGATGGCTTTTTCGCCACCTGGCTGCCGCAGCAGCACGTCAGCGCACACGTCGTCGGCGGAGCGAATGCGGACCGGGGCTACGGCATCGCGACGGGGCCGCTCGGCGCATACCAGAACACGTCGCTGACGCTCACGGGCGTCTTCCGCGACCAGATCGAGGCGTATGGCCTGACGAAGCCGGGGATCGCAGGGAACGATGTTTACCTCGCGCACCTCGAGGGCTGCGACGGCGTGATCTGCCCGGTCGCGGGTGAGACGGCACCCGAGGCGGAGACGGCTGGCCTCTCGGTGTCGCCGAACCCGTCGCGGCGGCCCGTCGTGACGCTGCGCCTCGCGGCGCCGGCCGAGGCGACGGTCGAGGTCATCGACGCGCTCGGGCGCGTCGTGGCGGTGTTGCACCGCGGCGCGCTGCCCGCGGGCGAGACGCGCCTCGCGGCCGAGGCGCTGCCGCCGGGCGCCTACGTCGTGCGCGGCGCAGGCGTCGCGGCGGCGTTCGTGGTCGTCCGCTGACGCGCAGGTGCAGGATTGTGAAGACACGCGAGAGAGCGCGGCGCCTCGTGCCGCGCCGTGCGGGCGCCGTATCTTGGCCCAACGCTCGCGGGACTAGCTCAGTTGGTAGAGCGCAACCTTGCCAAGGTTGAGGTCGCCGGTTCGAGTCCGGTGTCCCGCTCCGCAGAAAACGGCCCCTTCCAATCGGAAGGGGCCGTTTTTCGTGGCGGTGAACCCGCGGGCCTCGCGGCGCAGGGGCCAGTCACGACCGGACGTCGACGGGCGGGGCCGTCACGATGATCTCGTAAGCGGCCTCGACCTCGAAGGCGACGGGCGGCGCCACGGGGACGGCCTCGATGTCGAAGGCGGGCATGGGGCCGACCGGCAGGCCGGCCTGCATCGCGACCTCGGCTCCGTCGGAGGCGGGGCGCGCCTCGGCGATTCGGGTCGCGACGAAGGCCGGCAGGGCGAGGAGCAGGACGAGGAGCAGGAGGCTGTGGAGGGTGGTTTCGGGGGAGTTCATCGGAGGAGCGAGTCGGTGGAAGGGGCGCGCGGCGCGTGTGCCGGCGTCTGCTCCATCGACGGCCACACATATCCGCTCGGTTACAGACGGCGGCGCCCCAGACCTCCCGACCGGCGTTCCGGCCCCTCGGAATGCACTCTTTCCTCCTCCGATTCTCACGCCCTTCGCCGCGTTCGGGCCATGGCCGGAGATGTGCGCGCGCGCCCGTCTCCGTCAGCGCGGCTCGAGGAGCCAGGCGGCGAGCGCCGCGGCCTGCGCGCGGATCTCCGTGGACTCCCACAGCACACCCTGCCGCAGCGGCTCGAGTGCAAACAGCACGTCGGATACCCGGCGGTCCGCCCCGACGAGCGCGCCGTGCGCATCCGTCTCGATGCCGGTGAGTCGCACGGTGCCCCAGACGTCGACCGAGGCGGCCGGGTCCCGGACGATCCGAAGCGTCGCGCCCGGCGCAGCGTTGCGGGCGAGCGTCTCGCCGAGGTAGCGGCCGAAGAGGGCGCGCGGCGCGAACGTCGTGGCCGTCGCCTCGGGCGGCGGGCCGTCGCGGAGCCAGTCCAGGAAGTCGGCCGGAGCGTCGGGGAAGGCGCTCGTCTTGCCGGCCGGCACGTTGAGCACGTGCTCGGCGTCGCGTAGGCCACGCCACGCCCCGGCGCGCCCGGCTCGACGAGGGAGACGCGGACGGGCGCCGCCCGGCGCAGGTGGATGGCCGCGAGCGTGCCGCTCGCACCGCCGCCGACGATGACGACAGACGGAATCGGGTCGGGCGTTCGAGAGGGATGGAGTCCGGCGCTACGGTACGCCCGACGGCAGACACGCGAACGTCGCGGGGTGAGACGGCGACGCAGACATGAGGGCAGTGCGGAATGGTATCGTGACGCCCTGCCTCGTTGAACCGGACTGCCGCGGCGCTCGGATCGCCTTTGCAAGGGCGGCGGCCTCACCTCTCCTTGCCCCGATGCGCCTTCTGCTCCTCGCCGCTCTCGCCGCCGCCGCCCTGCCCGCCGCGGCGCAGACCCGCGTCTCGCCGTCGCCCGGCGCCCTCGTCGTCTCCGGCGGCACGGCCGGTGCGGCGATGCGCGTCACGACGCACGCCGCGGCGCCGGCGTCGCGGACGCGCCTCTCGGACCGCTACCGCGGCGTCTCGGTGAACCGCAGCCCGCGGACGGTCGCGCACGGGCCGACGCCCGGCGGCTTCGTCTCGGGCGACGTCGTGATGCCCGCTCTGCGGACGCCCCGGGCGGCGTACGTCCAGCGCGGCGGCTCCAGCTTCCGCGTCGTCCGCGGGGACTAGCCGCGGCGGCTAGCGCGCGGCGCCGAGGGCGTCCAGGACGATGCCCGGCGTGAGGACCTCGGGCAGCAATACCGGCGCGGCGCCCTTGCCAGCGTACCACGCGTACATCGGGACGCCCGAGCGGCCGAAGCGCGTGAGGAGTTTGGTGATCTCCGGGTCCTGGTTCGTCCAGTCCGCCTTCATCTTGACGACGCCCGCCGCCTCGAAGGCCTGCTCGACGGCGGCGGTGCCGAGCGACGTCCGCTCGTTGACCTGGCACGAGAGGCACCACGCGGCCGTCGCGTCGATGAAGAGCGGCGTGCCCTGTGCGACGAGCGCCTCGGCGCGGGCGGCGTCGTAGGGCTCCCAGCCGTCGGCCTGCACGGTCTGGGCCTGGGCGGACTGCATGCCGAGCCCCACGAGCGAGGCGGCGGCGGCCAGCGCGAGGACGGCGGTGACGCGAGAGAGGACGCGGGTCCGGAGCGTCGCGGCGTGGGCGGGCCAGCGGCCGACGAGCCACGCGGCGAAGCCGACGAGCACGAGCGCCATCAGCAGCGCGCCCGCGCCGTTGACGCCGGCCTGCTGCCCGAAGACCCAGACGAGCCAGACGGCCGTCGCGAGGAGCGGGAAGGCGAGGGCCTGGCGCAGCGTCTCCATCCATGGCCCCGGCCGCGGCAGGCGGTCCGCGAGGCGCGGCACGAAGGCAAGCGCCACGAGCGGCAGCGCCATCCCGGCGCCCAGCGCGGTGAAGACGGCCAGCGCCGCCCACGCCGGCTGCGACAGCGCGAAGCCGAGCGCGCCCGCCATGAACGGCGCCGTGCACGGCGTCGCGACGACGGTCGCGAGGACGCCCGAACCGAAGGCGCCGCGCGCGCCCGTGCCGCGGTCCAGCGCGCCGCCGGCCGAGGCGAGGCGCCCGCCGACCTCGAACACGCCGAGCAGGTTCAGCGCGACGGCCGTCATCAGGGCGGCGAGGAACGCGATCACGGGCGGGCTCTGCAGCTGGAAGCCCCAGCCGAGGCCCGCGCCGCCGGCGCGCAGCGCGAGCAGCCCGCCCGCGAGCACCCAGAACGAGACGACGACGCCCGCGCCGTAGGCCAGCCCAGCCTGCCGCTGCCGGCCGTCGTCGTGGCCGCCGGTGAAGCTCAGCAGCTTGAGGCTCAAGACCGGGAAGACGCACGGCATGAGGTTCAGCAGGATCCCGCCGAGGAACGCCAGCCCCAGCGCCGCGAGCAGCCCGACGCCCGCTGCGGCCGATCCCGGAGCGGACGCCATGCCAGCGACGGGCGCCTCGACGCGGACCGCCGGCGCGCCGGGAGCCGTCAGCACGCCCGTCAGGCGCGTCGGGATGGTCGTGCCGGCGGTGAGCGCGGCGGCCCAGCCGTCGCCGTCCCGCGCGAACGTCTGCGGCGCGGCGTAGACGATCGCGCCGGCCGAGTCGGGGAAGAACTGCGCCTCGGACCAGTCGCCGGGCCAGTCACCCGGCGGGACGAGACGCAGGCGGAGCGCGGCGCCCGAGGCGTCGGCCGCGGCCGTCCAGCCCGTCGGCGCGCGCGGGAGCGCGGCGAGAGCGCCGGCGAGCGCGTCCGTCCGGCGCGTCTCAGCCGCGACCGGAACGCTCAGCGAGACGGACGCCTTGGCCGGCAGGCAGACGTCGGCGCAGATGAGGAACGCCACGTCGCCCGCGATGTCGAGCGTGCCCGAGGCACCGGCGGGGACTGCGACGCGCGTCAGGAAGTCCGTCGTGCCCTCGTGCGCGTACGACGTGAGGTC
Source organism: Rhodothermales bacterium (assembly GCA_038243565.1). Lineage (GTDB taxonomy): Bacteria > Bacteroidota > Rhodothermia > Rhodothermales > Rubricoccaceae > DASVSE01. The sequence goes on along the minus strand of JBBSQZ010000091.1, from coordinate 6,067 downwards.
GCCAAGGTCGATGCGGACGGGCGCAGGGAACAGCAGCGGGCCGGCCGTCGCGCCCGGCGGCAGCGTCCACGCCACACGGACGGGCAGGCCCGAGTCGCCGGGGTTGGACCAGTAGACGTGCCAGCCATCCTCGGCCGCGATCCGGAGCGCCAGCCACAGCGAGTCGCCCGGCGCGACGGCCGCGGCGTCGGCGACGAGGCGGACCTCGGCGTGCGGCGTCAGCTGCGCCGCGGCAGGGCCGACGGCGGCGAGGGCGAGCAGGAGCAGGAGCGGGCGCATCGGGTCGGGGGCGGGGCGTCGTCCTCAAAGAACGCCGCGGGCGTGCCGAGCGCGTGGACGGAATGGGTGAAGGTGCCGACGCGCGTGTCCGTCCATAAATTGACACGCTGCGGCTCCACGAGCGGTGCGAGCCGGCTTCCCCACGCTCTCATGGAGCCCACGACCAACGGCAAGCCGGTCGACACGTCTACGAGCGACACCCCGTTCGTCGTCGCGGGCATCGGCGCCTCGGCCGGCGGCGTCGAGGCGCTCGAGGCCTTCTTCTCGGGCCTGCCCGAGACCGACGGCATCGCCTTCGTCATCGTCCTGCACCTGTCGCCGACCGAGGAGAGCCGCCTCGCGGACATCCTCCAGAACAGCCTGCCGCTGCCCGTCACGCAGGTGACGGAGGCCGTCTCGATGGAGCCGGGGCACGTCTACGTCATCCCGCCCAACAAGAACCTCCTCGCCGAGGGCGACCGCCTCGGACCATCGCGACCGAGGACTTCGTGGCGACCGTCCGCTGGCTCGCGGACCAGAAGCGCGACCAGCACCAGATGGAGGTCACGGTCGAGGCCGACGGCCCGGTCGACGTGCCGGAGGCGGGCGTCCGCGCGCTCCTCTACCAGGCCCTCCGCAAGCTGCTGTTCAACATCGTCAAGCACGCCGGCACGCGCGCGGCGACGGTCCGCCTCGCCCGTCAGGGCGCCGACGTCGTGGTCGTGGTCGAGGACACCGGCGACGGCTTCAACCCGGACTCGTCCGGCGACGGCGCGGCAGGCTTCGGCCTGTTCAGCGTCCGCGAGCGCCTCGAGCTCGCCGGCGGGTGCCTGTGCATCGTTTCGGAGCCGGGCGGCGGCACGCGCATCACGCTCACCGCCCCGGCCGCCGAGGCCGGCTGACGCGAACCGCGCCCGCCCCGCGCGGGTAGGACCGAGCGATCACGTCTGCCCCGAGGCGCCGGGCCACGGCCCCACCGCCGGGGCAGGTCCGTTAGGTTCTGGATCCCGACATCCATTCTGTCTAAAATCAACGTCATCCCGAGCTTGTCGAGGGATCTCGACGCATCACCGAAGCCGCTGCGGTCAGATTCACCGCGTCGAGATCCCTCAACTGCGCTCGCCGAGGGCTCGCTTCGTGGGCTGCGCCGGCCTTCGGCGCGGGATGACGGTGTTGTTGGATCGGGAAAGCCGAAGAACGTCGCGGCCTGACCTCCACTGCAGGACTGTTGTCCGTCCTCTCTCCGCCCTCTTCCGCATGTCCCGAGACGCCGACCTCTTCCGCACCCAGATCCTCGCCTTCCTGAAGGCGCACCCGGACCGCGCCTACCGCCCGCACGAGCTCGGCAAGGCGCTCGGCGTCTCGAACCACGGCCGCTACCAGGCGCTCCTCGAGGCGACCGAGGCGCTCCGCGACGCGCGCGACGTCGACGTCGTGAAAGGCCGGTTGCAGCACACCGCGCCGCACGAGGCGGAGGGCGTCGGGACGCTCTCGGTCAACCCGCAGGGCTTCGGCTTCGTCGCGATGGACGCCGGCGGCGAGGACGTGTTCGTCCGCGCCGCGCGCTTCCGGACGGCCCTCAACGGCGACCGCGTCCGCGTCGCGCTCGCGGCGCCGACGCGCGGGAAGCGGGACCCGGACCAGAACCGCGAGGGCGAGATCGTCGAGGTCCTCGAGCGCGCCAACGCGCAGACCGTCGGCACGTTCGTCGCCTCGGGCGCGGCCGGCTGGGTGACGCCCGACGACCGCCGCATCCCGCACGACGTCTACGTGGCGAAGGACGACTGGAACGGCGCGACGGCCGGCGACAAGGTCGTCGTGTCGATCGACCGCTTCGACGGGCCGAAGGCGTCGCCCGAGGGCCGCGTGCTCTCGATCCTCGGCAAGGCCGACGCGCCGGGCGTGGACGTGCTCGCGCTGGCCCTCGCGATGGGCGTCCACGGCGACTTCCCGCCGGAGGTCGAGAAAGAGGCCGAGCAGATCGACGCCGGCATCACGAAGCAGGAGATCGCGCGGCGCCTCGACCTGCGCGCCGCGCCGGTCTACACCATCGACCCGGTCGACGCCAAGGACTTCGACGACGCCATCCACACCCGCGACCTCGGCGACGGCCGCACCGAAGTCGGCGTCCACATCGCCGACGTGAGCCACTACGTCCGCCCGGGCACAGCGCTGGACGACGAGGCCTACGCCCGGGCCACGAGCACGTACCTCGTCGACCGGACGATCCCGATGCTGCCCGAGGCGCTCTCGAACGGCGTCTGCTCGCTGCGCCCGCGCGAGGACAAGCTCACCTACTCGTGCATCATGACCGTCGAGAAGGACGGGACGGTGAGCAGTTACGACATCAAAGAGACCGTCACGCACTCGGTCCACCGCTTCTCGTACGAGCAGGCGCAGGCCGTCCTCGACGGCGCGACGCCCGAGGACCAGGGCAGCATCGCCGTAGACGTGCTGGCCGAGGAGGTCCGCCGCGCCGGCCGCCTCGCGGTGATTCTCACCGAGAAGCGGATGCGCGAGGGCGCCATCGACTTCGACGTGCCCGAGGTCCGCGTGCGCCTCGACGCCGAGGGCGTGCCGGTCGAGGTCGTCACGAAGGAGCGGATGCCGGCGAACCGGCTCATCGAGGAGTTCATGCTGCTCGCCAACCGCGCCGTCGCGGAGTGGGCCTCGGAGCGGAATCTGGCCATGATCTACCGCATCCACGACGCGCCGGACCGCGAGCGGATCGCGGCGCTGGCGGACTACGTGGCAACGTTCGGGTACACGCTGAAGCAGACCGAGGGCAGCGTCGAGCGCAAGGCGCTGAACGCGATGCTCGCCCAGATCAAGGGCTCGCCCGAGGCGCCGATCATCGAGCAGGCGGCCGTGCGGGCGATGTCCAAAGCGGTCTACTCGCCGCACAACATCGGCCACTTCGGCCTGGGCTTCGACGACTACGCGCACTTCACCTCGCCCATCCGGCGCTACCCGGACCTCATCGCGCACCGCCTGCTGAAGCGCTACCACGCCGGCGCGCCATCCGCCCCGCTCGAGGCGCTCGAGGCGCAGGCGAAGCACTGCTCGGACCAGGAGCGCGCGGCGACCGAGGCCGAGCGCGAGTCGGTCCGCCTGAAGCAGGTCGAGTACGCGGCGCAGCACGTCGGCGAGTCGTTCGACGGCGTCGTCGTCGGGGCGACGAAGTTCGGCGTGTTCGTGCAGCTCTCGGACCTGCTGGTCGAGGGCCTCGTGCACGTCCGCGACATGCCGGGCGACTTCTGGGAGTACGACCCGAAGCGCTACGCGCTCGTCGGGCGCTCGTCCGGCCGGCGCATCCGCGTCGGCGACGCGTGCCGGGTGAAGCTCGAGGCGGCCGAGGTCGAGACGCGGCGCGTGGACCTCACCTTCGAGACGTGGCCCGGCGCCGAGGGCGCCGAGGCGCGGCCCGCGCCGGCGCACGACCGGGCCGTCCGCAAGAAGGCCAGGTCCCGCAAGCCGACGGGCAAGAGCGGCCGCAAGAAACGGTGACGCACGCAGGCCAGCGCACAGACGTTGACCCTACATTTCACGCACCCCCTTTCCCGACATGTCCAAAACCGCAACCGTGACGGCCCGCATCCAGCCCGAGGTAAAGCAGGCGGCCGAGTCCGTCTTCTCGCACCTCGGCCTGACGGCCAGCCAGGCAATCACGCTGTTCTACCGGCAGGTCGAACTCCACGGCGGTCTCCCATTCGACGTTCGCCTTCCAGGCCTGATCACCCGTGAGGCGATCCGGCAAGCGGTGAGCGGCGAAGGGCTCGAGACCCTCGACTCGGTGGACGACCTGTTCGCAGACCTCGATGCCTGACGCCCGGCGTTCTCTGCGCCAGACCGGTCAGTTCAAGCGCGACGCAAAGCGGGCACAGAAGCAGGGTCGGCCGCTGGAGAAGATTCGCGTGATCGCCGAAGCACTCGTGGCGGATCAGCCACTCGAGAGTCGGCTTCGGGACCACGCCCTTTCGGAAGCGTACAGCGGAGCACGCGAGTGCCATGTCGAGCCAGACTGGTTGCTGGTCTATACGGTTTCGCCCGAGGAGCTCGTGCTGGTCCGATGTGGGACGCACGCGGACCTGTTCGGCACGTGATCCCACCTCGCCGACTCGGCGTCCGCCCGTGCGCGTCTCGTACGTCCTCCCGCTGCGCGCGCCGCGCTCGCTCGCCGCGACCGACCTCACGCCGTACCTCGCCGCGACGGCGCGCCTCGCCGAGGTGATCGTCGTGGACGGCTCCGCGCCCGACGTCTTCGCCGCGCACGCGGCCGCGTGGGGCGCGGCCGTCCGCCACCTGCCCGTCGACGCGGACCTCGCGACGCCGATGGGCAAGGTCGGCGGCGTGCTCACGGGCGTGCGCCGCGCCTCCCACGAGCGGGTCGTGATCGCCGACGACGACGTGCGCTACGACGCGGCGTCGCTCGAGGCCGTCGCGTCGCTTCTGGGCGCGGCCCACGTCGTTCGCCCGCAGAACGTGTTCCTCCCGATGCCGTGGCACGCGCGCTGGGACACGGCGCGGGCGCTGCTCAACCGGGCGACGGGCGGCGACTGGCCGGGCACGCTCGCCGTGCGCCGCTCGGCTCTGCTGGCGACGGGCGGCTACGACGGGCGCGCGCTGTTCGAGAACCTCGAGCTCGTCCGCACGGTCGTCGCCGCCGGCGGGACCGAGTGCGTCGCCCTCGACGTGTTCGTCGAGCGGCGGCCGCCCGAGGCGCCGCACTTTCTCGGGCAGCGCGTGCGGCAGGCGTACGACGAGTTCGCCCGCCCGCGGCGCCTGGCCGTGCAGCTCGCGCTGCTGCCGGCCATCACCTGGGCCGTCGCGGGCCGGCGGTGGCGGCTGCTCGGTGCGGGCGTCGCCGCCTCCGTCGCGCTCGCCGAGGTGGGGCGCCGGCGCGCCGGCGGCGCGGCCGTCTTCCCCGCGGACACGCCGCTGTGGGCGCCGCTGTGGCTCGGCGAGCGGGCGGCGTGCAGCTGGCTCGCCGTCGCGTCGCGCGTGCGCCGGGGCGGCGTCCGCTACGGCGGGCGCGTGCTGCGCCTCGCCGCGACGCCGCCGCGCGTGCTCAGAGGGCGTCACGCCGGGTCCATCACGGCCACGTCGATGGGCTTGAACGAGCCGTTGTTCGAGAGCTCCGCCGAGCAGGCCGTGACGCCGACGACGAGGTCCATCTCGGCGCGCAGCAGCAGGTAGTCGCCGGGGCGCGAGCGCGGCGGGCCGATGGTCAGCTCGCCGCCCGGCGAGATCTCGACGTTCATGAACACGTTGAGCGTCGTCGGGATGGCGTCGGGCGCGATGCCGAACGGCGCGAGGTGCCGAACGAGGTTGGCGAAGCAGCTCGGCCGCGGCGTCTCGTCGCCGTAGATGATCCGGAAGGTGTCCGGCGAGCACGGCGTGAGCAGGAAGTCGTGGCGCCCGACGGTGTCCTCGACGACGGTCCACATGGGCCGGCTGCGGTTCGAGTAGAGCGTGTGGCCGGCCGTGAGGTAGATCGTGTTGGCGTAGTCGATGGTGCGGCCCGACGAGAGCCACTCGGCGCGGTCGTCCGCGGCGAAGCTCGTCAGGTCCGAGACCTGCTCGCCGAGTGGGTCCGTGATGCGGAGGAGCTGGCCGGGGGCGACGGTGAAGGCGCAGCCGGTGCGCGGCTCGAGGTGGAACGTCTGGGCGGTCGTCATGGGCGGTGGAAGGGACAGCGCCACGCGTCGCCCGTCGCGCCGCCGGCATACTGGCGGGCGTCGGAGCGCTCGCCGAAGTCGCTGAGGTTGGGGTTGAGGCTGCCCTGGAGGGCGATCTCGCGGTCGCGGAT
>JBBSQZ010000090.1:0-11636 GCA_038243565.1 Rhodothermales bacterium | reverse complement strand
GCCATCGGCGAGGTGACAGACTCCGAGACGCTCGGCGGCGCCACGACGCAGGCCGACATCTCGGGCGTGATCGACTACAAGATGCCGGACGACGCGACGTGCCTCGCGACCATCCGCGACCTGCTCGGGAAGCTCCCCGAGGCGCAGCGCGCCGGCTTCGCCCGCGCCGAGGCCCGCGCCCCGGCCTATCCCGCCGACGAGATCGCCGCCGTCTTCCCCCAGGGCCGGCAGACGCCCTACGACGTCCGCGAGGTCATCGCCCGCATCGTCGACGCCGACTCGTGGACGGAGGCCAAGCAGGGCTACGGCAAGACGCTCGTCTGCGGGACGGCCCGCCTCGACGGCTGGTCGGTCGGCATCGTCGCCAGCCAGCGCCTCGTCGTCAAGACGGAGCCGCTCAAGGGCAAGGCGTCCGAGATGCAGATCGGCGGCGTCATCTACGGCGACGCGGCGGACAAGGCGGCGCGCTTCGTGATGCAGTGCAACCAGAAGCGCATCCCCCTTCTCTTCCTGCAGGACGTGACGGGCTTCATGGTCGGCACGCGCGCCGAGCAGTCCGGCATCATCAAGGACGGCGCGAAGCTCGTGCAGGCCGTCGCCAACTCGGTCGTGCCCAAGTTCACCGTCGTGATGGGCAACTCGTACGGCGCGGGCAACTACGCGCTCTGCGGCCGCGCTTACGACCCGCGCCTCTTCCTCGCCTGGCCGACGGCGCAGATCGCCGTCATGGGCGGCGCGCAGGCCGCCAAGACGCTCCTCTCCATCGAGGAGCGCACGCTCTCGAAGCGCGGCCAGGAACTCTCGGAGGCGGACCGCGCCGCGCGCCTCGCGGAGATCGAGGCGCGCTACGACGAGCAGACGCGCCCGCTCTACGCCGCCGCCCGCCTCTGGGTCGACGCGCTCATCGAGCCCGCCGAGACGCGGGCGTGGATCTCAGCGGGCATCGAGATGGCGGACCACAACCCGGAGATCGAGCCCTTCCGCATGGGCGTCATGCAGACCTGAGGCGGCCGCCGGAGCGGACGCCTACTCGTGCCGGAGCGCCTCGATCGGGTCCAGCCGCGCGGCCTTGCGAGCCGGGTAGAAGCCGAAGAAGATGCCGATCGCGGCCGAGAAGGCGAACGCCAGCGCGACGACGTCCAGCCCGACGGTCACCTTGAACGGGGCCACGGCCGAGACGCCGGCGGCGACGCCGAAGGCCAGCAGCGTCCCGAGCGCCCCGCCGAAGAGGCACAGCAGGACGGCCTCGATCAGGAACTGCCCGAGCACGTCTGCCCCGCGCGCGCCGACGGCCAGGCGGATGCCGATCTCGCGCGTCCGCTCCGTCACCGAGACAAGCATGATGTTCATGATGCCGATGCCGCCGACGACGAGCGACACGCCCGCGATCGCCCCGAGCAAGGCCGTGAGCAGCTTCAGCGCCGTGTCCGCGAAGGCCGCGATGGACGCCTGCGACTGCACGCGGACGACCTGCTGGCCGGGGTCGCGGATGTCGTTGAGCGACCGGAAGATGGACTTCGTCTCCGCCTCGGCCGCGTCCGTCCGGTCCGCCGTGGCGACGCTCGCCCACAGCACATCGACCGTCTCGTCGCCGCGCAAGCGCTCCTGGACGGTCGTGATCGGGGCGAGGATGACGTCGTCCTGGTCCTCGCCGCCGAAGCCGCTGCCGCGCGCCTCGAGCAGGCCGATGACCTGGAACGGGACGTTGCGGATGCGGATCTGCGCGCCGAGCGGGTTCTGGCCCGGGAACAGCTCGTCGGCGACGGTCTGGCCGAGCAGCGCCACCTTGGCGTGGCCCTCGACCTCGGCCTCGGTGAACGCCGTGCCCTGCGCGACCGCCCAGTTGCGGGCCGTGAGGTACTCGGGCGTCGTGCCCTGGACCTGCGTCTGCCAGTTGCCGATGCCGCCGACGACCTGCGACTGGACGTACGTCGCTGGCGCGATGTCGGTCAGTTCGGTCGACTGCTGGCGGAGCGCGGCCACGTCGCGCATCGTGATCTCGTTCTGGTTGCCGGCTTGCCCGCGCACGCCGCGGTCGTCGCTCCGAGTGGGCGTGACGATGAGCAGGTTGGCGCCGAGGCCGCCGATCTCGTCCGCGATGGCCGCCTGCGCGCTCTGCCCGAGGCTCACGAGGATGGCGACGGCGCCGACGCCGATGATGATGCCGAGCATCGTGAGCAGGCTCCGCATCCGGTTCTTGAGGATGCTGTCGAGCGCCGCGGCAAAGAGTTTTTTCCACTTCATGGGATCGTATTTAATAGTGAGCAACGCCGCGACACTCGCATCGTCTCGTGCCCAGAGCCAACGTCATCCTGAGTGGAGCGAGCCCTCGGCGAGCGCAGTCGAAGGATCTCGACGCCGACCTTCCAGCCACTCACTGCCGGTCGTGATGACCCGCGCGGCAGCGTCGAGATCCTTCGACAAGCTCAGGATGACGGTGTAGTGGGTGTGGGAGAAACCGGAGGGGCTGCGCTTTCAACAGCCGCTCTCTGGACATCCGATCTCCCAACATCCCCGGCGGGCTCCTTCTGCGCGTCGAGGGCGGCGATGTCGGCACGGGCGTCGCGGCGGTGCTCGACGGGCTCGTCGCGGACGAGGCGGCCGTCGCGGAGCTCGACCACGCGGCGGCAGTACTCCGAGACCTCGTGCTCGTGCGTCACGACGAGGATCGTGATGCCGGCGTCGTTGAGGTCCTGGAAGAGCGCCATCACCTCGACGGTCGTCCGCGTGTCGAGGTTGCCCGTGGGCTCGTCGGCGAGCAGCACGGCCGGCTCGTTGACGAGCGCGCGCGCGATGGCGACGCGCTGCTGCTGCCCGCCCGAGAGCTCGGACGGCACGTGGTCCAGGCGGTGCTCGAGGCCGACGCGCGTCAGCGCCTCGACGGCCCGCTCGCGCGGCTTCTTGATGCGGCCCGTCCGGTCGTACAAAAGAGGCAGCAGCACGTTGTCGACGGCCGTCGTGCGGGCGAGCAGGTTGAAGCCCTGGAAGACGAAGCCGAGCTTCTGCGAGCGCAGGTCCGCCCGCTCGTCGCGCTTCAGGTCCGCCACCTCGACGCCGTCGAGCGTGTACGAGCCCTCGGTCGGCGTGTCGAGGCAGCCGAGCAGGTTCATCAGCGTGCTCTTGCCCGAGCCCGAGACGCCCATGATGGCGACGAACTCGCCGCGGTGGATCACGAGGTCCAGCGGGCGCAGGGCGTGGACCGGCTCGGCGCCGGGGTACGTCTTGGCGAGGCCTACCGTGACGATGACGGGCGCTGCGGCGTCGGAAAGGGTCGGGTCGGGTGCCATCAGTTGACCCGGATGCCGCTGCCTTCGGTCTCGTTGGTGCGCGTGACGATGGTGAAGCCGCGTTTGACGACGTCGGCCTGCGAGGCGTCGAGCGGCGCGATGGCCGTCTGCGTGCCGTCCGTGGCGAGGACGCGGACGAGGACCGGCCGCAGCGCCGTCGGGTCCTTCCCGCCGACGGGCGTCCAGACCTCGGCGACGTCCGGCGCGAAGCCCGGGCGCGTGCCCGGCGGCGTCGCCGCCGAGTCGGCCGCGGTCGAGTCGCGCTGGGCCGTGCGGGCGGCCGTCCGGATGTCGGCCGGCGGCTCGTAGCGCAGCGCCGACGCCGGGATGAGGAGGGCGTCCTCGACGCCGCCGACGACGAACTCGACCGTCGCCGTCATGCCCGGCAGCAGCAGGCCGTCGTCGTTCTGGGCGGCCACGACGACCGTGTAGAGGACGACGTTCTGGACCGTCTCCGGCTTCAGCCGCCGCTCGCGGGCGACGCCGTGGAACGTGCGGTCCGGGTACGCCGAGACCGTGAACTCGACCTGCTGGCCCTGCTCGATGCGGCCGACGTCGGACTCGTCGACCTGCGCGAGGATCTCCATCTCGTCGAGGTTCTCGGCGATGACGAACAGGCTCGGCGTCGAGAAGCTGGCGGCGACGGTCTGGCCGGCGTCGATCGAGCGCTGGATGACGACGCCCGCGATCGGCGCGCGGATCTCGGCGTTCTGGCGGTTCTTGCGCGCCTTCCGCACCCCCTCCTGCGCCGAGACGACGCCGGCGCGGGCCTGTGCGACGCCCGCCTGCGCCGCCGCCACATTGCTCCGCGCGGACTCGACAGCGCTGCGCGCGGCGCGGACGCCGCCCTCGGCGCTCGCCGCGGCGGTCTGGAGCGGGACGAACTCGCGCGCCGAGAGGTACCCCTGCGCCACGAGCGGCTGGCTGCGCGCGAGCGCCGCCTGCGCCTCGGCGCGCTGGGCCTGGCTCTGCGCGAGCTGCGCCTCGGCCTGCGCCACGCCGGCCCGCGCCGTCGCGACGCCGCTCTCGGACTGCTGCACGCCGGCCGTCGCCCGGGCGATGCCGGACTGCGCGTCGCGCACGGCCGCGTCGAGGAGATCGGTGTCGATCACGGCGAGCAGCTCGCCCTTCTGGACGGTGTCGTTGAAGTCCACGAGCACGCGGTTCACGGTGCCCGAGACCTGCGTGCCGACGTCGACGGTGCCGACGGCGCCGAGCGTGCCCGTCGCCGAGACGGTCGAGCGGAGGTTGCCGAGGGCCGCCTCGGCCGTCTCGTACGGCGGCTTGTCCGCGTCGTCGGAGCTGCACCCGCGCACGGCGAGCACGGCCACGACGAGCACGACGGCCGCGATGATCAGATTCCGGGGGCGGAGAAACCGCTTCATGGAGGGCAGGGATGCGGGAGGTCGGCGGCTCGGATGCGTCACGGCGCCCGAGCGAGCCGGCCTCTTCCTACACCGTCATTCCCGCGAAGGCGGGAATCCATCGGCCTGACGAACGTTTTGCCGGTTCACAGATGGATCCCCGCCTGCGCGGGGATGACGTTGATTGAGTGAGATGTGTGAGCAAATGGCCGCGTCTTACCGGCCGACGAGGGCGGCGCCGAGGGCACCGGTCTGGTAGGCGACGGCGATGCGGGCGAGCAGGAGGTCGAAGCGGGCCGTCGCGGCGTCGGACGCGGCGCGGACGAGCTGGCGGCGCGCGTCCAAGACGTCGAGGAAGACGCCGGCGCCGACGCGGTAGCGCGCCTCGTTGGCGGCGAGCGCCTGGCGGGCAGCCGCGACGCCGGCCTCGGACGCGTCGAGGCGCGCCTGCGCCGCGACGACGTCGAGGACGGCCGTCTCGACGTCCGACGCGACCTGGAGCTGGCGCTGCTCGAGGAACGCGCCGTTGTCGGCCACGGCAACCTCGGCCCGCTCGACGGCGCGGCGCGTGCGCCCGCGGTCGAGGATCGGCACGGCGAGCGTCAGCCCGACGCTCGAGTTCGGGTTGACGTCGAACACCTGGCCGAAGGCGCCGCGGTTGTCGTCGAACGACGAGTAGCTCGTGCCGGCCTGCGCGCCGAGCGACAGGTTCGGCGCCCGCCCGGCGCGCGCCGCGCGCACGTCGAAGCGCGCCGCCTCGATGCGGACGGCCTGCGCCGTGAGGTCGGTCCGCTCCCGGAACGCCCGGGCGACGAGCGCGGGCACGTCGAGCGACGGGAGCGGGATGTCGCCGGCGGCCGACGGGTCGAGGGCGAGTTCGGTGCCGGGAGGCAGGCGCAGCGACTGCCGCAGGCCGAGGCGCGCGACGGCCGCGTTGCGCCGCACCGTCGCGAGGCGCACCTCGCCCTGCGCGATGGCGGCCTGCTGCTGGAGCACGTCGCCGATGTCGCGGTTGCCGACGTCGTACTCGGCCTGGACGCGGCGGAGCAGCGCGCGGTCCGCAGCGAGGCTCGTGTCCTCGACGGAGACGAGCGCGTCGGACTGGAGCGCCTGGACGTACTGCGCCGCGGCGAGGCGCGCGACGTCCTCGGCGGTCCGGCTGAGGTCGAGCCGCGCCGCGTCGAGGATGCGTGCGGCGGCCTCGCGGTTGGCGCGCCGCACGCCGCCGTCGAGGATCGGCAGGTCCAGGTTGACGCCCGCCGAGACGCCGAAGACGACCCGGTTGCCGACGCCGAGGGTGACGGCGCCGAGCGAGTCGCCGGGCTGCGGGATGCCGAAGAAGTTGGTCCCGTAGGTCCTGGAGAGGCGCAGCGTCGGGCCGACCGAGACGCTCAGCGCCGGGTCGCCGGCGGCCTCCGCCTCACGCACGTCGAGCGCCCGCTGGGCGACGGTGTAGCCGGCGCGCTCGAGGTCCGGGCTCCGCAGGAGCGCGAGCCGGACGGCGTCCGGGAGCGTCAGCGGGACGACTGCCGCGGGCGCCGCGACGAACGCGGCCGACGTGTCCGGCGCCGTCTGTGCGTGGGCGCTCCCGGCCACGACGACCAGCGCCAGAGCACTCATCACACGCAGTCGGCGCTCCACCTTAGCTGTCCTTGCGAGGAGCGACGCGGCGCGGCAATCCCGAGGGTCCGTACGCTGCGTGTCGAGATTGCTTCGCTTCGCTCGCAATGACAGGTGGTAGGGTGAGCACGAGAGCGGGCGCATACGTGGATAGCGAGAGAAGCGGGCCGAACGTGCGGGCTCTGACGGGGCGCCGCGCGAGGTGTTGCGCGGCCGGCAGATTCCCGAAGCGTCAGAGGCCGAGCGCGCGGCGCAGGCGGTCGCCGCGGACCGTCACCGACGGCACGACGATCACGGACCGCTCGCCGTAGATGTCGGTCGGGCTGTAGAAGACGCCGATCTCGGGGCTGATGGCGAGGTCCGGCCAGCCGAGGCGCGCCCCGAGGAAGGCGCCGACGGCCGGCGGCGTGTTGAGCGCGTCCGACGCGAACGGCGCGAGGTCCTGGAACCGCAGCCCGCCGTACGGCGCCACGCGCGGCCCGACGAGCTGCCCGAGGCGCCCGCCGAGGTGGTCGCGCGAGACGATGAACGTGGCCTCGGTGTGGACGTGGCTCGCGCCGACGATGCCCGCGCCGAGCATGATCGCCGTGCCCGAGTCGCCGCGCCCCGAGAGGCGCCGCTTCACGCTGGCCGTGACGCCGCCGAAGCCCGTCAGCCGGACGCCGACGTCGGTGCGCGCGTCGAGGCCGAGGCGCGCCTCGTTGCCGAGCGATACGGCCGGGCTCGACGGCCCGTCGCCCCGGTCGAGGTCGCGGCGGGCAGACGTGATCTGGACGACGCCGCTCGGCTCGACGCGGCGCTCCGGGACGGTCGCCGCCGTCGTGCCGACGGCGTAGGGCACGCAGCCGGAGAGGGCCGCAGCAAGTGCCGCGGCAGAAAGGAGCAGGCGCACGGGTCCGGGGGCGGGGGGCCGGCAAGCTAGCGTCCCGCGGCCGCCGCGGCGCCACGCGCGCGAACGGCCCGTCGAGGCCGCCGGGCGCCCGACCGCCGGCGAGTTGCGTTGATTTTGTGTCAGGTCGGTATTCCGCGCACCCTTGCGGCTGCTAAACCGTTGGCAGCCCTTCCCGCCCTTCCCCCGCATCTCGTGCTCCTCCGGTTCTCCCTCGCCGCAGCGCTCGCGCTCGTCAGCTTTTCCACCTCCGCCCAGACCCCCGGCATGCCCGGCGGCATGCCGGCCGGCTTCGGCGGCACCATCACCGGCGTCGCCGTCGACGCCCTGACGGGGGAGACGCTGCCCTCGGCCACGGCCGCCGTCTACGCCGACCGCGACTCGAGCTTCGTCACCGGCGCCGCGGCCGACCTCGACGGCGCGTTCCGCGTCGAGAGCGTGCGCCCGGGGCGCTACCAGGTCCGCGTGAGCTTCGTCGGCTACCAGACGCTGCGCCTGCGCGGCGTCGCCGTCACGGCCAGCCAGACGACGGCGCTCGACACGCTACGCCTCACCGAGGACGCCGGCACGCTCGGCGCGGCCGAGGTCGTCGGGCAGCGCGAGTTCGTCGAGCAGCGCGCAGACCGGACGGTCTACAACGTCGCGGACCAGGCCGTCACGACGGGCGGCTCGGTCCTCGAGACGCTCCAGACGCTGCCCTCGGTCGAGGTCGACACCGACGGCGCGGTCGCGCTGCGCGGCAACCAGAACGTCGTCGTGCAGATCAACGGCCGGCCCGTGCCGGTCCGCGGCGCCCAGCTCGCGGCGCTGCTGCGCCAGATCCCGGCGAACCGCGTCTCGCGCGTCGAGGTCGTCCCCAACCCGAGCGCGCGCTACGACCCGGACGGCATGTCGGGCATCCTCAACATCGTGCTCGCCGAGGGCACAGACCGCGGCCTCTCGGGCGGGCTCACCTTCGGCGGCGGCTCGCAGCCCAACGCCGAGCTCGGCGGCAACGTGAGCTACCAGGCCGGCCCGTGGGACGTCTACGCGTCCTACGGCTTCCGCTACGCGGAGTCCGAGTTCCTCGGCACGACGCTGACGGACTTCGCGCTCGACCGGACGATCAACCAGGACCTGCTCAACACGGGCAACCGGAACTCGCACTTCTCGAGCCTCTCGGCGACGTACCTCCTCTCGCCGAGCACGTCCGTCGCCTTCGAGGGATCCGGCGGCATCGGCTCCAGCGCCTCGCTCAACACCGTCAACTACCTCAACTCGTTCGTCGGCGTGCCCGACACGCGCACGCAGCGCCTCTCGGACGGCGACGGGAACAGCGTCAACCTCGACGGCGCGCTCGTCTTCCGCCGGCAGTTCGACCGCGCCGCGGCGCCGGCCGGCAACGCCGCCGCGACGCCCGGCGGCGGCTTCGGCGGGCGCGGCGGCCACGGCGGAGGCGGCGGCTCGGGCGGCGGGCGAGGCGCGACGGGCGCCCACGAGCTCGCCGTCGAGCTCCGCTCGTCGCTCAACAACGGTGACGAGGCAAACCTTATCACGGACCTCGACCCGCTCGCCGTTACCGACCTCGCGCGGACAGGTGCAGACGACTCCTCGCGCGAGACGTACCTCCAGGCCGACTACTCGCGCCCGCTCGGCACCGTCCGCCTCGAGACCGGCGCCAAGGTCACGCAGCGCACCATCGGCTCGGACCTCGACTACGAGCGCCAGGCCGGCGGCGCCTTCGTCAACGACCCGACGCGCACCAACACGTTCGACTACGACGAGGCCGTCTACGCGGCGTATGTCCAGGGCGGCCGCGAGTTCGGGCCGCTCGGCGTGCAGGCCGGCCTCCGCGCCGAGGCCGCCACGCGCGACTTCTCGCTCGTCGGCGACGTGCCGCCGGTCATCGGCGACTTCGGCATCGACTTCACGAACACGCGCCAGAGCTACCAGAGCCTCTTCCCGAGCGCCTTCGCGACGTACACCTTCGGCCCCGGCTCGCTCGTCAAGGCGTCCTACTCGCGGCGCATCGAGCGGCCGCGCTCGCGCAGCCTCAGCCCGTTCCCGACCTATGAGGACACCCTCAACGTGCGCCTCGGCAACCCGCAGCTGCGCCCCGAATACACAAACGCCTACGAGGCGACGTTCCAGTACAAGTACTTCCTCACCGCGACGCCGTTCTTCCGCCACACGACCGACGTCGTCCGCCGCCGCTTCATCACCGATCCCGCGACCGGCGTGACCGTCCAGACGTCGCAGAACCTCGACTCGCAGAACTCCTACGGCGCCGACGTGACGCTGCTCGCGAGCCTGCTCGGCGGCCGCGTCCGCGGCTTCGTCTCGGGGACGGTCGCGAAGACGGTCGTCGACGGCGGCTCGGTCGAGACCGGGCTGGGCTCCAACGCGACGTCGTACTCGGGCCGGACGAGCCTCCAGGTGAAGGTGCGCCGCGGCACGGACCTCCAGTTCTTCGGCTTCTACCGCGCACCGCAGGACGTCGAGGACGGCCGCATCTCGGGCTTCGGCTTCGCCTCGCTCGGCCTGTCGCAGAAGATCACGGACCAGCTCCAGCTCTCGGCGCGCGTCAACGACCTCTTCGACACGGCGCGCTTCGAGTACTCGTCCAACCGCAACGGCGTGCGCCTCGTGGGCGTCCGCGACCCGCAGATCCAGCAGGTCTCGGCGACGCTGACGTACTCGTTCGGCTCGGGCCAGCCGCGGCGCCCCCGCGACCAGCAGCAGCCGGACACCGGCGGCGACGGATTTGGGCTGTAAGGCGGAAGACGGAAGCAACTGCGCTTTTCTGCCTTCTGCCTTCCGTCCTCTGCATTTCCCGTTGGCCGATGCCCTCCTAAAGCCCTCGCCCCGGCGGGCGATACTGGGACGACTCCTTCTGATGCGTCTCATGGCCCGCCTCGCCGCCGCGCTGCTCGTTCTCGCCCTGCTCCCGGCCTCGGCCGAGGCGCAGCGCCCGACGCGGCGCATCCTCAGCCGCCCGTGGCCGACGCCCGCCGCCGCGCAGCCGTCGGACGTCCGCGCCGCCGAGGCGCCGGTCGTCTCGGAGCCGAGCGAGGACATGCCGCCAGCCGAGGCGACCGCCGTCGTCCAGCCCGCGCCCGGCGCCTCGGCGCTGAGCGTCTTCGGCCGCACCGGCCTGCGCGTGACGCTGCCGCCCGGCTGGGACGAGCCCGCCGTCGTGGACGAGTCGCGCCTGCCGGCGAGCGCGCTCTATGCCTTCCGCGCCACGTCCGGCCCGCTCGCCGGGGCGACGCTGCGCGTCGAGCAGGTCGTCGGGCTGAACCCGGCCGAGGAGCAGCAGTGGCGCTCCGGCCGGACGGCGCGCGGCTACAACGGGACGCGCCCGGTCGGGCCGGCGCCCGTCGGCGGGGCGCTCGCCGCCTTCGAGACGGTCGGCGCGGGAACGGGCGGCGCGACGGCCTTCTTCCAGCGCGGGCGCACGTTCTGGGCCGTCCAGGCGCAGGCGCCCGCCGCCGTGTGGGCGGCGCGGCGCGCGGACGTGATGGCGCTGATGGCGGGTGTCGCACTGCCGGCGCCGAGCGCGCAGTAGCCGGAATCGGCCAGACATGAGCGAGGCGCGCCCCGGTGTGGGACGCGCCTCGCGTTCTATTCCGTCCGTCCGGGCATCAGTTGGACGCGATCGAGCGGAGCGTCTGGCGGCGCTCGTCGAGGCGCCCGCGCCACTCGTCCTCGTCGACCTCCTCCTCGCCGAGGAAGTAGTCCCAGTGCTCGACCGTCGCCTCGGTGAGGACGACCGGCGTCGACATCTGGGCCGTCCGCTTCAAGAGCGGCTGGAGGCCCATCTGGTGGACGAACGTGATGCGGCAGTCGCCGGACTCGACGCGGCGCACGGAGAGCCAGTTGTCGCCGCAGACGTGGCAGGTGAAGAAGCGCGCCTCGTGCTCGTCGAGCAGGTGGAGGCCCTCGGCCTCGGCTTCGGCCTCCTCGAGCTCCATCGGGAGCATCGAGAGCGAGCCGCAGGCCTTGCACTGAAGTCGGTCCATCGGGATGTTCGGGGTGGGGTTGAGGGAGGATAACGGCGGGCGCGGGATCGCGTTGCGGGCCGGTGCCGTCTTCACCGCAGAACCGCGCCGGCCCCGCCGCGCCCCCCGCTGTGTCGATCCTGTGGCCTGAGCGGCCGTACCTCTCCGAGATCATCGCGGCGCCGCCCGGCGCCTCGGCCCCGCCCGACGGCCCGATCCGCGTCGCGTCGTACAACGTGCACCGCTGGGCGGGCGTCCGCGGCGGGCGCGCCTACGACCCCGAGAAAGCCTACGACGTCCTCGCTGAGCTCGACGCCGACGTCATCGCCCTTCAGGAGGTGCTGCGGCCGACCGGCGACGCGTGCCCGCTGCGCGACGTCGCGCAGCGCCTCGGGCTGCACCTCGCCTTCGGCGTGACGCGGCAGCACCGCCGCGGCGAGCTCGGCAACGCCGTCCTCTCTCGCGTGCCGTTTGCCGCGGCGCACGTCATCGACCT